>CAMDHY010000110.1 GCA_945898215.1 Pseudoxanthobacter soli DSM 19599 | reverse complement strand
TTCTCGACCGAGGAGGTGCCGAACATCGTGGCGATCACGGTGCGCACGCCGTTCGGCAAGACGCCGCACACGGCGCGATTCCGCCAGCAGCAGATCGCCCTCTCCGACTGGCCGAAGGGCCACGTGGCGATCGCCGAGTTCAACGACTGAGAGCGGCCACGACGGCCGCCGCGGGGGCTCGCGGAACGGCCGCTTTCCGGCGATAAACGGGCCGACCCAAGGTTCGCGTCGAAGGAGGCCCTCATGTCCCATCCCACCCTCGTTCCGGGCGCTGTCGCCGTCGTCACGGGGGGCGCTGCGGGCATCGGGCTCGCGAGCGCCGTCCGCTTCGCCCGCTTGGGCCTGAAGGTCTGCGTCGCAGACCTCGGCGCAGCAAGGCTGGCGGAGGCGGCGATCGTGCTCACAGAGGCCGCCGGCGACGCCGGGGCGGTGATGACGATGGAGACCGACGTCTCCGACCGCGCCGCCCTCGCCGCTCTGGAGGCGGCGGTCAGCGCCCGCTTCGGCGGCACCGATGTCTTGATGAACAATGCCGGCATCCAGCCCGGCAGCGACATCCTCGGCCCGCTCGGCAACTGGGAGCGCGTGCTGGCGGTGAACCTCTGGGGCGTCGTCCACGGCACCCAGGTGTTCGTGCCCGGCATGATCGCCCGCGGCCGGCCGGGGCTCGTCATCAACACCGGCTCGAAGCAGGGCATCACCACGCCGCCGGGCGACCCGGCCTACAACGTCGCCAAGGCCGGCGTGAAGGCCTTCACCGAGGCGCTGCAGCACAGCTTGCGCAACACCGAGGGCGCGCGGCTTTCGGCCCACCTCCTCATCCCCGGCTTCGTCTGGACGGGGCTGACGGCCGGCGGCCGCACCGAGAAGCCGGCGGGCGCCTGGACGGCCGACGAGACCGCCGACTTCCTGCTCGAGCGGCTTTCCGCCGGCGACTTCTACATCCTCTGCCCCGACAACGACGTGCCGCGGTCCCTCGACGAACGCCGCATCCTCTGGGCCGCCGGCGACATCGTCGAGAACCGCCCGCCCTTGTCGCGCTGGCACCCGGACTATGCCGAGGCGTTCAAGGCGTTCGCGGCGAAGGCTTGAGGCACCGGCGGACGCGCTCACGCCTGTTTGCGCCGGTCGGCCTGCTGGGGAATCGTCCGGTCTGCTAGAAGGCGGGCTCACGCACGTAGGGGGAGCCGATGTCCACCGTCACCATCCGCCCGATCACCGCCGCCGACCGTGCCGGGTGGGACCCGCTGTGGGCGGGCTATCTCGTCTTCTACGAGGAGGACCTGCCCCCGCACATCACCGAGGAGACGTGGCGGCGGCTCACCGATCCGGCGGTCGATCCGCACGGGCTCGTCGCCATCGATGCGGACGGGCAGCTCGTCGGCTTCGCGCACTATCTGTTCCACCGCTCCACCTGGGCGATCGGGCCGTACTGCTATCTGGAGGACCTGTTCGTCTCGCCGGACGTGCGCGGTGGCGGGGTCGGCAAGGCGCTGATCGAGGCGACCTATGCGGCCGCCGACGCGGCCGGCGCCGAGGCGACCTACTGGATGACCCAGCACTTCAACGAGAAGGGCCGCCGCCTCTACGACCACGTCGGCAAGCTGACGCCGTTCATCAAGTACCAGCGGCCCTGAGGCCTTCTTCCCTCAGCCGCGACCGACACCCGCCCCTGAACAGCGGGGACGGCATGGACGGCCGCGTTGCGAATCATCCCTGCCCCCGCCACCCTGCCCGCCCATGAACGCCCTGCCGCTCTTCCCAGACCTCGTGCCGGACGTGCCCGATCCCGCCCTCGACCGGGCGGCGCGGAAGGCGTTCGGGGGGCCGGTGTGCGGGGTGGACGAGGCGGGCCGGGGCCCGTGGGCGGGGCCGGTGGTGGTGGCGGCGGTGGTGTTCCACGGCAAGCGGCCGCCGGAGGGGCTGGGCGATTCCAAGGTGCTCACGGCGGAGGCGCGCGAGCGGCTGTTTTCCGCCATCCTCGACGTGGCGGACGTCTCGGTGGTGCTCGCCTCGCCCGGCCGCATCGACGCCATGAACATCCGCGGCGCGACGCTGTGGGCGATGGCGCGCGCCGTCGCCGGCCTCTCCGACCGGCCGGCGGGGGCGCTGGTCGACGGGCGCGATGTGCCGCCGGGGCTCGTGTGCGAGGGCCGCGCCCTCGTCCGCGGCGACGCGCGCTCGCCCTCGATCGCCGCCGCCTCGATCGTCGCCAAGGTGACGCGCGACCGGCTGATGACGGCGCTCGCCGGCTCCGTGCCCGGCTACGGCTTCGAGCGCCACAAGGGCTACGGCACGCCCGAGCACGCCGCCGCCCTCGCCGACCTCGGCGTCTCGATCCACCACCGCCGCTCCTTCGAGCCGGTGCGGGCGCGCCTCGCGCTGGGATGACACCCGGGGCCGCCGCCCCCGGCCGGTGGGCCTGGCGCCCGGAGGCGCGAAAACGGGCCGTGGGTCGCCCCCCGGCCCGTTCCGTCTTCCCTGACGGAGTTCCTCGTTCCCCGGCAGGTCCGAACACGTCTGTCTGTGCTCGGGCTGGCGGCGACCCGGTCGGTCGGGCGATCACGCCGTCGCCGACCGGTCGTGCGCCGGCCGCGGCGTTACAGCTTGCGGCACTGGTCTTCCTTGTTGCCCTGCACGGTGTTGCCGCCGCCGACCGGCGCCGGGGTGTTCTCCTTGCACTGCAGGTTGCCGTCGACGACGTTCGCCTCGACCGTCACGCCGCCGGTGTTCTGGAAGGCCTGCACGTCGGCGCCGACGGTGTTGCCGACGACCGTCATGGCGCCCTTGTTCTGCTCGAGCTGGATCGAGCCGTCGACGATGCTGGCCTCGACCGTCGCCGCACCGCCCTGCTTCACCTGCACCGAGCCGCCGACGCGCGAGGCGCGGCGCACCGTCACCGCCTTGGCGCCCTCGGCCTGGACGTTGCCGATCACCACCACCTTCGAGGCGATGAGGGTGGCGCCGGTCTCGACGACGATCGACCCCTTCACGCGGGTGCCGTCGAGCCTGCAGGTGGCCTTCGAGGGCACCTTGAGGTTGTCGACCGTGACCTGGCCGAGCGACGAGCGGCAGATCCGCTCCTCGGCGCTGGCGGGCGTGGCGGCGGCGAGCGCCATCGGCACGGCGAAGGCGGCGAACACCGCGGCGGACATGAACTTCGACATCTGCTTCTCCTGTTTCCCGACCTGGCGCCTCGGCGCCGGTCACCCCACGACATCGACCGTCGCCGCGAGGGTCGGGCCGGTCGCCGAAGGGCGGGCCGGCGCCGTCTCGGGGCGCGCAGGGGAAGAACGCGAGGAGGCGCGGCTTATTCCGCGGGCCATGGAAAAACGCGGAGGGAAATCGACGGCGGACCTCCGGCGTGCCGATGGGACGCCGGAAACGACGAAGGCCGCCCCGTCGCCGGAGCGGCCCTCGCTAAGTCTGTCCGGCGCGCCGCGCGGGCGGCGCGGCAGCCTCAGTTGAGGCGGGCCTTCACCGTGGCGATGCCGTCGTCGAGGAGGCGGCCGGCGACGTCGCCCTTCACCTTGGCCTCGAGGATGACCCGGGCGGCGGCCACCGCCACCTCGGCGGCGCGGGCGCGCACCTCGGCGACCGCCTGGGCCTCGGCCTGGGCGATCTTCGTCTCGGCGGCGGCGGTGCGCCGGACGATCATCTCGTCGAGCGCCGCGCGGGCGTCCGTCGTCATGCGCTCGGCCTCGACCTTGGCGGTCGACAGGATCGTCTCGGCCTCGGCCTCGGCCTCCTTGCGCTTGCGCTGGTACTCGGCGAGAACGGCCTGGGCCTCCTCGCGCAGGCGGCGGGCCTCGTCGAGCTCGCGGCGGATGCGCTCGGCGCGGCCGTCGAGGCCGGCGGTGATCTTGGCCGGCACCTTCAGGTAGGCGATCAGCACGAGAAACAGGACGAGGCCGACCAGCGCCCAGAATGTCGCGTCCATGATCAGGCCTCCTGGCGCTTGACGCGGGCAACGGCGGCGGCCGCCTCGGCGGTGTCGACCGTCACCGGCGCGAGCCGCGCGACAACCGCCTCCGCGGCTTCCGTCGCGATGCCGTCGACCTCCGACAGCGCCTTGTCGCGGATCGTGCGGATGCGCCCCTCGGCCTCGGCGAGCTTTCCGGCGAGGCCGGCCTCGGCCGTCTTGCGCTTCTCGGCGAGATCGGCGTTGACCGCGGCGCGGCGCTCCTCGGCGATGGCCTGCGCCTTGCGGCGGGCCTCGGCGAGTTCCGCCTCGTAGGTCTCGATGACGCGCTCGCTCTCCTCCTTGAGGCGCGAGGCCTCGGCGAGGTCGCCGACGATGCGGTCGCTGCGGTCCTCGAGGATGCCGCCGATGCGCGGCACGATCACCCGCGCCATCAGGTAGTAGAGCAGCCCGAAGGTGATCGCGAGCCAGAACAGCTGCGAGGCGAACGTCGTCGTATCGAACGGCGGGAAGACGACGGCGTGATCACCTGCGTGTTCCACGGCGGCGCCTCCCACGTCGGTCGCCAACTCTTGCATCACTTCGGTCTCGGTCGCCATCGACCTCTCCCGCCCCGGACCCGGGGCCCGACGTGCCACAGCCACTCCGCACGGTGACGGCCTTGAACCGCCTGCGCGCCCCGGACGGGGCAGCACAGCCGGGTGCGGCGCGCACCATGCGACCGGTCCGCGTCATTGCCCGAACGCGGGCGGGACGCCGACCGGTCGCGTCGTCCTCCGGCGGAACCGGCGCGGAGGCCGGCACCACCAGGCGCGACGCGATCAGGTGAACAGCAGGATGAGGGCGACGAGCAGCGAGAAGATGCCGAGCGCCTCGGTCACGGCGAAGCCGAAGATCAGGCGGCCGAACTGGCCGTCGGCGGCCGACGGGTTGCGCAGGGCGCCGGCGAGATAGTTGCCGAAGATGTTACCGAGGCCGACGGCCGCGCCGCCCATGCCGAGACAGGCGATACCGGCGCCAATGGCCTTTGCCGCATCCGCTTCCATGTGTGTGCTCCTTGGTGAAAGGCGGGATGATGGGAACGTGTCGAACGGGACGGGCGACGCCGCTCCGGCCTCAGTGGCCGGGGTGGATCGCGTCGTTGAGGTACATGCAGGTCAGGACGGTGAAGACGTAGGCCTGCAGGAAGGCGACGAGGAACTCAAGCGCGGTCAGCGCCACCGTCATGCCGAGGGGCAGCACGGCGCCGAGCCAGCCGCCGATGCCGAGCCCGCCGAGGGTGACGATGAAGGCGGCGAACACCTTCAGCGTGATGTGGCCGGCGAGCATGTTGGCGAACAGACGGACGGAGAGGCTGATCGGCCGCGACAGGAAGGAGATGATCTCGATCAGCGAGACGAGCGGGATCAGCGCCATCGGCACGCCGCCGGGGATGAAGATGCCGAAGAAGTGGGTGCCGTGGCGCATCAGGCCGACGATCACCACCGTCAGGATCACCAGCATCGCCAGCGCGAACGTCACGATGATGTGGCTCGTCACCGTGAAGAAGTAGGGGAACATGCCCCACAGGTTGGCGAACAGGATGAACATGAAGAGGGAAAAGACGAGCGGGAAGAACCGCATGCCCTCGGTTCCTGACGAGCTTCGCAAGGTGTTGGCGACGAACTCGTAGGACATCTCCGCCATCGACTGCCAGCGGTTGGGCACGAGGCCGCGACCGGTGGTGGACAGCACGAGGAAGAGGACGACGGAGCCGACCGTCAGCGCCATGAACAGGGCGGAGTTGGTGAACGAGAGATCGACGCCGGCGACATCGATGTCGACGATCGGGAAGAGCTGGAACTGATGGATCGGGTCGTTCGCCACCGTCGTGCCCCTCTGTGTGCAGGCTCGCGCCTGCTCCGTCTCGTTCGCCGGCGTCGCCACCGGAAATTCACTACCGGCGACCGCCGGCTCGCGGGCGCCGCGGCGTCGCCGCCGTCAGCGCTTCGTCGGGTCGCGCCCCGGTGTCGTGGCGCGACCGGCGACCCTCAGCACGTTGAGGACACCGGCTGCGAACCCGAGCAGCAGGAAGATCACCAGCCCGATCGGCGAGATACCGAAGAACCAGTCGACGATCCAGCCGATTCCGCCGCCGACGATGACGCCGGCGATGAACTCGGAGCTGACCCGCACCGCCTGCCCCCACCCCGACGACGCCGTCGAAGCGGAAGAAGGCGCCGGGTCGTCCTTCGCGCCGGGCCGATCGAGGGATCGGCCGAGGCGCTGCAGACGGTCCGCCAGGGCACGGTCGTCCTGCGGACCCCCATTTCCGTGCTCACCGCCCGGCCCCGAGGGGCCGCGTCCGCCAGAACCGCGATCGGACATCGCGTCCAGCCTCCTGAAAGCGGCCACCCGGATGGCCCCGGGAGGCATCGCAGCACGTCTTGGCGTGTCGCGCAGAAACGGGCCTCGCGGGACCGACCACCCCTGAAACCGGGCGCACAATAGTCAGGCGCCGGAGCCGCTGTCAAGGAATCCCCGGCAACCCACAAAGCTTTGAAAGATCATAAGTTTCGGGCGCAGCGCGGGGTTGCGACAATCGGCCCGCAGGGCTTCCGACGCTCAGCCCGCCTGGCGGAACTCCTCCGCCGTCTCCAGGCTCACCGACACCACCTGGGAGACGCCGCGCTCGGCCATCGTCACGCCGAACAGCCGGTTCATCCGCGCCATCGTGATCGGATTGTGGGTGACGATGAGGAAGCGGGTGTCGGTGCGCTTCGTCATTTCGGCGACGAGGTCGCAGAAACGCTCGACATTGGCGTCGTCGAGCGGCGCATCGACCTCGTCGAGCACGCAGATCGGCGCCGGATTGGTGAGGAAGACGGCAAAGATCAGGGCGAGCGTCGTCAGCGCCTGTTCACCGCCGGAGAGCAGCGTCAGGGTCTGCGGCTTCTTGCCCGGCGGGCGGGCGACGATCTCGAGGCCGGCCTCCAGCGGGTCGTCCGAATCGACCAGCGCCAGTTCGCCCTCGCCGCCGTCGAAGAGGTGGCGGAACAGCGAGCGGAAGTGGCCGTCGACGATTGTGAAGGCGGCGAGCAGGCGCTGGCGGGCCTCGCCGTTCAGCGTCTGGATCGCCTGGCGGAGACGGCGAATCGCCTCGACGAGTTCGTCGCGCTCGGACACCAGCGTGTCGCGGCGGGCTTCGGCCTCGGCGACCTCCTCCTCGGCACGCAGGTTGACGCCGCCGAGCCGCTCGCGCTCGAGCTTGAGACGCTCCAGGCGGGCCTCGAGGCCGGCCGCGTCCGGCAGCGGCGCCGCGGGGACGAAGCCGGCGACCGTCGCGGCCTGCTCGGGTGGGCCGTCGAGGGCCTCTGTGATCGCCGCCTCGATCTCGGCCCGGCGCTGCAGCGTCGCCTCGCGCCGCTCCTCGGCGCGGCCGCGCAGTTCGCGCGCCGCCGAGAGGGCCTCCAGCGCGTCGCGCGCGGCCCGGTCGGCGACGGCGAGCGCCGCCTCGCCGGCGGTCCGCGCCTCGGTGGCGGCCGACGCGGCGGCTTCGGCAGTGGCGATCTCCTCGACGAGCGCACGCCTACGGCGGCTGATCTCGACGGGGGCATCGGCGAGGGCCGCCTGCTCGACGACGATCGCGGCCCGGCGGTCGTCGAGCTGGGTGCGGTGGGCGGTGGCCGCGGCGACGCGCTCGCCGGCGGTCTCGCGCTCGGCGACGATCTGGCGGCGACGGCGACCGCGCAATTCGGCCTCGCGGGCGTGGGTGGCGGCAGCGGCGCGCGCCTCGCCGGCGGCGGCGCGGCGTTCCGCCACGACGGCGCGGCGCTCGGCGATGACGGCGTCCTCGGAGCCGGCGACGGGCGCATCGGCGAGGGCCTGGCGGGCGGCGGCGTGGGCGGCGGCGGCGGCCTCGCGATCGGCGGCGCGGCGGTCGGCGAGGTCGGCGAGTGAGCGCGCCCGGGCGTCGACTTCGGCAAGCCGCCGCTCGGCCTTGGCGAGGGCGTCGCGGGCGCGGGCGACGTCGCCCTGGCGGGCACGGACGGCCTCGCGCGCGCCGCGCTCGGCAGCACCGGTCGGGCCGACGGTGGCCTGGGCTTCCGCGTGGACAGCCCGGGCGCTCGCAGAGGCGGCGCGGGCGGCGGCGGCGTCGGCCTCGACCTCGGCGAGGCGGTTGCGCTCGGCGAGGCGCTGGGCGGCGGCGGTGGGGGCGTCGGCGGCGGCGACGAAACCGTCCCACCGCCACAGGTCGCCGGCCCGGCTGACGAGACGCTGGCCGGGCTTCAGCAACGACCGCAGCGCCACGGCGTCCGCGGGCTCGACGAGGCCGATCTGGGCGAGGCGGCGGGCGAGCGCGGCGGGCACGCGGACATGGGCGGCGAGCGGCGCGGCGCCGGGCGGCAGCGGCGCATCACCGTCGGCGGCCGCCCCTTCCCAACGCGACGGCGCGCGCGGATCGAGCGAGGCCTCGAGATCGTCGCCGAGCGCAGCGGCGAGCGCGCGCTCGTAGCCGCGGTCGGCGGAGACGGCGTCGAGCACGGGCGCGTGGCCGCCGGGCGTGGCGGCGGCGAGGACGCGGGCGAGCGCCTTCGCCTCGGCCTCGAGCCGGGCGAGCGCCGTGTCGGCCGCCTGGGCCGGGGCACGCGCCGCGGCTTCGCGATCGCGGGCGCTCGCGGCGGCCGATTCGGCGGCGGCGAGGGCCGCTTCGGCGTCCGCCAAAGCGGCCTCGGCGGCAGCGAGCGCGGCGGCGAGCGGCTCGCAGCCGGCACCGGGGCGGGCCGCCGCGACCTCGGCGCGCTCGCGGGCGAGGGTCGCGAGTTCGCGGTCGAGGCCGGCGAGGCGGGCAGCGGCCTCGCGCTCGCCGCGCTCCAGCGCCGCACGACGGGCGCTCGCATCGGCGGCGCGGCGCGTCGCCTCGGCCAGTGCCGATTCGGCCTCCGCGAGGGCGGCTTCCACGGCGGACTGTCCGGCCGCGAGCGCAACCGAACGCGCTCCCACGGTGGCATCCTCCGCGGCGAGCGCGGCGTCCTCCTCGTCGAGGGTGGCGAGACGGGCGCGCGCCTCGTCGCCGACGGCGGCGGCGCGGACCGCGTCGACCTCCACCTCGGCGGCGCGGCGCTCGAGCTCGGCGATGCGCTGGACCGTGCGTTTTTCTTCCGTCGCGAGCGCCTCGGCGGCGAGGCGCAGGCGCTGCAGGGCGGCGGTGGCGGACGCCTCGCGCTCGCGCACCGGCGGCATCGCCGCGGCCGCCACCGCCTGGTCGCGGGCGGCGTACGATTGCAAGGCGGCGCGGGTCTCAACGGCGACGGCGGCGGCGGCGAGCGCCTCGTCTGCGTCGGTGACGGCGGCGCGGGCGGCGATCCACTTGAGGTAATGTAGCCCCGCCTCGACCTTGCGGATCTCGCCGGAGAGGTTGCGGTAGCGCGAGGCCTGGCGCGCCTGGCGGCGCAGGCCATCGAGGCGGCCCTCGATCTCGGTGATGACGTCCTCGACGCGGGCGAGGTTCTGCTCGGCGGCGCGGAGCCGGAGTTCCGCCTCGTGGCGGCGCGAGTGCAGGCCGGTGATGCCGGCCGCCTCCTCGAGAATGCCGCGGCGCTGGGCGGGTTTGGCGGCGATCAGCTCGCCGATCTGGCCCTGGCGGACGAGCGCCGGCGAGCGCGCGCCGGTGGAGGCGTCGGCGAACAGCAGCTGCACGTCGCGGGCGCGCACGTCGCGGCCGTTGACGCGGTAGACGGAGCCGGCCTCGCGCTCGATGCGGCGCGTCACCTCCAGCGTGTCGGCGTCATTGAAGCCGGCGGGAGCCGTGCGGTCGAGGTTGTCGAGGACGAGGGTGACTTCCGCCCGGTCGCGCGCCGGGCGGCGCGTCGAGCCGGAGAAGATGACGTCGTCCATGCCGGAAGCGCGCAAGCTCTTCGACGAGCTCTCGCCCATCACCCAGCGCAGCGCCTCGACGAGGTTGGACTTGCCGCAGCCGTTGGGGCCGACGACGCCGGTCATGCCGGTCTCGATCGGCACGTCCGTAGGCTCGACGAAGGTCTTGAAGCCGGCGATGCGGAGCTTGACGAACTTCATGGCCGCCGCGCTCCCGCCGCGGCGAAAGCCGGCGACCGGGCGGCGCGCACGTCTCCTCGCGCGCCGCCGGTCTTGCGAGGGCGCGGTAGGCTAGCGCAGCAGAGGCTCCAGAATCGCGTCGAACTCGCCAATCGTCTTGGCCCCGCGGACCACCTCACCGTTGACGAAGAAGGTCGGCGTCGAATCGACTCCGAACTGCGCGCCACGGTCCTTGACGGCATTCACTCCGTCGAGGAGCTCCTGATTCGTCAAGCAGGCCTCGAAGCTCTCCTGTGTGAAACCGGCCTGTTTCGACAGGTTCATGAGCGCGGCAACCGGATCGTCGGTCCGTGTCCAGTCGGCCTGCTTCTCGAAGAACAGGTCGACCATCCCGAAGTATTTGCCGTCACCGGCGCAGCGCGACAGCATGAAGGCGGCCGCGGCGAGCGGATCGAGCGGGAACTCGCGCATGATGAAGCGCACCTTGCCGGTGTCGATGTATTTCTCTTTGAGCGCCGGAAAGGTCTGCATGTGGAAGGCGGCGCAGTGGCCGCAGGTGAGGGACGCGTACTCGACGATCGTCACCGGGGCGTCGGGGGAACCGAGGGCCTCCTCGCCGAGCGGGCCGGCCTCGAGAAGCTTCGCCAAGTCGACGGTCTGCGCCCAGGCGGGCAGCGGCGCCAGACCGAAGCCGGCGACGGCCGACAGTGCGACGGCACCGCCGATGACCTCTCTGCGGGTCAGTCTCAAGTGGGAACTCCTCGATGCGCAGGGGAAAGGGGGTTCGCCGCCCTCGCCGGTGGAGACGATGGAGACGCAGGATTGGGGCGAACATGGGGAACGAGTGGCGCGGGTCCAGAGGACAAGACCGCGCGCCCGAGCCGCTCGACCGCCTGCCGGAGCCCGCCATCGGCGATTCCGTCGGCGCGCGCTGTCACCGCGGCGGCCTCTTCGGGCGCGAGCGGGCGCGTGCGCCGGCGGGCGGGCGGTGGCGGCGGCGGCCGGAAATTCTGCTCGACGCGGATGCGGGCGATCGCCCGCCAGCCGAGAAAAGCATTCAGGCGCTCGACAAGCTGCGGGCCGGCGTGGGTGAGGATGAGCGCTGTCGGGCCGTCGGATGAGACCATGAGGGTGGCCGGCTCGCCCTCGCCCGCCTCGCCGCGGCGGCGCGGCCAGACGAGCTTCTCGGGCCGCGAGCCTTCGGCGACCTCGGCCCCCACGAGCTCGGGCCACAGGGTCACGAGTTCGGAGGACGCGAAGCCGCGCCGGCGGCAGGCCGGGTCGATGGCGCGGCCGACGAGGTCGGCGATCGGGCGGGGCTCACGCCGCATCCGCCGGTGTCCTTTCACGTCACAACGCCATCCGCGGCGTCGCATGGGAGCGCCGAGCCCCCGCGGTCCGGCCGGCGCAGTGTCGCGCAGGTGCGGCGGGCGACGCAAGCGCCGCGGCAAGGCGAGGGTCGGCCGACCCGAAATCCGGCGGTCGGGGGCTCCGGGCGATGAAGCCGCCGATCTAGACTGTGCAGATGTGGACGGGTGTGCCTTCGCGCTATCGAAGCCGCGCGGGCGTCCTCTATCTTGTCGCCATGCTCGAAAAGGCCCCGACACCTCCCGACGCGCCCCCCCTCGCCGCTCCGTCCGCCGCCGACCTGCTCGCCTGGTACGACCGGCATGCGCGGCGGCTGCCGTGGCGGGCGGGGCCGGCGGAGCGGCGGCAGGGCGTGCGGCCGGAACCCTACCGGGTGTGGCTGTCGGAGGTGATGCTGCAGCAGACCACGGTCGCCGCGGTGAAGGGCTACTTCGAGGCTTTCACGGCACGCTGGCCGACGGTCGCCGATCTCGCCGCCGCCGACGAGGGCGACGTGATGAAGGCCTGGGCCGGGCTCGGCTACTACGCCCGCGCCCGCAACCTGAAGCGCTGCGCCGAGGCCGTCTCCGAGCAGCACGGCGGCCGCTTTCCGGGTGAGGAAGCCGGGCTCGCCGCCCTGCCCGGCATCGGCGCCTATACGTCGGCGGCGATCGCGGCGATCGCCTTCGACCAGCCGGCCGCCGTCGTCGACGGCAATGTCGAACGGGTGTTCACGCGGCTCTACGCCATCGACACACCGCTGCCGGCGGCAAAGCCGATCGTCCGCGAGCGCGTCGCGGCGCTGGTGCCGACGGACCGGCCGGGCGAGTTCGCCGAGGCGACGATGGACCTCGGCGCGACGATCTGCACGCCGAAACGGCCGGCCTGCAGCCTCTGCCCGTGGAGCGCAGGGTGCCGGGCGCGGGCCGAGGGGACGCAGGAGCTCTACCCGGTGAAGGCCGCCAAGACGGCGCGGCCGGTGCGGCGGGGCGCGGCCTTCGTGGCGGTGCGGGCGGATGGCGCCGTGCTGGTGCGCCGACGGGAGCCGCGCGGCCTGCTCGGCGGCATGACCGAGGTGCCGGGCAGCGACTGGCGGGCGGAGCCTCACGGGGATGCGACGTCGCACGCTCCTCTCACCGCCGACTGGCGGCGGCTGCCGGCGCCGGTGGCGCATACCTTCACGCACTTCCA
The DNA here is from genome assembly GCA_945898215.1 of Pseudoxanthobacter soli DSM 19599. Lineage (GTDB taxonomy): Bacteria > Pseudomonadota > Alphaproteobacteria > Rhizobiales > Segnochrobactraceae > CAMDHY01. The sequence goes on along the minus strand of CAMDHY010000110.1, from coordinate 1,950 downwards.
CCTGGAGCTCGACGTGTGGCGCGCGACCGTGCCGGCGAGAACGGCCGCGCCGGCCGGCATGTGGTGGTCGGCTGCGGCAGACCTCGACGGCGAGGCGCTGCCGTCGCTCTTCCGCAAGGTGGTGGCGGGGGCGATCGAGGCGCCGGTGTCGACCGGCCGGCCGGGGAGGCGCTGACGGCCCGCGGGCGGGCCCAGCGGGCGGCGTGCGCGCCCAGCGCCGACCTGGCCGCCGTCAGTCGAACGTGAACCACTTCATCAGGTCGACCACCTGGCCGCGCGAGGCGGCATCGTCCGATCCGGTCTTGACGTCGACGATGAGCAGCATCGTCTTCGCGTCGATGACGAAGGTCTGGTCGTACATGCCGTACTGCTTCCCATCCGGGAAGTTCATGCCGTAGATCAGGTCGGCGTAAAGGAAGTCGATTTTGCCGGTGGTGAACTTGCGCGGCTGCATCACCATCTCGAAACCGATGGTGTTCGACTTCTTCAGGCCGATGACGCTGTCGAGGACCCAGCGGGCGCGGTCGAAGGTGTCGCCTTCGCCGCGCCGCGTCGCGAAGATGCTGATGCTCGGCGACATCGAGGCATATGGGGCAGGCCGGGTGAACTCGATGACGGGCATGTAGTCCCCGTACTTCAGGTCCATCAGCGCGATCTCGGTGTGGAAGTTCGCCTTCGCATCGGGCACCCGCTGTCCCGCCACGGTGTAGACACCCCACCCCGGCGGCGCCTCGAACGTGAACTTCAGGCCGGGGAAGCGATGGGTGGAGGTGGCGCCCGCCGGGCCGATCGCGGACACGGCCGCGACGACGACGACCATCAGCCCGAGTGCGGCCGAGGCCAGCCGGCCGACGGCGGCGCGCACGCGGGCGTCCCGGCCCGGCTGCACGACGCCGCAGATATCCGCTTCACTCATCTGCACGCGCCCCTTTGTGAACCTCGAATCCGAGGCATAGCATGGTGCTCACTGCGCCGGAATCGCGGCGGCGCGGAGGCGACGGCAGGCCTCGTGCCCGGCGTCGCAGAAGTACGCCAACGCGGTGCGCGATCGGGGGAGGCGGCCATCAAGACGTCGGCAAGGGGCGGCCTGCAGGCCGCGGGGTGGCTCGTCGCCGCGCTCGCGGAGATGAGCCTCACGGGCGCGATCGTGGCCTCCGGGCAGGAGGCCACCACGACGGCACCGGGCGGCGGCTGGTACACCAGCGCGCAGGCGTCGAGCGGCCAGCTGCTCTTCAACAACTACTGCGCCGAGTGTCACCGGCCCGATCTCACCGGCGCCGACGGCCCGGCGCTGAAGGGGGCGGCGTTCCTGAAGACGTTCGGCGGGCAGCCGCTGTCGGAGCTCTACGGGGTCGAGCACACGACGATGCCGGCGGTGAACCCCGGCTCGCTGCCGGCGTCGACGCTCTTGCCGATCACCGCCTTCATCCTGCAGCAGAACGGCCTGCCGCCGGGCGACGTGCCGCTCGGCGAGACTGCGCTGACGCGGACGCTGCCGACGGCCCCCTAGAGGCGCAACAGGGGGCTCAGGCGCCGCTGGCGAAGGCGGCGCGGATGCGCTCGCGCAGAGCGTCGATCGGCTGCGGACCGGCGCCCTGGTCGAGGTGCCAGAAGGTCCAGCCGTTGCACGCCTCCAGCCCCTGCACGAGCGCACCGACCTTGTGGATCGAGCCGACGTGGGCGCCCGATTCGAGGCAGCCGTCGGCGCGCACCAGGGCGCGGTGGCGGCGGCGGGAATCGGTCACCTCCGTTCCCGGCGCGACGAGCCCGGCCTCGAGCAGCGCGCCGAACGGCACGCGCGGCGCGCCGCGCTTGCCGGCGAGCGTTTCCAGCGCCCCGTCGGGGGCCGGCTCGACGGCGGCGATGCGGGCGCGGGCGGCGGCCGCGTAGCCTTCGTCACGCTCGATGCCGATGAAGCGGCGGCCGTGCTTGCGGGCGGCGGCGCCGGTG
>CAMDHY010000109.1 GCA_945898215.1 Pseudoxanthobacter soli DSM 19599 | reverse complement strand
TGCCGCTCGGCGGCATCGACATGTGGTGCCAGAGCCTGTTCGGCTTCTCCCTCTTCGGCACGATGGGCCACGGCAAGCCGGACTACGCATCGCTCGACCCGGCGGCGACATCGAAGAAGATCGCCTACGCCAGGCCCGACGGCGTGCTGACCTTCGACCGCCTGTCCTCGGTGTTCCTGTCGAACACCAACCACGAGGAGGACCAGCCGGTGCACCTGAAGGTGAAGGACATGGCGCTGCAGAAGACGTCCGAACACGACGTCTATGGCGGCCCGTCCGCCCGTTACTGCCCGGCCGCCGTCTACGAGTGGGTGGAGGGGCCGGCGGGGCCGACGTTCGTCATCAACGCGCAGAACTGCGTGCACTGCAAGACGTGCGACATCAAGGATCCGAACCAGAACATCGACTGGCAGGTGCCGGAAGGCGCCGGCGGACCGAACTACCCGAACATGTGAGCGATCGGCGCGGGGGTCGCCGTCAGGCGCGGGGCCGGCGTCAGGCGCGGCTCGCCGTCCGCCGGCGCCAGAGCACGAAGGCCGCTGCCGTCGCCGCGAGCAGCACCGCGAGCGCCACCCAGGCAACGGGGGTGTGCAGCATCGCCTCGCCGGCCTTCTCGAGGCTGCCGACGTGGCCGGCGATGGCACCGCCGAACAGGTAGGTGCCGCCGGCCCAGAAGCTCGTCCACATCGCCGCGCCGAGCGCGTTGGCGGCCATGAACGACCACCACGGCAGGCCGGCGGCGCCGGCGACGACGCCGTTCAGCTGCCTGAGGATGTTGAAGAAGCGGGCGAACACCACCGCCGCCGGGCCGTACTTCGCGAACGTCGCCTCGACGCGGCCCCAGCGCTCGGATGTCAGGCCAACGCGCGCGCCCCAGCGCAGGATCGCGGTCCGGCCGGCGAGCCGGCCGATCAGGTAGCCCGCCGCCCCGCCGGCGGTGGAGCCGAGCCAGGCCGCCGGCAGCAGCGTCCAGATCGAAATCTCGCCGCGCGCCGCCATGAAGCCGGAGAAGATCAGCATCGACTCGCCCGGCAGCGGCGCGCCGAGGCACTCGAGGAAGAGCACCAGCGCGACGGCAACGGCACCGTCCGCCCGCACGAACGCCTCGACGTCCGAGAACAGATGCGCGAGCAAGCCCGGTGTCCCTCAGTGCCGCCGTGGACCGGCCGCCGCAGCCGCGCCGCCGGCCACCGCCGGCGGCGTCGCGCTCAGCTGCCCTCGATCAGCTTGTCGGCGAAGTAGCCGAGGGCGCGCGAGTAGATCTGCGCCTTGTTCCAGCCCTGCAGGGCCGCGTAGTTCGGCTCGCCCGGGTGATAGCCGGCCCCGCGCACCCAGCCGTGCCCCTTGAGGAAGTTGGCGGTGGAGCCGAGCACGTCCGGCACCGACTTGACGAGGTCGCGCCGGCCGTCGCCGTCATAGTCGAGGGCGTAGCGGTAGTAGGAGGTCGCCATGAACTGCGTCTGGCCGATCTCGCCCGCCCAGGCGCCGCGCATCTCGGAGGCCGGGATGTCGCCGCGGTCGATGACGCGCAGCGCGTCGAACAGCTGCTGCTGGAAGAAGTCGGTGCGGCGGCAGTCGTAGGCCAGCGTCGCGAGCGAGCGGATCGCCGGCATCTTGCCGAGCACGACGCCGTAGTCGGTCTCCATGCCCCAGATCGCCACGATGATCTGCGGCGGCACGCCGAAGTCCTTCTCGATGCGGGCGAGCAGCTGGGCGTGCTTCTTCAGCATCTGGCGGCCCTTGGTGATGCGGCCGCCGGAGACGCGGTTCTTGATGAACTCCTCGAAGCTCACCTTGAAGTGCTTCTGATTGCGGTCGAGGCCGATCACCTTCTTGTCATAGGTTAGCCCGTTCAGCGCGGAGACAGCCTCCGGGCCGACGCCGAGGCCCGTCGCCTCGCGACCGAAATCCGCCAGCCAGGCGTTGAAGTCGCCCGTCTCGCACGCCATTGCCGCCATGGCCGGGGCGCTGGCGGTGAGCCCGATGCCGACCGTCAAGGCCGCGGCGAGCCGCCTGAATCCTGAGCTCCCCCGCGGAGTACGCTGCCGTGTCGACCCAAAGCGCATCGCCAGAACCTCGTCGTTGCCGCCGTCGCGGAGATCACCGCGAATCCACCCCCGCGCCCGGGCGACACTTTGCCGAAAGCCAGCGCCATCGTCCACGCCGCGCGCACCGCAACCGGGCGGGTCGGGGCCGAGATTGCGCGGGGCCGTGGCTTCGATGCCATAGGAGTGACGGCCGCGCTCGCCTAGGATCGAACGCGAATCAGCCGGCCCGGTCGGCACGGCTGCCGTTTTCGAGGCGTCGCGATGCCGGACATCAACCGTCGTGCCTTTCTCACCGTGGCAGCCAGTGCGGCGGCCGGCCTCGGCCTGTCGGCCTGCACCACCACCACCGCCCAGCAGCAGACGCCGGTCGTCGTCGCGAGCTACGCCCCGGCGGACGGCCCGCCGCCGCCGCTCTACAGCGCCCTGCAGCTGCCGCCCCCGGAGCTGATGTACGCCGCCATCGACACCGAGCCCTTCCCGGTGCCGGCGATCAAGAACAGCCACCTCAAGCCGGAGTTCATGCGCACGGTCGTGCCGAACCCGACGGGAGAGCCGGCCGGCACCATCGTCGTCGATCCGCAGGCCCACTACCTCTACCTGGTGCAGGACAACGGCATGGCGATCCGCTACGGCGTCGGTGTCGGCAAGCAGGGGTTCTCCTGGTCGGGCGAGGCGGTGATCAAGTTCAAGCGCGAGTGGCCGGACTGGTACCCGCCGAAGGAGATGATCGAGCGCCGTCCGGACCTGCTGCCGCAGCTGACCGAGCTGCAGAGCGGCATCGGCATGGCCGGCGGCGCGGGCAACCCGCTCGGCGTCCGCGCGCTCTATCTCTGGCAGGGCGACAAGGACACGCTGTTCCGCATCCACGGCACCACCGAGCCGTGGTCGATCGGCACCAGCGTCTCGTCGGGTTGCATCCGCATGATCAACCAGGATGTCATGGACCTCTACGCCCGCACGCCACTCGAGACGCGCGTCGTCGTCATCGGCTCCGACATGGTGTGAGGCTGCGGGCGGCGAACGGCCGCCCGCATTCTTCCCGCTTTACCTGGGGCGGCACGAGGCCGCCCGCCTCTGCCGCCCTACTTGCGGCCCGCGCTACTTCCGCACCACCACGTAGCCGCGGGTCTTCTTCGAGGTTGTGTCGATGGTGTTCATCGCCGCGTAGAGGCGCTCGGCGGTGATCCAGCTCGGCAGGTACTTGTAGCGGGCGACGTCGAGGAACAGGAAGCGGTCGGCCTCGGCGTTGTAGGCGGCGATCGGAGAGATGTGTCCGCCGCCGTCGACGCCGCCCTGCCCCAGCACCGCGCGGCTGACGTTGACGACGAGGTAGGCGTTCGGGTCCTGGAGCGTCGCGATCGCCGCCTTGCGGAAAGCATCGAGGTCGGTGTCGGCGGCGAAGACGCGGTCGACCGTCGCGCCGCTCGTCTCGAGCAGCACCTCGAGCTGGTCGAGGGTGATACCACCACCTTCGATCTGCTGCACGCTCGCGACCTTCTCCAGCACCGGCAGCGTGAAGATGGTGTCCTCGCTCCAGTACTGGCTCGGATACCATTGCGGCTCCACCGGCGGCGGGATCTCCAGCGCGTTCAGCACCATCACCGAGGAGGCGATGCCGCAGAACGTCTGCCGGGTCTCGGAGACGAAGCGGGCGATCAGCGGGTAGAAGTCGCCGGTCTCGCTCGCCGTCTCGAACAGGCGCTCGCTCTCTGGCGTCAGGAAATAGACGAGATCGTCGTCCGCCGCCCGCACCGCCGGCGCCATCAGGGTCAGAGCCGCAGCCAGGGCCGCCGCCGCGAACGTCATCCTCGAGGCCATGGACGTCTCCCCCGCCTTGCTTCGTCTGGCGGCGCTTTGCGCCGCCGGCTGGATTCGTTAAACAGTCTGGCGAGGCGAGGCGGACGTGTCGAGACCGTCGCCACCGGCCGGTGACAGGGGGGACGACCGCCGATGAGCCCAACGAACCGGACCGCTGCAACCCGCACGCCCGACTGGGCCGGCCCCCTCCCGGCCAGCCTGTCGGCCTGCGTCGTCCTCGGGCTCGCCGCCTTCGGCCTCGCCGCACCCGCCGCGGCGGACGACGCCGCCTCCGGCCTCGCGAAGTCGGCGATCTGCGCCTCCTGCCACGGCCCGCTCGGCCTGTCGCCGGTGCCGACCTATCCCAATCTCGCCGGCCAGAACCGGCTCTACCTCGAGTACGCGCTGCGGCTCTACCGCTCCGGCGAGCGGCGCGGCGACCAGGCGGGCATGATGTACACGGTGGCGCAGGCGCTGTCGGACGCCGACATCGCCGAGCTCGCCACCTATTATGCGGATCTGCCGCGGCCCGACTGAGGCCCGGCGGGCGTCGCTCACTGGGACGCCTCGCCCACCGCGTTCGGTCGCGGCTGCGCCTTCGTCATGATCCACGAGAAGTCGTAGGGCGAGGAATAGTGGCAGCCCATGCAGCTGCCGTTGCCGAACACGAGCTTGTCGCTCGTCGAGGTGGCGCGCTGCTGCCGGTCGGCCGGGGCGTTGCCGATCTGGCCGAAGGTCTCCATCACCGCGTTGGCGAGATAGACCGGCAGCGGCTTGCCGCCCGCCATGTTGGCGACGGCGCCCGGGAAGGCGGCGCCGCTTTCCGGCGGGGCGGCGGGATCGGTCGGCCACTGCGTCCCGACCATCTCGTAGAAGCGCAGCACCGAGCCCGCCTCCGCCAGCGAGGCCTGGACGCGGGCGTTGAGCGCCTGCGTCTCCTTCGGGATCGGAGTCAACCGCGTCACCTGGGTGCGCCGCTTGCCGTCGGCGCCGACCGGCGCGCCGACATTGACGGGGCACCACTCGCAGTCGGGATCGTTGAAGCTGGGGCGCAGCCGCACCGAGCGCCCGTCCGCCGTCTTCACCGGCTGCAGGCGATCGACCGCGACATTGTCGACGTGCTCGAAGGTCGACCAGATCCACTGCGGCGAGGTCTCGGTCTTCTGGGCGATATGGAAGCCGACAAGGCCGGCCGTCACCGGCACCCAGGCGGCAGGCCCGCCGGGGACACGCCCCGCCACATAGGCGGGCTGCGTCAGGTAGCGGGAGAAGTCGTCGGTGGCCGGGTCGAGGATGCGCCAGGCGAGCTTGAGCTCTATGGCGCCGAAGCGGTTGCCCTCGAAGCGGCCGGCCGGGAAGGTGAGCTTGCCGTTGCGGCGGATATAGTCGGCGAGCCCGCCGGCATGGAAGAGCTCGTTGTCGACGATGAAGCGGTACTCGACCTCGTTCACCAGCATCTCGTAGTGCGCCGGATTGCCGTTCTGGTCGAAGACGGCGAACGAGAAGGCCTGGTCGACCTCGTCGGCGACCGAGAGGCGCTGCGTCGACGAGAGGTTGTGGAGGATGCGGGCGTCGCCGCTGTCGATCGGCGGGGCATCCGTCGCGTCACCGTCCTCGAGCACAGGCCCCTGCACGCGGTCGGCGAGCGGCAGCGAGCGCGTCTTCGCACCCCACGCGTCGGGGGCGGAACCGTCCGGCTTGAAGATCTGGTAGACCTCCGTCCACGTCGACCATTGCGGTGCGCCGGCATCGCCGAGCGCGGGGCGCGGCCGCCCCTCCCCGTCCACCGGCCAGTTCAGCGCGATGAAGGCCGCCCACTGCTGGCGCTCGAACAGGCGGTGCGCGAGCACGAGGTCGCCCTCGGCGAGCAGCCGGGCGCGGATGGCGGGATCGACGTCGGCGGGGATCGTCGGCGACAGCGGGATCGCCGCGTCCGGCAACGCCTCGCCGCGCTCCGGCAACGCAACCACCCCAAGCGCAACGGCCGCAGCCACCGCCGCCGCAGCCACCCACACGCCGATCGACCCTCTTGCCACGCGACCTCTCATTTCCCGCCGAGATCGGCCATGATCCGATCCGCCGCCCGCAGCGCATTGGCGCCGACCGTCAGGGTCGGCGCATTCACCGGCGCGGTCACGTGCGTGCTCGGGCCGACTATGAACAGGTTCGGATGGTCGTGGGTGCGCAGGTCCGGCCCGACCACAGAGGACTTCGGATCGCTGCCCATCCGCGTCGTACCGCAGATGATGGCGCTCGACAGATAGGGCGTGTTCGTCTTCACGCCGGTGGCGCCGAGCGCCTCGAAGATCTTCAGCGTCGCCGCGCGCGCGTGGTCGATGCCGGCCCTGGTGTAGTCGTCGACGCGGAAGGTGATCTTCGGCCGCGGGATGCCGGCGCTGTCGGGCTGGTCGACGGCGAGCTCGACGCGGTTGTCGGCGTCGGGCAGCGTCTCGGCCGACGAGTTGAGGCGGAGGTGGCGGGCGATCTCGTTGCGCAGCGTGCCGATCATCGCGTGGCCGCGGACGCCGTCGCGCGCGAGCTCGCGGGCGCGGTCGACGGCATCGGTATTGCCCGACCAGCCGTCGTTCATGAACGAGCAGCCGACCGCCGCGCGCTCGGAGCGGAAGGGCCCGTCACGCCACTCGATGATGCCGGAGGTCTGTTGCGGGCCGCGGTAGGGATAGACCGGGTCCCTGGTCAGGCCCCAGACGTCCTGGTTGAGCTGGCTCAAGAGGTAGCGTCCGACGGCGCCGCTGGAATTCGCCACCCCGTCCGGCGCGTCCTCGCCGCGCGAATTGAGCAACAGCCGCGGCGTCTCGATCGCATGGCAGGCGACGAGGTAGGCCTTGCCACGGGCGGTGAACTCCGAGCCGTCCGGCCGGCGCACCCGCACGCCGGCGATCGTCCGGTCGGCGGCGAGCAGCAGCTTCGTGGCGAGCGCCTGCACCTCGACGCGGGCACCGAGCGCCTCGGCCTTCAGGACGTGCACCGAGCCGTCGTACTTCGCCTGGATCGGGCAGATCGGCACGCAGGTGTTGTTGCCGCAGCAGGCCGGCCGGCCGTCGTAGAAGATCGAGTTGCGGGCGTGCGAGAACGGCCGGGACGACAGCCCGAAGCGGGCGAGCACGGCATCGACCTGCTTGTCCATGTAGGTCGGCGGGATCGGCGGCAGCGGATAGGGCGTGGTGCGCGGCGAGCCCCAGTCATAGGACGGATCGCCGGCGACCCCCCACATCTTCTCGACTTCCTCGTAGTAGGGGACGAGGTCCTCGTAGGCGATCGGCCAGTCCTCGGCGACGCCGTAGGTGGTGCGCATCCGGAAGTCTGCCGGGCGCAGGCGGTCGCCGAAGCCCGTCCAGTGCCAGGTGGTGCCGCCGAGCTGGCGCGCATAGGAGCCGACGAACTGGTCCGGCCCCGCCTGCACGTAGAAGGCATTCGGGTCCTCGTCGGTCGGGAAGGGAGCATAGGCCGGCGGCGGATAGGGGGCGTTCGGGCCCTTGCCGAGGCTCTTCACGAAGGTCTCGACCGCCTCGTTGCGGGTGAGCCGCGGCCCCGCCTCGAGGACGAGCACGTCGACGCCGGCACCCGCCAGCCGGAACGCCGCATGGCCGCCGCCGATGCCGGCACCGACGATGACGACGTCGGCTTCCATGTTCTCCGCCACCCGATCATTCGCCTGCGCCATGCTCACACCCCCTCCGGGGCGTCGGCCCACCAGCCGAAGCCGGGGCCGCAGACGCTCGGCGCCTTGGCGAAGGCGAGCACCTCCCAGGCGAGCGCCTGGTGGAAGCCGATCGCCGTGACGGTGCCGTCGGCGTCGGTGATCTCGCCGGTGTAGAGCATCGCGACGAGGCTGCGGGCGGCCGCCTCCACGGCGGCATCCTCGAACGGGCGGACGATGTCGTCGGCGTCACGCTCGAGCACGGCGCGGTGCAGGCGCGCCACCACGTCCACTCCGGCCTGGCGCGAGAGGGCGGCCAGAGCGAGGTCCATCAGCGTCGGATCGCGCATCCCGGTGCCGGCGAGGATCTGCACGGCGAGCGACCAGTCGGCGGCCGTCGCCGCCGCTGCGGGAAAGGCCGGCAGGCTCGCGAGGCCGGCGAGTGCGGCGAGCACCGCACGGCGATCGGGCCCATCGCCGCCGGACGGCATCTCTTCGGTGGTCGCGCATCGCCGCATCGGTGCTGCAATCTCCTCCGAGCCGGCGGCGGCACCCCCGCGCCGTAGCCTCGTTCGATACCTTAGAGCAACTGGTTGGGCCAAGTCCAAGTCGGGGATCGCGCCCGCCGGCGACCACGGCGGCTTGCCGTTGCGCAGCGGTGCGTCGTATCGAGACGGTGGGGGCGGCCGGAAGAAGCCAATGGGAGATTCGACATGCGACACTGGAGCCGGCTCGGAACGGCGCTCTGCCTCACCCTCGCCCTCGTCGGGGCGCCGTTCGCGGCGCGTGCGGACAACCAGACGCCGACGGTGTCGAACGTCTCCCTCGATGCGAGCGCCCTGCCCTATGCCGTGACGCTCGAGCGCGTGAACACCGACGGCAAGCTGCCGACCCTGCAGAGCTTCGCCACCGCCACCCACAACGGCCTGTGGATCCTCATCGGCGGCCGCACCAACGGCCTGCACAACTTCTCGAACGACCCCCTGAAGAACTTTCCGCCGAGCGACCAGAACCGCAAGATCTGGGTGATCGATCCGCAGAAATGGAAGGTCTGGTCGCGCCGCCTCGACGATTCGCAGCTCAACCAGAACCAGATCGACGAGCTGTCGACCACCGCCACCGCGAGCGTGCAGATCGGCGACACGCTCTACGTCATCGGCGGCTACGGCTACACGAAGAAGGTGGAGGATTTCCGCACCCAGGCGGTATTGACCGCCTTCGACGTGAAGAAGCTCGTCGACTGGGTGAAGCGCGACTCCAACAAGGGTCTCGAGAAGATCATCCGCCAGGTGCGCGACGACGTCCTGCGCGTCACCGGCGGGCAGCTCGCCGTGATCGACGGCCGCTTCATCCTCGCCTTCGGCCAGAACTTCAAGGGCGGCTACGGCGACCCGGACAGCGTCAAGCAGGTCTATACCGGCGAAGTCCGCAGCTTCGAGGTCGTCGACGACGGCAACGTGCTGAAAGTGCGCGACATCCGGCGCAGCCCATCGGAGCCGAACCGCACCGACTATCGCCGCCGCGACTACAACATGCTGCCGTTCATCGACACCTCCGGCTCGAAGCCGAAGGACGCGCTGACGGCCTATGCCGGCGTCTTCACCGTGACCAACGGCATCTACACCGTGCCGGTGGAGATCGACGCCAAGGGCCGCCCCTCGATGGCGGACCCGGACGCCTCCGGCACCTTCAAGCAGGCGATGAATGGCTACAACGCCGCCAATCTCGCGATCTATGACGCCGGCAGCGGCGAGAGCCATGCGCTGTTCTTCGGCGGCATCAGCTACGTCACCTACAACGAGAAGACGGAGAAGTTCGTCGAGGACGCCTCGATCCCCTTCACCAACGACGTGACGGCGATCGTCCGCAAGCCGAACGGCAAGTACAGGCAGTACCTGCTGACGAAGTTTCCCCGAGTGACGGGCCCCGACGTCGACAAGTACCGCTTCGGCGCCGAGGCGGCGGTGTTCCTCGATCCGGGCGTGCCCGTCACCGGCAACGGCATGGTCGACCTCAAGAAGCTGAAGAACCAGAAGGGCAAGGGCCGGGCCCGGATCGGTTGGATCTTCGGCGGCATCGCCGCGGAGAAGCCGAACGACGGCGCGACGGTCGCCTCGAACGAGGTGTTCGAGATCGTGCTGGACCTGAAGTGACCCGCGCGCGGGCGGCACGGTGAGCGAAGCGGCCGGGTCGGCGAGCGCACCGGTGCGTCCCTTGTCGCCGCCGTCTTCGCCCGCGCCGGCTCCCGCGCGTCCGCTGTCCTCGCCGGGGGGCGTCGCCCTCGCCGTCCTGGTGGTCACCGGCCCGGCACTCCGCACCGCGCTCCTCGGCGGCCTTCTCGTCGCCGAGGGAGCGATGGGCAAGGCCTTCGGGCTCGATGCCGAGGGGCAGGCGATCCTCCTCGAGGCGGTGATCCTCGGCAATCTCGTCGCCGTCTTCCTGCTGCCGGCGATGATGCAGCGCTTCGGCCCGGACCGGGTCGCCGCCGTCTCCGCGCTCGCGACCGCGGCGATCCTCGCCCTCGGCCTCGTGGCGGCACACCTCGGCGTCCGGCCCGGCGGGGCGACGACGACGGCGCTGCTGCTCGCGAGCCTGGCGGCGGGCTTTGCCGTCGCCGTGCTCGCCCCGGTGACGCAGATCCTCCTCAACAATGGAACCGAGGGCGACACGCGCGCGACGCACACCCTGCAGTCGCTCTGGAACGCCGGCCAGCCGGCGGGCTTCGTCGCCGCCAGCCTGCTCGCCGGCGTCCTGATCGGCCCGCTCGGCTGGAGCGCCGCGCTCCTCGTGCCGCTCGCCCTCGCGGTGGTGGCGACGGTGGCGCTGGTCGCCTACCGGGCCGGGCGCCCGGCAGAGGACAAGGAGCCCCCGGCGACGCCGCCCGACCTCCGAGACATCGTCCTCATCGTCCTCGCCCTCGTCGCCTTCGAGCTGTGGTCGACCCTCGGGACGCTGCGGTCCTGGCTGGCCCCCGGCGCCCTCGCCTCGCTCGCCGTTCTCGTGGTGGCGGGCGGGCTTGCTCTGCGCGGCCTGTTCACCGCCCCGGCGCCGGCGATTTCGCTCGTGCCGTTCCGCAACCACTGCTTCGCCCGGGCGACACTGGTGCTCTTCCTCTTCCAGTTCGCGACGACGGCGGAATTCGAGGTGCTGCTCCTCGCCGACCTCGCGAAAATGTCGGCGATCGACCTCGGCGACCGCACCGCCATCGGCAACATCGCCCAGATCGCCGGCACCGCCCTCTCCGGCTTCATGCTCCTGCGCAGGTCGGCGCGCGAAGGGCTGCTCGTCGGCCTCGCCATCACCACGGTCGGGCTCGCGAGCTACATCACCTACCTGTGGGCGGACGGGCTCATGTACGTGACCGTCACCCGGTCGATCGTCGGCTTCGGCTCGGGGCTCGTCACGCCGATCCTGTTCACCCTCGCGCTTGCGACGATCACGTCGCGCGACCACGTCGCCGCGGGAACGTGGCTCGTCATCGCCACCATCGCCGGCACCGAGATCGGCCTCGCCCTCCTCAACATCGTGCTCGACGTCGCCAACGGCTTCGGCCACTCCTCACGCCGCGGCTACGTCACCGTCGAGACCGTGCAGTTCCTCGTCGGGCTTGCGGTGGCGATCGTCGGTGCGGCGCTCCTGTGGTCGCCGTCGTCGCAAGCTCCGGCGGCGGAGCAGACGCCCCCGCCGCCGCGCTGAACCGGGCGCCCGGAGCCCATCCCGCTCGGATCGAACCGATCCGAGCCACACGGAGAGGCGCAAGCTTTCGACTCCGGGGCGATCTCCGATCGATCAAATAACTCCGTCCGATCGGAAGGCGCTCTAGCCGCCGAGTGCCGCCTTCACCGCCGCTTCGCCGTCGCCGCCGTCGAAGGTTGTCACCCCCGCGACCCACGGCGTCGCCACGTCCGGGTGCGCCTTCAGGTAGGCGAGCGCCGCCTTCTTCGGATCGGTGCCGCCGTCGAGGATCTCGCCCATGATCTCGTTCTCCATGTCGACGGTGAACGTCATCTGGGTCAGCAGCTTGTTGAGGTTCGGGCAGTCCTCGGCGAAGCCCTTGCGGGTGACGGTGTGGACGCTCGACGACCCGAAGTTCGGACCGAACTCGGCGTCGCCGCCGGTGAGATAGACGAGTTCGTGGTTGGTGTTCATCGGATGCGGCTCCCACGCCGGGAAGACGATCCACTCGTCGCGGCCCTCGGAGCGCTTCACCTGGCCGAGCATGCCCTGCTCGGAGGATTCGACGATGTCCCAGCCCTTCAGTCCGTGGTCGCCCTGCTCGACCATCTTGGTCAGCGTCTGGTTGACCGCCGAGCCCGCCTCGATCGAGTAGATCTTCGAGCCGAACTTGTCGGCGTGGGCGGCGAGGTCCTTGAAGTCCTTGACGCCGCCGTCGGCGACGTACTTCGGCACGGCCAGCGTGAAGCGGATGCCGTCGAGGTTCTTCTTCACCACCACCATGTCGCCGGAGGCGACGAGCGGCTCGACGAAGCGCGCCTGCACCGGCATCCAGTTGCCGAGGAAGACGTCGAGCTCGCCGATCTTCAGCCCCTCGAAGGTGACGGGGACGGCGAGCGTGTTGACCTTCTGCTCGTAGCCGAGCGCCTCGGCGACGACGCCGAACAGCGCGTTGGTGGAGGTGATGTCCGTCCAGCCCGGATCGGACATCCGCACCGTCTTGCAGGCGGGCGCGTCGGCGGCGAAGGCGGCCGGCGCAAAGGAGACGGATGCGATCGTGGAGAGCGCCGTCGCGGCGGCGAGGGCGAGCACGGCTTTCGGCTTCAGGGTCATGGTCGTGGTCCCTTGCTTGTCGGTTCTGGAAGCTTGTCTTGTTCTTCGTATGGGCTCGCCGCCGCGCCTTACGCGGTGTCGGCGTTGGCGGCGCGCACGCGCGGAAAGCGGGCGCGCGCCTCGAGGTCGTCGAGATCGGCATAGCGGCGGATGTAGCTGCGCGACGCGTTGCGGATGGGCTGGTGGTCCCACTTCGGGTCGGCGCCCTCGGTGAGCGCCTCGGCGACCAGCCGCCGCCGCCGCTGGCTCGCCCGCACCGCCGCGTCGAGCGCGGCGAGGTCCCAGCGGCCGGCGATCTCGGTCCGCAGCGCCGAGACGGCGGCGGCGTGAGCCGGCTCGGCGGCGAGGTTCCGCCGCTCGTCCGGGTCGGCGCCAAGGTCGTCGAGCTGGTCGGGGTCGACGGGGCTATGGACGAACTTCGCGTCGCCGCGGCGGATCATCACCATCGGCGCAATCGCGCCCTCGGCCAGATACTCGCCGATCGCCTCGTCGTGGCCCTGCCCGCCGGAAAGGTGCGGCAGCAGGCTGCGGCCGTCGACGTCCTCGAGACCCTCCGGCTCGGCGCCGTCCGCGGCAAAGCCGGCGAGTGTCGGGGCGAGGTCGACCAGCGACACCGCCGAGGCGACACGGCGGGCGGCCATGTGGCGCGGCGCGTGGACGATCAGCGGCACCCGCGCCGAGCCCTCGAAGAAGCTCATCTTGTACCAGAGCCCGCGCTCGCCCAGCATCTCGCCGTGGTCGCTGGTCAGGATCACCACGGTGTCGTCGGCGAGCCCCGTCTCCTCGAGCGCCCGCGTCAGCCGGCCGACGATCTCGTCGACGAAGGAGACGGCGCCGAGATAGGCCCGCCGCGCCGTCGTCACCTGCGCCGCGCTCACCGGCTCGACATCCATGTTGGAGACGTGGCGGAGCCGCGCCGAGTGCGGGTCGAGGGCCACGTCGCCGAGCCCGAGCCGCGGCAGGCCGGCGTCCGCGTCGCTGTAGAGGTCGAAGAAGCGGCGCGGCACCGCGAACGGGTCGTGCGGGTGCGTCAGCGAGGCGACGAGGCAGAACGGCCGGCCGTCGGCGCCGCGGGCGGCGTCATAGATCGCCCGCTCGGCGGTGAACGCCACCTCCTCGTCGAAGTCGAGCTGGTTCGTCCGCACGCACGTCCCGGCGTCCGCGACCGAGCTCATGTTGTGGTACCAGCTCGGCCGCCGCTCCGGCCGCGCCCAGTCCGGCGTCCAGCCGAAATCGGCCGGGTAGATGTCGGTGGTGAGCCGCTCCTCGAAGCCGTGCAGCTGGTCCGGGCCGGCGAAGTGCATCTTGCCGGCGAGCGTCGTGCGGTAGCCGCGCATCCGCATCAGGTGGGCGAAGGTCGGCACGTCGGAGTCGAAGGGCGCGGCATTGTCGTAGCCGCCGGTGCGCGACGGCAGCCGGCCGGTCATGAACGCCGCCCGCGACGGCGCGCACAGCGGGCTGTTGCAGTAGGCGGCGTCGAAGACGGCCCCGTGCTCGGCCAGCCGGTCGATCGCCGGCGTCAGGGCGCGGCCGCCATAGGCCGGCAGGACCATCGGATTGAGCTGGTCCGCCATGATCAGAAGTGCGTTCAGTCGCCGCCGGCCCACCGTCGTCCACCCCGCTTCACCTCAGGCATCATCAGAGTTTCCGGCGATCAGCGGTTGCCGTAAACTCTCGCTCACCAGATGAAGGCATGAGGGAACGTCATGGCATCACGGCCCCGATTGCCGCCTCTGCAACAGTTCGCGGTGCTGGAGGCGGCGGTGCGACATCGCGGCTTCACGGCGGCGGCGCGCGAACTCGGCCTGACCCAGTCGGCAGTCAGCCGGCAGATCGCGGCGCTGGAGGAGAAGCTCGGCGTGCCGCTGTTCGACCGCGTCTGGCGCGGCGTCACGCCGACGGAGGCGTGCCTGCATCTCGCCAGCGCCACCGGCGAGGCGCTAGCGGCACTTTCCCGCGCAGTCGAGGCGGCCCGCACCATCGGCGGCGCCCACACGCTGACGGTCGCCACCGACTTCGGCTTCGCCGCCTTCTGGCTGCTGCCACGGCTTGCCGAGATGCGGCGCGTGATGGGCGACGTCGACGTGCGCATCATCACCCGCCAGGAGGATTTCGACCCGGACTCCTGACCTGCCCCACGTCGGTGGTCCGGTTTGATTGTTAGTTCATGGGCGGCCGGGTTTCCATGGTGAGCGCGCCCGCTGGAGCTGGCCGGGGTTGCGCAGGCGGGCGCGCGCTCGGCACGACGGCCTCGGGCGCTGGGGGCCGGTACCCG
>CAMDHY010000108.1 GCA_945898215.1 Pseudoxanthobacter soli DSM 19599 | reverse complement strand
GGCAAGACGACGATGGCGGCCCACCTCGCGGTGGCGCTGCTGCGCGCCGGCAACAGCGTCGCGATCCTCGACGTCGACCCGCAGGGAAGCCTCGGGGAGTGGTTCGAGCGCCGCGAGGCGTCGATGGGCGAGGCGGCGACGGGCCTCGTCTTCCGCACCGCGAGCGGGTGGGGCGCGCGTCGCGAGGCGCGGTCGTTGGCGCGCGATCATGACTTCGTCGTCGTCGACACGCCGCCGAAATCGGACTCCGAATCGCGGCCGGCGATCGAGGCGGCCGACCTCGTCTGCGTGCCGGTGCAGCCGACACCGGTCGACCTCTGGGCGACCCTGCCGACGCTCGAGCAGGTGCAGAAGGAGGGGACACGATCGCTCATCGTCATCAACCGCGCGGTCGGCCGGGCGTCCCTGACGGGCGAGATGATGAAGGCGATCCGCGAGCTCGGTCATCCGGCGGCAGCCGTGGCCATCGGCAGTCGGGTCTCCTTCGCTGCGAGCATGGGCGAAGGGCGCACGGTGATGGAGACGGCGCCCGGCTCGAAGGCGGCGGCGGAGATCGAGGCGCTCGCCGCCGAGGTGCTGAAGCACGCGACAAGCTGATGCGAGCCATGCGAAAAGGGCAGCGCCCGCGACGGAGGAATGCACGCGCCGACGCTTGACTTCCCAATGCGCCCGGCGATACTTGCAAACGATTGCATTGGCGGGCGAACCGCTGCCCGGCGAGCGCCGTGGCGCGGCCGGAGACGAAAGAGGAGATGCCCGGATGAACGAGATGGTTCTCAAGCCGCGTCTGGTCGACGGCGAGACCGCCCTGAAGCATGCCCTGGAGCCGCACTGGCGCTGGGATCGCGCCATTCCGGCGCACGGCCATTCGGGCGTCGATTTCGAGACGCGCGTCGATTTCCGCCGGCTCACCAACTACCGCATGACGCGGGCCAAGCAGGCCCTGAAGGCCTCCGGCCTCGGCGCGCTCTTGCTGTTCGACGTGAACAACATCCGCTACGTCACGTCGACCAAGATCGGCGAGTGGGAGCGTGACAAGCTCTGCCGCTTCGCGCTGCTCGCCGGCGACAACGAGCCGATCCTGTGGGACTTCGGCTCGGCCGCCGTCCATCACAAGCTCTATTGCGATTGGATGCCGCAGGAGAACTTCCGCGCCGGCATGCTGGGCATGCGCGGCACGGTGCCGCCGGCGGCGGGGCTGATGAAGCGCCACGCCGAAGAGATCAAGGGGCTGCTGGTCGAGGCCGGCGTCGCCGACATGCCGCTCGGCGTCGACCTCGTCGAGCCGGGCATGTGGCTCGAGCTGCAGAACTGCGGCCTGAAGCTGGTCGACGGCCAGCAGGTCATGCTCGACGCCCGCGAGATCAAGAACATCGACGAGATCGTGCTGCTCAATCAGGCGGCGGCGATGGTCGATGGCGTCTACCACATGATCTACGAAGAGCTGAAGCCTGGCGTCCGCGAGAACGACATCGTCGCGAAGGCCAACAAGATGCTCTACGAGATGGGCTCTGACGACGTCGAGGCGATCAACGCGATCTCCGGCGAGCGCTGCAATCCGCACCCGCACAACTTCACCGACCGGCTGATCCGCCCGGGTGACCAGGCGTTCTTCGACATCCTGCAGTCCTACCAGGGCTACCGGACCTGCTACTACCGCACCTTCAACGTCGGCCGCGCCACCGATTGCCAGCGCGACGCCTACTCGAAGGCGCGGCTGTGGCTCGACAAGGCGATCGAGCTGATCAAGCCGGGCGTCTCCACCGACAAGGTCGCGGCCGTCTGGCCGAAGGCCGAGGAGTTCGGCTTCCCGAACGAGCTCGCGGCGTTCGGCCTGCAGTTCGGCCACGGCCTGGGCCTTGCCCTGCACGAGCGTCCGATCATCTCGCGGCTTGTCTCGATGGAGCGGCCTATGGAGATCAAGACCGGCATGGTGTTCGCGCTCGAGACCTACTGCCCCGCGACGGACGGGTACTCGGCCGCCCGCATCGAGGAGGAGGTCGTCGTGACCGACAAGGGCTGCCAGGTCATCAGCCTGTTCCCGGCCGAGGAACTGCCGATCGCCAACCGCTACTGAGCTGCGGCGCCGGACAGCGTCGCGCCGGCGCGCGGGCCGCCACGGCTCGCGACCGCCGGCGCGGGCACCGGTCGATCCGGTCGTGACGGTGGCGGTGGCTGCCCGGTCCGCACGACTGCGTCGAACTCCGGCGGGAGGTGCCACCTCCCGCAAAAGAAGACTCGGACTCTGAACGGACAAGGGAGATCCGCCGTGAACGCACCGGGCAAGCCGGTCAAGAACGAC
This sequence comes from Pseudoxanthobacter soli DSM 19599, assembly GCA_945898215.1. Taxonomy (GTDB): domain Bacteria; phylum Pseudomonadota; class Alphaproteobacteria; order Rhizobiales; family Segnochrobactraceae; genus CAMDHY01. The sequence goes on along the minus strand of CAMDHY010000108.1, from coordinate 12,376 downwards.
GACATCGGCCTCGACACGCGGATGGAGCTCTATCGCGTGCAGGTCGAAATCCGCGATTTCGAGAAGCGCGCCTTCGATCTCTTCCTGCAGAACCTCGTGAAGGGGACGAGTCATCTGTCGCTCGGGCAGGAGGCGGTGGCGGCGGGCTTCGCGGTGGCGATGAAGCCGGGCGACAAGTCGTTCTGCACCTATCGCGGCCATGCCCACACGCTTGCCCGCGGCGTCGAGATGGAGAAGGTGCTCGGCGAGCTGATGCAGCGCGACAACGGCCTGATGCGTGGCAAGGGCGGCTCGATGCACCTGACCAGCGTCGAGCACGGGGTGATGGGCTCCTACGCCATCATCGGCGCCCACCTGCCGATCGCCTGCGGGTCCGCCTGGCGCGCGCAGTATCTCGGCCAGGACGACGTCTCGGTGTGCTTCTTCGGCGACGGCACGACGAACATCGGCGCCTTCCACGAGGCGCTGAACTTCGCGGTCGTCTGGAAGCTGCCAGTCGTCTTCGTCTGCGAGAACAACCTCTACATGGAATACACGCCGATCGGCGACGTCACGGCGGTCGAGCATCCCGCCGCCGACCGCGCCTCGGCCTATGGCCTCGAGCGGATCATCGTCGACGGCAACGACGCGGACGCCGTCTACCGCGTCGCGCAGGCGGCCTTCGCCAAGGCGCGGGCGGGCGAGGGGCCCTCGCTGATCGAGTGCATGACCTACCGTCACTCCGGCCACTCGCGCGCCGACCCGGCCAAGTATCGCCCGCCGGGCGAGCTCGAGGAGTGGATGAAGCGCGATCCGATCAAGGTCTACAAGCAGCGCCTCGCCGACTTCGGCGTGCCGCAGGCGGACGTCGACGCGATCGATCAGCAGACCAAAGAGAAGGTCGAAGCCGCGACGGAGGCGTGCAAGGCCGCGCCGATCCCGCCGGTCGAGATCATGACGACGGACGTGTACGCCGACGGGGGCTGGGCATGGCGGAACTGACTTATCGCGACGCGGTCGCGCGCGGCATCGCCCAGGAGATGCGGCGTGACGAGAACGTCGTGTTCCTCGGCGAGGACGTCGCCAAGGCCGGCGGCGTCTTCAAGGCGACCGTCGGTCTCTACGAGGAGTTCGGCGGCAAGCGCGTCCGCGACACGCCGATCTCCGAGCAGGCGATCCTCGGCGCGGCCATGGGCGCGGCGATGACGGGCCTGCGTCCGATCGCCGAGATCATGTTCTCGGACTTCCTGGCGGTGTGCTTCGACTACATCGCCAACGAGTTCCCGAAGTCGCGCTACATGACGAACGGCCAGGTGAAGTGCCCGCTCGTCGTGCGCACCGGCAACGGCGCCGGCTCGCGCTTCGGCGCGCAGCACAGCCAGTCGGTCGAGAACTGGGCGATGATGATCCCCGGCCTCAAGGTGGTCGCCCCGTCGACGCCGCTCGACGTCGTCGGGCTGCTCGCCGCCTCGATCCGCGACGAGGATCCGGTGATCTTCTTCGAGCACAAGTCGCTCTATGCGACGAAGGGCGAGGTCCCGGACGGCGAGATCGTCGACCAGCTCGGCAAGGCGAAAATCGTGCGTCCGGGCAAGGACGCGACCATCGTCGCCCTGGCGCTGATGGTGCCGCGCGCGCTCGCCGCCGCCGAGAAGCTCCAGAAGGAGTTCGGCATCGACGCCGAGGTGATCGACGTGCGCTCGCTGGTGCCGCTCGACACCCAGACGATCCTCGGATCGCTGGTGAAGACCGGCCGCCTGTTCACCGTCGAGGAGAACCCGCGGCTCTGCGGCTGGGGTGCCGAGATCGCCTCCATCGCCGCCGACGAGTGCTTCTGGGACCTCGACGGCCCGATCGTCCGCATCACCACGCCGCACATTCCGCTTCCGGCCGCTGATAATCTGGAGGACATCGTCCTGCCGACGCCGGACCGGATCGCGGAGCGGGTGCGCAGGACGCTGGGAGCCTGATGATGAAGACGGAAGACATCCTGAAGGGCGTGCCGACGCAGCTCTACATCGGCGGCCAGTGGCGCGATGCCTCCGACGGCGCGAGCTTCGCCGTCGAGAACCCGGCGACGGGCGAGACGCTGGCGACGGTGGCGAGCGGCACGGTCGAGGACGCGATCGCGGCCGTCGACGCGGCCCAGGCGGCGTTCGCCGACTGGGCCGCGCGCTCGCCGCGCGAACGCGGCGAGATCCTGCGCAAGGCCTATGAGCTGATCGTCGCCGACAAGGAGCGCTTCGCGGCGCTGATCACGCTCGAAAACGGCAAGGCGCTGCCGGACTCCCGCGGCGAGATCCTCTACGCGGCGGAGTTCTTCCGCTGGTTCGCCGAGGAAGCCGTGCGCAACGTCGGCGAGGTCATGCGCTCGCCCGCCTCCGGCGCCCGCATCCTCGTCCACCACAAGCCGGCCGGCATCGGCGTGCTGGTCACGCCGTGGAACTATCCCGCGGCGATGGGCACCCGCAAGATCGGCCCGGCGCTCGCCGCCGGCTGCCCGGTGGTGGTGAAGCCCGCCTCCGAGACGCCGCTGACGATGCTGGCGCTGATCCCGATCCTGGAAAAGGCGGGTGTGCCGAAGGGCGTCGTCAACGTGCTGCCGTCGCGGCGCTCCGGCGCCGTCGTCGACGCCATGCTGCACGATCCGCGGGTGCGGGTGATCTCCTTCACCGGTTCCACCGAAGTCGGCCGCAAGCTGTTGAAGTCGGCGGCTGATTGCGTCGTCAACCCGGCGATGGAGCTCGGCGGCAACGCTCCCTTCATCGTCTGCGACGACGCCGATGTGGATGCCGCTGTCAGCGGTGCCATGCTCGCCAAGATGCGCAATCTCGGCGAGGCCTGCACGGCGGCGAACCGCTTCTACGTGCACGACAAGGTGCACGATGCCTTCGCCGAGAAGCTCGCCGCCAAGATGGGGGCGATGAAGGTCGGCAACGGCCTCGAGGAGGGCGTCGACGTCGGCTCCCTCGTCAACCGCGAGACGCTCGACAAGGTGGTGGAGCTCGTCGACGACGCCGTGTCGCGCGGCGCCAAGGTCCTGACCGGCGGCAGCCTGCCGAACGGCCCGGGCTACTTCTACCCGCCGACCGTGTTGACGAACGTGCCCGACGACGCGCGCTGCTTCCACGAGGAGATCTTCGGACCGGTGGCGGCGCTGACGCGCTTCTCTAGCGAGGACGACGTCGTCGAGCGGGCGAACGCGACCGAGTACGGCCTCGTCGCCTACCTCTTCACCAAGGACGTGAAGCGCGGGCTGAAGCTGTCGGAGAAGCTCGAGTTCGGCATGATCGGGCTCAACCGTGGCCTCGTCTCCGATCCGGCGGCGCCGTTCGGCGGCGTCAAGCAGAGCGGCATCGGGCGCGAGGGCGGTCACGAGGGTCTCATGGAGTTCCTCGAGACCCAGTACGTCTCCGTCGAGTGGTAAGGCCGAACTAGGTCGAGCAATCCGTCGTCGCCCGGCCCGGCCGGGCGGCTCCGGCCCTGTGGCGCGAGGGTTCTCCGGAGCCCCGCGCTGCGGACCGGCGACCCGGCTTCCGGGGCGTGGCGGGGAGGGAATCCAGTCCCGAGGTCTCAGGCAACTGTCCAGGGGCGTGAGGAGAGGCAGAGCATGGACGTCGTGATGCCGCAGCTCGGCGAGACCGTCGCCGAGGGCAAGATCGCCAGCTGGTTCAAGAACCTGGGCGACACCGTCGCCGAGGGCGAGACGCTGTTCGAGATCGAGACCGACAAGGTCACGATGGAAGTGCAGGCGCTCGGCGCCGGCGTCCTGTCCGACATCCGCGTCGCCGCCGGCGAGACGGTTCCGGTCGGCACCGTGGTGTGCGTGATCGGCGGCGACGTCGTCGCGCCGAAGCCGAAGTCAGCGGAGCCGGCTCAGGCGCCGGTCGCCGCCAAGGCCAATGGCGCGGCGCCGCCGCCCGCACCGATGCCGGTGGCGCCCGCCGCCGATCCGATCAAGACCGCGCCGATGGACGTCTTCAACGAGGTGCGCACGCCGACCACCGGCTTCGGCCCGGCCGCGGCGACCGCCAACGGTGTCCGCATGACGCCGCTCGCCCGCCGTCTCGCCGCCCAGCAGGGTCTCGACGCCGCGACGCTGTCGGCCGCCGCCAAGGCCGCCGGCCGCGACCGCATCGGCAAGGCCGACGTGCTCGCCGCCGCCGCGAAGGCTCCGGCCGCCGCCCCCGTCTCCGCTCCGGCTCCGGTCGCCGCGCGGGCGCCCGAGGCGCCGCGCCCGGGTACGCGCACGACGTTCAACACCGTGCGCAAGATGACGGGCACGCGTCTCACCCAGTCGTGGACGACGATCCCGCACGTCTTCCAGGCGACCGAGGCGGACTTCTCCAACGTCGACAAGGTGCGCAACGCCCGCAAGGCCGCCTTCAAGGAGCGGCACGGCGTGTCGCTGACCTACCTGCCGTTCATCGCCCGGGCGGTCTGCATCGCGATCGGCGAGTTCCCGCTCGTCAACGCCCGCTTCGACGGCGATGGCCTCGAGGTCCCGAACGAGGTCAACCTCGGCATCGCCGTCGACCTGTCGCACAACGGCCTCGTCGTGCCGGTGGTGAAGAACGCCGACGAACTGACGGTGGTCGGCCTCGCCAAGGCGTTCGCCCGTCAGATCGACAAGGCGAAGGCGGGCAAGCTGACGCCGGACGACTACAACGGCGGCACCTACACGATCTCCAACAACGGCTCGTTCGGCACGCTATTCACGGCGCCGATCATCAATCCGCCGCAGGTGGCGATCCTCTCGACCGATGCCGTGAAGAAGAAGCCGGTAGCGATCGAGGTCGAGGGCAGCGACGTCGTCGTCGTCCGGCCGGTCGGCATGCTGGCGCAGTCATTCGATCATCGCGCCTTCGACGGCGCCTACTCGGCCGCGTTCCTCGCGAAGCTGAAGCAGGTGATCGAGACGCGCGACTGGGCCACCGAACTCGCCTGAAGGACACCGCCGGCCACCGTGCCAGCGACGTCCCGGCCGTCCGGAGAGATTCTCGCCGGACGGTCCGGAAAACCACTTGAAATCTGAATGCAAACGATTGCATAGTCGAGGCGAGCGGGACGTCGCCGTCGCCTCAACAACCGCCGGCGGCCGATCGGACCGCACCCCGGCGAACCGGAACGACATCCGCGGCCGTCGGCAAGAACATTGTCGAGGAAGCGCAGCCTTAGAGTCCCTGGAGGGAAGTGATGCAGGTGAACAGGCACAAGATCGGCTGGATCGGCATGGGCCGGATGGGCTACCCGATGGCCGAGCGGCTGGTGAAGGGCGGGCACGACGTGCACGTCTGGAACCGGACGCGCGAGAAGGCGGAGCCTCTCGCCAAGAAGGGCGCGACGATCGTCGACAAGCCGTCCGACCTCGCCGGTGTGGACATCCTGTTCACGATGGTTTCCACCGGCAAGGACCTCGAGCAGGTCTATTTCGGCAAGGACGGCGTCCTGAACGGTGCTGGCAGCCCGGTTCCGAAGATCTTCGTCGACTGCTCCTCCATCGCCGTCGAGCAGTCGGTCGACATGCGCAAGCGGCTCGGCGAGCGCGGCGCGCAGTTCATGGCCTCGCCGGTGAGCGGCAATGGCAAGTGCGTCAAGGCCGGCAAGCTGTCGTCGGTGGTATCCGGTCCGGCCGACGTCTACGAGGTCGTGAAGCCCTACATCGAGACGATCGCCGGCAACGGCGTGTCCTATGTCGGCGAGGGGGAACTGGCCCGCATCTGCAAGATCGCCCACAACGTCATGCTGGGCGTCGTCACGCAGAACCTCGTCGAGATTCTCGTCCTGGCCGAGAAGGCCGGCGTGCCGCGCCACGCCTTCCTCGACTTCATGAACAACTCGGTGATGGGCTCGATCTTCACGCGCTACAAGTCGAACGCGCTGGTCAACCTCGACTGGACCACGACGTTCACGCCGGCGCTCCTGAAAAAGGACCTCGACCTCGGCCTCGCCGCTGGCCGCGAACTCGGCGTGCCGATGCCGGTGACGGCGACGACCCGCGAGGCGCTGCAGGCGCACTTCGGTGCCGCCTCGCTGAAGGCCGACCCGAAGACTTACCTGGAGGAGGACTTCGCGGCCCTCCTCGAGACCCAGGCCATGCTCTCCGGCCTGACGCTCGAGAGCGAAGGCGTGAAGGTCCCGACCGGGCTTGAAGTTTCCGAGTAGTCGGGACCCCCGGCGCGCCCCCGCGGGCGGCGCGCCACTCAAAGTCGATGCCTCGACGAGACGCGACGCCGGCGGTCTACCACCGCCGGCGTTCGCATGTCCGGGCGGCCTAGACCGGGGTGGAGCTACCGGCTCCGCCGTCAGTCCGGCTGGAAGATGTAGCCGTCACCGGCGACGGCGAAATGGCCGAGGCCGGGCCAGGGGAAGTGGTAGCCGAGCACGCGTGTGCCCTCGTCGGCGCAGCGCGCCAGCACGGCGCGCCGGGTGGTGGCGCTGCGGACGCGGTCGTAGTCGTAGCGGTAGGTGAGGTCGGTGCGCTCGGCGAGCATGGGGTGGTGCATGACGTCACCGAGCACGAGGACCGTCTCGCCGCCGCTGCTCACCCGGTAGCTCGTGTGGGCGATGCTGTGGCCCGGCGTCGGGATGGCGGTGATGCCGGGCATCACCTCGCCGCCGATGTCGAACGGCCGCACCTGGTGGCTGCAGGTGGCCATCACGGCGCGGTGGTGGCCAACATACTTCCCGGTCGTGGAAGCCGCTGCCACGTAGGCGAGCTCTTCGGCGGCGATGTGGACGGTGGCCTTCGGAAACGCCGGCCGCCCGTCGGTGTCGACGAGGCCCCAGGCGTGGTCGGGGTGGATGTGGGTCAGCACCACGGCCGCGATGTCGTCCGGCCGCAGGCCTGCTTCCCCAAGGCTCTCGATGAGACGGCCGGAGTCCGGCCCGAAAGCGAGCTCGGGCCCGGTGCCGGTGTCGAACAGCACCGGCCGGCCGTCCAGCACGACAACGAGAGCGTTCTGCGCGAGCGGCGTGCGGTCGGGCGGCAGCCCGTAACGCCGCGCCAGGGCGCTCACCGTCTCCGCCGGCAGATCGTCGAACTCCTCGACCGGCGCGCCGAGCCCGAGGGGCCCGTCGGAGACGACGAGGGCAGGTGCCTTGCCGATGGAGAAGGGATGGACGCGGGGGCCGGGGGGGACGGGTTCGCTCATAGCCCGAGTGTGCCGTCCCGGCGGGCGGGAGGGAAGCCGTCATCATAGCCTGCGTAGGGGAAAGTGCGAGAGGGCGTTCGGAATGCAGGGCAGGGGCCCCGGGTCCGAGCCAGCACGACGGACCCCAGCAACAAGGATTTTCCCATGAAGACGCTCGCGATCGCCGCCGCCGCCATCTTGCTTTCCGCCGGCATGGCCGCCGCGCAGACCGATGCACCGACGCCCGGTGGGCCGGCGGACGGCGCTCCGCCCGCCGCCGCGCCGCAGGCCGGTTCCTCCAACGAGACCGACGCCAGCGGTCCGGGTGCCGACCGCGGCCGCCCGGACTGGGCGCGCGGCCAGGGCAAGCGCGGTGAGGGTATGCGCGGCGAAGGCAAAAGGATGCATCCGCGTGGCGGCCCGCACGGCCACCACGGCGGCATGATGATGCATCCGAGCAAGGGCGCGAGCTTCGTCTTCACCGCCCCCGGCGAGGGCCGCATCATGATCAAGTGCGCCGACGAGGATTCGACTCAGGCCTGCGCCGACGCCGTGCGCCCGCTGCTCGAGCTGATGCTGCAGGCTGGCGGCGCGCAGGCGCAGTAACCGGTCGTCGCGGCCCCGCGACGACGGCTCGAAACTGAAACGGCCGGGCATCACGCCCGGCCGTTTTCGTCTCTACGAGCGGATGGACAGCTTCCGGTGGAGAGGCGCCGTCCGTCACCCCGCCTTCAACTGCTCGCGCAGATGCGGGTACTTTTCTGTCAACAGCGAGCCCGGATAGTAGGTCGGCTGATAGGCGGGCTCGGCGCGGATCAGCTCGAACCAGCGGGCGACCGCGGGCTTGTCGTCCCACATCGTGGCGAGGTTGATGTCGTCCATCCGGACGATCACCGGCATCACCGCCACGTCGGCGAGCGTGATCCCACCGCCCATCAGCCAGGGGCCGCCAGACGCGCGGATCGTCTCGTCCATGCGGGCGACACCGCGGGCGAGGCGGCCCATGGCGCCGTCCATCTCCGCCTGCGGGAAGCCGGTGCGGCCCATCGTCAGCAGGAACTCGCGGCGCAAGGGCTTCGAATCGGCCAGCGCCTGGAACTCGGCCTCGGTCATCTTCTGGAAGTGCGGCAGGAAGGCGAGGTTGTAGGACGGCACGCGGATCGCCGGCGTCGGCACCTCGTCGATGAAGCGCATCAGCGAGCGCATCGCCGCGATGTCCTTCAGGCCTTTCGGCCGAAGCGGCGCCACGTCGGGCTTCAGCTCGTCGAGGTACTCGATGATCACCGCCGAATCGATGATCGGCACGCCCTCGTGGACGAGCGCCGGCACGACGCCGTTGGGGTTGATGGCGAGGTAGTCCGGCTTCAGCTGGTCGCCGGCGAAGAGGTCGAGCTTGTGCTCCTCGAAGGGGAGCCCCTTGGCGTTGAGCACGAAGCGCACGCGCTGGCTGCAGGTCGACTGCGGCGCGTTGTAGAGCACGAACTCTGGCATGGGTGGCGTCTCGTCCCGGAGGGGCGGCCGCAGGCCGGTCGCCGGCGGCTCGTATTGCATCGACCGGTCAGTCCCAGTCGAGGAAGCGCGGCAGCTTCTTCTTGGCCGCCAGCGTGCCGATGATGCCGGTCGGGAAGAACATCAGCGCGAGCAGCATGACGACGCCGGTGCCGAGGATGTTGAGCTCGGAGGAGCCGAGGTAGACGACCGACAGCTCGTTGAAGGCGATCAGCAGGATCGCGCCGACGATCGGCCCGGCGACCGTGCCCTTGCCGCCGAGGATGCACATCAGCACCAGGTTGGCGGCGACCAGGATGACCAGGAAGATGTTGGGCCGGATGTAGGTGAGGTACTCGCCCCACACCGCGCCCGCCATGCCGACGAAGAAGGCCGAGATCGCGAAGGCAGCCACCTTGTAGAAGCGCGTGTTGATGCCGGCGCTCTCCGCCTTCACCTCGTCCTGCGAGATGGCGCGCAGGCCGAGACCGAACTTCGAGTGCTTGATCTTGTAGGACGTCCACACCGTCAGGGCGGCGATGAGGAGGAAGGCATAGTAGTAGGGCACCTTCATCCACTGGGCGTCGAGGTGCAGCTGCGGCAGCGTGATGCCGTTCGAGCCGCCGACAAAGTGCCAGTTGTCGAACAGGATGCGCGCGACCATCAGGAGCGCGATCGACGAGATGATGAAGGTCGGGCCGCGCATCTTCAGCGTCACCGAGCCGATCACGAAGCCGACCGCCGCCGCCGCGAGGCCGGCGAGGGGCGCCGTGATCAGCGTCGAGACGCCGAAATAGGCGAGGATCATCCCCGAAAAGTAGCCGCCGATGCAGAAGAACACGTTGTGGCCGAGGGAGATGTATCCCGTGTAGCCGCCGAGGATGTTCCAGCTCGATGCCATCGCCACGTACATGAACGTGTAGAGCATCAGGTGCAGGACGTAGTTGTAGCCGTCCGTCACCTGCAGGATGGGGAAGAGGGCAAGGACGAGGAGGAGCAGGACCGGGAATTGCCAGACCCGCTTGCCCTTGCTCTCGGCGGCGAGGCCGGCGTTGTACTCCCGGCGGGCCTCAATGACGTTGTCGACGTCGAGTTGCTGGACAGCCATCACTCAGGCCTCCTCGATCTTGTCGCCGAACAGGCCCTGGGGCCGCACCAGCAGGATGACGAACAAAGCGAGGAAGAAGGTCATCGTCGACCACGTCGAGCCGATGTAGGCGCCGACAAAGGCGGCGATGACGGACAAGATCAGCGAGCCGGCGATGACGCCGCCGAGCTTGCCCATGCCGCCGAGGACGACGAGCGACATCAGGATGGCGATCCACTCCCAGTGCTTCGCCGGGAAGAAGGAGAAGATGAAGCTGACGAGCGAGCCCGCCGCACCGGCGAGCCCGATGCCGATGCCGAAGGTGATGAGCGACACGAGCCCGACATTGACGCCCATCAGCTGTGCCGCGGCGCGATTCTGGGTGGTGGCGCGGATGGCATAGCCGAAGCGGGTGTACTGCAGGAACAGGAGCAGCAGTCCGATCACGACGAGGCTCGCCACGCCCGCATAGAGCTGCCCGGTCGGGATGAACACGTCGCCGATGAAGATCGCGTCGGTGGCGTAGCTCGGCGTCGTGACGCGCTGGGTGTTGGTGAACAGCCAGCCGAGCAGGCCGTCGAAGATCATCGCGACGGCGAAGGTCAGAAGCACCGTCATCTCCGAGTATTTGGCGCTGGCGGCCTCCTTCTCGAAGATCAGCTTGTAGAGGATGACGCCGACGCAGAACAGTGCGATGGCCGCGACCGGCATCGCCAGGATTGGATCGACGCCGTAGAGGCGGAACAGCCAGAAGGTGACGAAGGCACCGGCGATGATCAGCACCGGGTGGGCGAGATTGACGATCCGCATCACGCCGAAGATCAGCGTTAATCCGGACGCCATCAGCGCGTAGACGCCACCGAGGGCGAGGCCCAGGATGACGATCTGGATGACGTTGCTCATGGAAGTCGGTTTCCTTGCGGGCGGCCGGGGCGGACGAGGGCGGTCCGGGGGAGGACGTGCCTCAGGCGGCGGCCTTGGCCTTGCCGAGATAGAGTTCCTTGATGCGCGGGTCGGCGAGCACCTCCTGGGCCGGGCCCTCGAACAGCGTCTTGCCGAGGTCGAGCACGGCGCCCCAGGTCGAGTTGTTGAGGCCCATGATGGCGTTCTGCTCGACGAGGATCACCGTCATGCCGCGGTCCTTCAGCATGTGCATGATCTCGAACATCTGCTGGACGATCTTCGGGGCGAGGCCGAGCGAGGGCTCGTCGAGCATGACGATCTTCGGCTTGACGATGAGGGTGCGGGCCATCGCCAGCATCTGTTGCTGTCCTCCCGACATCGTGCCGGCGCGCTGGTGGGCGCGCTCGCGTAGGATCGGGAACTGCCGCAGCACCTCCTCGATGCGGCTCTCCAGCACCTTCTTGTCGTCGATGACGTAGCCGCCCATGCGCAGGTTCTCCCGCACGCTCATGCGCGGGAAGAGGGCGCGCTCCTGCGGCACGAAGCAGATGCCCTTGCGCAGGATCTGGTCGGGGCGCAGCCCGTCGATGCGCTCGCCCTCGAAGCGGATCTCGCCGGAGCGGACCGGCAGGAGGCCGGAGATCGCCTTCAGCAGCGTCGACTTGCCGGCGCCGTTCGGGCCGATGATGCACTGCACCTGGCCGGGGCGGACCGTCAGCGACGTGCCGGTAAGGATGGCGGGGCCCCGGCCGTAGCCGGCGACGACGTCGCGGACTTCGAGCAACTCAGGCATGGGCCACCTCCTTGTCGGCGACCGGCGCGGCGCCGCCGAGATAGGCCTCGAGCACCAGCGGGTCGGTCTGCACGACACTCGGCGGTCCCTGGGCGATGACCTGGCCGTGCGCCATCACCACGACCTTGTGGGAGAGGCTCATCACCAGTTCCATGTTGTGCTCGACGATGAGCACGGTGAGGCCGCGCTCATTGAGCTTGCGGATGTGGCCGACGACTTCTTCCAGCAGGCGCGGATTGACGCCGCCGGCCGGCTCGTCGAGCAGAATGATCTTCGGGTCGCTCATCAGGAGAGCGGCGAAGTCCATCAGCTTCTTCTGGCCGTAGGAGAGCGAGCGCGTCTCCTCGTGCGCGAGGCGGGTGATACCGAGGAAGTCGAGAATCTCGAAGGCCTTCTCGCGCTCCTGCCGGCCGATGGCAGGGCCGAACAGGGCCTTCAGACCCACCACGCGCGACTGTACGGCGAGGTTCTCGAGCACCGTCAGGTCCTCGAGGTTGCGGGTGATCTGGAAAGTCCGGCTCAGGCCGCGGCGGGTGATCGCATGGGCCCGCAGGTGGTCGATGCGTTCGCCTTCGAGCCAGACCTCGCCGCTCGTCGGGGCCAGCGTCTTCGAGATGCAGTTGAAGGCCGTCGTCTTGCCGGCGCCGTTCGGGCCGATCAGGGCGGTGATCTTGCCCCGCTCGACGGTGAACGAGCACTCGTCGACGGCGCGGATGCCGCCGAAATGTTTGCAGAGGCTGCGCACCTCGAGCATCGGTTTCTCCCTTGATGCGCGCACCAGAGCGGGCACGGGCGGACGGTCCGCCAGCGCACGTCGGCCATCGCAGAGCCGGTGCCACCCGCGGTGGCGCGTCGGACAAAGTCCGTGCGGTGGCGACGGCACTCTGGTCCGGGCCACCACCGCACGAGGCGGCGTCTTCGGGCCGGTCGTTCGCCGCCGAGCGGCCGTTCAGGTCATCCGGTGCCGCCGGGCGGCGGCCCCGGACGTCTCGT
>CAMDHY010000107.1 GCA_945898215.1 Pseudoxanthobacter soli DSM 19599 | reverse complement strand
GACGAAGGCGAAGGCGATGACGAGTTGCAGCCCGCGGGCGAGCAGGGGATCGAGGCCCAGGGCGTCTTGCAGCCAGACGGTCATGCGGCTCCCCTTGCTTGACGAGGATAAGGAATTGTAAACGCGGCGTCGGGCATACCGGAACAGGGTTGCGGACGCACCAGTGACGGCGCGCCGACACCGAACGATCCGCGCCCGCGCGATCCGCGCCCGCGCACGGCGTCGGGCTCGGGAGGGGTAGGTGGTCGACACCCGGCGCGGCAGACGGAGAGGGCGGGGCGGCGGTCTGCTGGCCGTTCTCCTGGCAGTGCTCCTGGCCGTCGCGACGGGGGCGCTCGCCGTGCAGTCCCCCGGCGAGATCGAAGCCTACCTCATCTACGTGCTCGGCGCGCTGGCCGTCGTCGGCGTCTTCGCCGTGCTGGCGCTGGTCGCGGGGCTGATGCGCTTCGGCGAGGCGCACGGCGGCGACGAGGCGATCGATTCCTCCATCCTCGACGCCCTGCCGGAGGCGGTGCTCGTCGCCAGCGCCGACGGCGACAGCCTGCTCGCCAACAGCGCCTACAAGGTACTCGCCGACGCCGACCTCGAGGGCCGCGGCGAGGTTTCCGGCCCCGAGCGCCTGCTCGCCGGCATCCCGGAGGCCTCCGAGACGCTGTTCCGCCTCGCCAAGGCGGCGCAGGAGGGCACCATCGTCGAGGAGGAGGTGCGCCTCACACACCCGATCGGCCGCCCCGGCGGCGGCGCGCGCTGGTACCGCATGTCGGTGCGCCCGCTCGGCGGCGACCGCCGCATCTGGCGGATCGCCGACGTCACCTCGGAGCGCCGCGAGCAGGAGACGAGCTTCCTCGACCTGCAGAACGCCATCGACTTCCTCGACCACGCCCCGGCCGGTTTCTTCTCCGCCGACCCGGCCGGACGCATCGTCTACCTCAACGCGACGCTCGCCGAGTGGCTCGGCTACGACCTCGCCGCCGTCGACCCCGGCCGCATCGGGCTGCGCGACATCGTCGGCGGCGACGGCACGGCGCTCCTCACCGGCCTCACCGGCCGGCCGGGCGACACCCGCACCGAGACGGTGGAGGTCGACCTCGTCCGCCGCGACGGCCAGGCGCTGCCGGTGCGGCTCCTGCACCGCGTCGGCTTCGGCAGCGAGGGCGCGGCGGGTGATTCGCGCACGCTGGTGCTGTCGCGTGCCGCCGGCGAGGACACCTCCGAATCGCTCAGGGCGGCGGAGGTGCGCTTCTCGCGCTTCTTCAACAACACGCCGCTCGCCATCGCCTCGGTCGACCGCGACGGCCGCATCGGCCGCTCCAACGCCCCCTTCGCCAGGCTGTTCGGCGCCGTCGTGCGGCGCTCGCCCGGCGAGCCGCGGCCGCTCCTGATCTCGTCGGTGGCCGAGCGCGACCGCACCCGGCTCGCCGAGGCGCTGACAGAGGCGATCGCCGGACAGAGCACCATCGCGCCGGTGGAGGCGACGCTCGCCGACCGCGCCGACCGCAGCGTGCGGTTCTACCTCTCGGCCGTGCAGGACGCGCAGCCCTCCGGCGACGACGAGGCGGCGATCGTCTACGCCCTCGACACCACCGAGCAGCGGGCGCTCGAGCAGCAGTTCGCCCAGAGCCAGAAGATGCAGGCGATCGGCCAGCTCGCCGGCGGCGTCGCCCACGACTTCAACAACATGCTGACGGCGATCATCGGCTTCTCCGACCTGCTGCTGCAGAGCCACCGGCCGAACGATCCGTTCTTCCAGGACATCATGAACATCAAGCAGAACGCCAACCGGGCCGCCGGCCTGGTCGGGCAGCTCTTGGCGTTCTCGCGGCAGCAGACGCTCCGGCCGGAGCGGGTCGTCATCAACGACGTGCTCGCCGACCTCAACATCCTGCTCGGCCGCCTGCTCGGCGAGACGGTGGAACTGAAGGTCATCCACGGCCGCGACCTCTGGCCGGTGATGGCCGACGTCAACCAGCTGAACCAGGTGATGCTGAACCTCGCGGTCAACGCCCGCGACGCCATGCCGGAGGGTGGGCGCCTGCTTGTGCGCACCGCCAACGTGCCGTCGGCAGACGCGCTGCGCATCGCCTCGGAGGGCGGCCAGGAAGGGCTGGCGCCGGGCGACTATGTGATGATCGAGATCGCCGACACCGGCACCGGCATGTCGCCGGAGGTGCGCGCCAAGATCTTCGAGCCGTTCTTCACGACGAAGGACGTCGGCAAGGGCACCGGGCTCGGGCTGTCGACCGTCTACGGCATCGTCAAGCAGTCCGGCGGGGCGATCGCGGTCGAGAGCACCCAGGGCGCCGGCACCACGTTCCGGGTGCTGTTCCCGCGCGCTGCCGCCGAAGCGGTGCGGACCATCGAAGCGCCGCGCAGCGTCGCCGACGCCACCGGCGCCCGCCGCCTGGCCGAGGCGTTCGGTGGCGGGCGCGAGCCGGCGGATTCGGCAGAGACCGACGTCGCGCCGCCACGGCCGCCCCGCACGCCGGTTCCGCCGCAGCAGTCGATTGTCACCTCGCGGCGGTCGTTCGATGCGCCGTCCGAGTTGTCGGCTTTCGACGAGGCGGCCGCGCCCGAGGCTCCGGCCGACGCGATGCCGACGCACGCGGAGCCGCCCTCGCACGACGACACGCGCGCCGTCGAGCGGCCGATGGCACCCGAGCGTGCGGCATCGCGCGGCGCGCCGGCCGACGACTTCGGAGCGATGCCCACCGACCGGGAGGCCGCGCCGCGTCCGCCCGCCGCCCCGCCGACCGCTGCGCCGCCGCCGGCGACCGACCTCACCGGCACCGCCTCGATCCTGCTCGTCGAGGACGAGGAGGCGGTGCGGGCCTTCGCCGCCCGCGCGCTCACCTCGCGCGGCTACACCGTCCACCAGGCGGCGAGCGGCGCCGAGGCGCTGCGCATCATGGTGGAGACCGGCGGGCGCGTGGACCTCGTCGTCTCCGACGTCGTCATGCCCGAGATGGACGGCCCCACGCTGCTCCGCGAGCTGCGCAAGACGCGGCCGGACCTGAAGATCGTCTTCGTCTCCGGCTATGCCGAGGACGCGTTTGCCCGCAACCTGCCGGACAACGAGAGCTTCAGCTTCCTGCCGAAGCCGTTCACGCTGAAGCAACTCGCCACCGCCGTGAAGGCCGCCCTCAGCGAGCCGCCGCCGGTGCGCTGAGCGGCCCGGCCGTCGCGACCGCTGCGGCGAGCGCCGGCGCGAGATCGCCTTTCGCGGCGACCGCCACGCCCTCGAGACCGAGCCAGCCGGCCATCGCGGCGAGCTCGGCGGCGAGTTCCGTCGCGGTGTCGGCGGGGGCGTGAGGCTCGGCGAAGGCGGCGAGCACGCGCAACTGCCCCGTCGCCTTGTCGGCCTTGAGGTCGACGCGCGCCACCAGCCGGTCGCCGAGCAGGAAGGGGAGCACGTAGTAGCCGTGCACCCGCTTCTCGGCGGGCGTGTAGATCTCGATGCGGTAGTGGAAACCGAACAGCCGCTCGGCCCGCCCGCGCTCCCAGATCAGCGGATCGAAGGGCGACAGCAGGGCGCGGGCGGCGATGCGCCGGGGGCGGCGGGCCTCGCGGTGGAGATAGGCGGTCTGCGTCCAGCCCGGGACGGTGACCGGCACCAGTTCGCCGGCTTCGACGAGCTCCGGCAGGCGCGGCTTCACGTCGTCCGGCGACAGGCGGAAATAGTCGCGCAGGTCGCTCGCGGTGGCGATGCCGAGCGCCCGGGCAGCCATCGAGAGAAGGGCGCGGTGGGCGTCGGCCTCGGGCGGCGTCGGCGTCGCCAGCACCGTGGCCGGCAGCACCCGCTCGGGCAGATCGTAGAGGCGCTCGAAGCCACGCCGGGTCGCGGTGGTGACGAGGCCGGCCCAGAACAGCCACTCGAGGGCACGCTTGGTGTCGCTCCAGCCCCACCAGCCGCCGGCGCCCTTGCCACCGGCGCCGTCGTCGCCATCGAGATCGGAGGCGGCGATCGGGCAGCGGTCGCGGACGGCTTCGAGCACGGTGTTAATGAAGCCGCGCCGCTCGGCGCCGAAGCGGGCGAGGCCGCCATAGATGCCGTGGCCGGCCTCGGCCCGCGCCATCCGCCAGCGCATCAAGGGCTGCGTTTCCACCGGCAGCAGCGACGCCTCATGCGCCCAATACTCGAACAGCAGCTTGCGCCGCGACCAGGCGGCGTCGTCGAGAAGCGGCCGCGGATAGGCGCCGAGCCGCGAGAACAGCGGCATGTAGTGGGCGCGGGCGACGACGCTGACCGAATCGATCTGGATGAGCCCGATATGGCCGAGCACGCGCTTCAGGTGCCGCCGGTCGAGGGCGGCGGCCGGGCGCGGCTGGCCGAACCCCTGCGCCGCCAGCGCGATGCGGCGGGCGGCGGGAAGCGCGATCGTCTCGGTCATCGGGGCGGGAAGTGCGCGGGCATCGCCGGCATCGAAGCAGAGGAGGCCAGCGGTCCGCCAGCCCAAAACGCCGCCGTCCCCAGCCGCCGTGCCCAGTCCGGTCAATCGCCATCCGGTTGCGGCGCGGGGTGTCTCTCCGTCGCACGCTCGGGCTAGACTGCCCGCCGCGCCGCGCGCGCCGCGCCACGGACCCGCCGATGCACCTCGACGTCTCCGACCTGATCGCCTTCTACGACACGCCGCTCGGCCGCATCGCCCGCCAGCTCGTCGGCGCGCGGGTGAAGGTGCTGTGGCCGCGTGCCGGCGGCATGCGGGTGCTCGGGCTCGGCTATGCCGGCCCCTATCTGCAGCCCTTCCAGGAGGAGGCCGAGCGTGTGCTGGCGGTGGCGCCGGCAGCGACGGGCGTGACGGCGTGGCCGGGCGACGGCCGCCAGCGCGTCTGCCTCGCCGCCGAGGACCAGCTGCCGCTGCCGGACGCCGCCGTCGACCGCGTGCTGCTCATCCACGCCCTGGAGGTCGCCGAGGACCCCGAGCGGCTGTTGCGCGAGCTCTGGCGGGTGCTCGCCCCCGGCGGCCGCATCGTCGCGGTGGTGCCGAACCGCTCCGGCCTGTGGGCACGCGCCGAGACGACGCCGTTCGGAACGGGGCGCCCCTACAGCCGCCGCCAGCTCGACAAGCAGCTGTCGGACGCGCTGTTCTCGCCGGCCGCCTGGGACGAGGCGCTGTTCCTGCCACCGTGGCCACGCCGCTTCCTGATGAGCTCGGCGCGGGCGTGGGAACGCGTCGGCAAGCGGGCGTGGCCGGCCTTCGGCGGCGTGCTCATGGTGGAGGCGGAGAAGCGGATGTGGATGGGCATCCCGGCCAAGCGGAAGTCACGGCGGGTGCCGGTGCTGGTGCCGGTGCCGGCGGTGGCGCGCCGCGAGCCGCTGCCGCCGGGCGCCGGCGCGCTGGGCGGCGGCTGACCGGGCGCGCGGCGCGTCAGCGCCGGAGCAGGAACACCGCCTGTTCGCCGAACAGGTTCCAGAATTCCCACGGCGCGTTGAAGGGGATGCGCGCACCGTTGCCGTTCAGCGCCACGGCGCGCTCGACCTTGGCGTCGAGCGCCTCGGTCAGCGCCAGGAAGTCGCGGATCGTGCAGAAGTGGATGTTCGGCGTCTCGTACCAGGCGTGCGGCAGGTTCTGCGTCACCGGCATGCGGCCGCGCAGCACGAGGCTCGCGCGGATGCGCCAGTGGCCGAAATTGGGAAACGACACGATCGCCCGCCGGCCGATGCGGAGCAGGTTCGCCATGACGAGCCGCGGGTCGCGCGTGGCCTGCAGCGTCTGGCTGAGGATGACGTAGTCGAAGCTGTCGTCCGGATAGTCCTCGAGGTCGGTGTCGGCGTCGCCCTGGATCACCGACAGGCCGCGCGCCACGCATTCGTTGACGCCCTGCTGCGACAGCTCGATGCCGCGCCCGTCGACGCCGCGCGTTTCGGCGAGGAGATGGAGCAGGCCGCCGTCGCCGCAGCCGACGTCGAGCACACGCGCGCCGGGCTGCACGAGATCGGCGACGACCTCGAGATCGACGCGGCGTTCGGGGAGGGGGGCGATGGCCATGAGGTTCTTCAGCGGGCGCAACACAAGCCCGGCGAGCCGGCTTCGGCTTGCCGTGCCGCTAGTTGCTGGAGTGACGGCGCTCCCAGCGATCGTAGAACGCCAGCGCCAAGCCGCCCGCAACAAAAATCACAGGGATGCCGACGCCGACGTAGAGAGCGAACCAGTTCACGGCTTCATACCCCGGAGGAGGAGCCTCGCGACGAAATGTAGTGTGGTTCCACCGACAAACCAAGCCGCGCCGACGAAGGCGACGGCCGTGCCGGTTGCCGCGCCGGACAGTCCGTAGCTGAAGGCGACGAGCGGAGCGATGCCGCCGGCGACGACCATCGCGATGGCGATGCCGTTGAGGAAGGTCGCCGAGAGCTTCGTCCGCTCGTCCTGGACCTTGCTCATCGCCGCCTCACACCGCCCCCGCCGGCGGGGCGATGCCGCGGGCGTTGGCGGCGCCGGTGAGGAAGCCGCGCACCGTCCTGAAGAGCTCGGGCTCGTCGAGCAGGAAGGCGTCGTGGCCGCGGTCGGTCTCGACCTCGACGAAGGAGACGTTCGCCGCCGCGGCGTTCAGCGCATGCACCACCGTGCGGCTCTCGCGCGTCGGGAACAGCCAGTCGCTGGTGAAGGAGACGACGCAGAAGCGCGTGCGCGAGCCGGTGAACGCCTTCGCCAGCACGCCGCCGTGGTCGGCTGCGAGGTCGAAATAGTCCATCGCCCGCGTCACGTAGAGGTAGGAGTTGGCGTCGAAGCGGTCGACGAAGCTCAGGCCCTGGTGGCGCAGGTAGCTCTCGATCTGGAAGTCGGCGTCGAAGCCGAACGAGATCTGCGGCCGGTCCTGCAGGTTGCGGCCGAACTTCCGGTGCAGCGCCTGCTCGGACATGTAGGTGATGTGGGCGGCCATGCGGGCGACAGCGAGGCCCTTGCGGGGGCGCAGGCCCTCGGCGATGTAGCGCCCGCCGCGCCAGTCGGGGTCGGCCATGATCGCCTGCCGGCCGACCTCGTGGAAGGCGATGTTCTGCGAGGAATGGCGCGCCCCGGTGGCGATCGGCACCGCCGCGAAGACGCGGTCGGGGTAGCGCGACGCCCAGTCGAGCACCTGCATGCCGCCCATCGAACCGCCGACGACGGCAAACAGCGTCTCGATGCCGAGCCGGTCGATCAGCTTCGCCTGGGCGCGCACCATGTCGCCGACGGTGACGAGCGGCAGGTCGAGGGCGTAGGGCAGCCCGGTGGCCGGATCGGTGGTCGCCGGCCCGGTCGTGCCCATGCAGCCGCCGAGGACGTTGGCGCAGATCACGAAGAAGCGGTCGGTGTCGACCGGCTTGCCGGGCCCGACCAGCGTCGTCCACCAGCCGGGCTTGCCGGTGATCGGGCTGTCGTTGGCGGCGTGCTGGTCGCCGGTCAGCGCGTGGCAGAGCAGGATGGCGTTCGACCTGTCGGCGTTGAGGGTGCCGTAGGACTGGTAGGCGATCTGCCAGGGGCCGATTGACACGCCGGCATCGAGCGGCAGCGCCTCGTCGGCGGTGAAGCGCGCCACCGGGCTCGACGGTGCGTCGGCCTCCCGCCGCCGCGCGCTGTCGTCCACGCCGTCCATGCTGCCCGTCGCCGTCATTTCACGCACCCGCCACACCGCGTTCCGCGGTAGGAGCGGGCCGGGTGACTGTCAACGTTTTCTTTGATTTCGCCGGGCGACCTGCTTAAGACCATGGCCCGCGGCGGGGCGTGGTGCGTTGCCGTCGAACGATCCGCGGGCCGGCCGATCCGGCCCGGGGTACTGCCGATCCGACCGACGATCCGACACGAGTGTCCGGGCGCTTCCGACCATGACCGACACCCCAGCCGGCGATGCCCCGACCGCGACCGCGCCGTCGCTCGCCGCGCTGCGCGCCCGCATCGACGAGATCGACACCGAGGTCCACTCGCTCCTGATCGAGCGCTCGACGGTGATCGACGCGCTGATCCGCGCCAAGGGCAAGGCGCAGGGAGGCTCCGCCTTCCGGCCCGGCCGCGAGGCCGACATCATGCGCCGGCTCGCCGCCCGCCACGAGGGCTCCCTGCCGATCTCCTCGGTCGAGCACCTCTGGCGCGAGATCATCGGCACCTTCACCAACCTGCAGGCGCCGTTCCGCGTCCATGTCGCCGGGCTTTCGTCGCCGGACGGGGCGATGCGCGACCTCGCCCGCTACCAGTTCGGCTTCGACATCGAGCTCGTGCCCGCCGCGGATGCGGTGGCGGCGGCCGCCGCGGTCGTCGCCGAGCCCCTCGATCTCGCGCTGGTGCCGCTCGATGCGGAGCCTTCGACGGCGTGGTGGCGCGCCCTCGGCCCCGAAGGCGCCCGCATCATCGCGCGCCTCCCCTTCCTCGTCACCACAGGGCCGGGCGCACGTCCGGCCCTCGTCTTGTCCGGCGCCGAGATCGACGAGGCACCGACCGAGATCGAGTGCCTCGCCGGCACCCTCGACGCGGCCCCCGATCGCGCGGCGCTGTCTGCCGCCGGTGTCGAGCTGATGGCCGCCGTCGGCAACGACGTCCTCGTCGCCCGCCGGCGCTCGCCGGCCGCCGCTCCGCTCGGCTCGCATATGCGGGCGGCCGGGGGCTATGCCGCGCCCCTGGTGTCGACCGCCACCCCTTGAGAGCCGCGGCGAAGTCCCCTTTTTGAAGTCGAGGTCGACGTGATGTCCGCGTCCAACCGTCCACAGCCGCGCCCGAGCGTGCTCGAGATCGCCCCCTACGTCCCCGGCAAGGCGAAGGCCGGCGCCGTGCCGGCCGTCCACAAGCTGTCCTCCAACGAGACGCCGCTCGGCGCCAGCCGCAAGGCGATCGACGCCTTCAAGGCGGCGGCCGAGAAGCTCGAGCTCTATCCCGACGGCGCCCACACAGTGCTGCGCGAGGCGATCGCGCGGCGCTACGGGCTCGACCCCGCCCGCATCGTCTGCGGCGCCGGCTCGGACGAGCTGATCTCGTTCCTGTGCAACGCCTATCTCGGCCCCGGCGACGAGGCGGTGCAGAGTGAGTACGGCTTCCTGATGTACGCGATCTCGACGCTCGCCGCCGGCGGGCGGATGGTGAGCGCGCCGGAGCGCGATTTCCTCGCCGACGTCGACGCGCTCATCGCCGCCGTGACGCCGAAGACGAAGCTCGTGTTCCTGGCGAACCCGAACAACCCGACCGGCACCTACCTGCCGTTTGCCGAGGTGAAGCGCCTCGCCGAGAGCCTGCCGCCGTCGGTGCTGCTCGTCATCGACGCCGCCTATGCCGAGTATGTGCGGCGCAACGACTACTCGGCCGGGCTCGAGCTTGCGGCGACGATGGACAACGTCGTCATGCTCAGGACCTTCTCGAAGATCCACGGGCTGGCGGCGCTCCGCATCGGCTGGATGTACGGGCCGGCGGCGGTGGTCGATGCGGTCAACCGCGTGCGCGGGCCGTTCAATCTCGGCTCTGCGGCGATCGCCGCAGGCGCCGCTGCGATCGACGACACCGCCCACATCGAAAACGCCATTGCCCACAACGAGATGTGGCTCGGCTGGCTGGAGGCGGAGCTGGCCAGCCTCGGCCTCACCGTGACGCCGAGCGTCGGCAACTTCCTGCTCGTCCACTTCCCGGACGAGGGCGGCAAGCGGGCCGCCGATGCCGACGCCTTCCTGCAGGACCGCGGCATCGTCGTCCGCCGCATGGACGGCTACGGGCTGAAGGGCGCGCTGCGCATCACCATCGGCACGGAGGCGGCCAACCGCGCCGTCGCGGAGGCGCTCGCCGCCTTCGTCAAGGGCTGAACGGAGACCCGATGGCCGACCGGCAAGCCCTTCTGGACCGGCAAGCCCCCCTGTTCGGCCGCGTCGCCATCGTCGGCATCGGCCTGATCGGCTCCTCGCTCGCCCGCGCCATCGCGCGGGCGGGCCTTTCCGCCGAGATCGCCATCGCCGACCGCGATCCGGCAGCGCTCGCCCGTGCCGAGGCGCTCGGCCTCGGCACCAGCTACCACGCGACAGCCGCCGAGGCGGCGAAGGGTGCCGACCTCGTCATCGCCTGCGTGCCCGTCGGCGCCTGCGGGCCGGTCGCGGCCGAGATCGCGCCGGTGCTGTCGGCGACCGCCATCGTCTCCGACGTCGGCTCGGTGAAGGGCTCCGTGATCCGCCAGATGGCGCCGCTGTTGCCGAACCCGCGCCGCCTGGTGCCGGCCCATCCGGTCGCCGGCACCGAGCAGTCCGGCCCCGATGCCGGCTTCGCCGAGCTGTTCGACAACCGCTGGTGCATCCTGACGCCGCCCGAGGATGCCGACGCCGACGCGGTGGAAAAGGTCGTGGCGCTTTGGCGGGCGTGCGGGGCGAACGTCGAGGTGATGGCGTCCGACCATCACGACCTGGTGCTCGCCATCACCAGCCACCTGCCGCACCTGATCGCCTACAACATCGTCGGCACCGCCGCCGATCTCGAGGAGGTGACGCAGTCGGAGGTGATCAAGTTCTCCGCCGGCGGCTTCCGCGACTTCACCCGCATCGCCGCCTCCGACCCGACGATGTGGCGCGACGTGTTCCTGCACAACAAGGACGCGGTGCTGGAGGTGCTCGGCCGCTTCTCCGAGGACCTCGCGGCGCTGCAGCGGGCGATCCGCTGGGGCGACGGCGAGCAGCTGTTCGACGTGTTCACCCGCACCCGCGCCATCCGCCGCGGCATCATCGCCGCCGGCCAGGACACCGCCTCGCCCGACTTCGGCCGCCGGCCCGCGGTCGAGGCCGGTCCCGCGGCGGTGGAGCCGCCGGTGAAGGCGGCTAAGGCGTCGTGACGGCCGCCGGCGCCCCGCCGCTGCATCTCGTCCTGCACGTGCCGAAGTGCGCCGGCAAGACGCTGGAGCGCCACTTCGAGGCGCACATGCCGCCGGGCGAGTTCGTCAAGCCGAAGCGCCGGCCGATCCCGGCCCGCTGGGTGATGTCCCGCCACGCCCCGGACGCGGTGCCGCATCCCGAGCGCGTCCGCGTCATCTCGAGCCAGCAGATCGGCAAGTCGCTGGAGGCGCGCTTCACTGGCCGAGAGATCCTGCGCTCGACGCTGATCCGCGACCCGCTCGGCCACGCGCTGTCCTACTACAATTTCCGCATGATGCGGTACGTGGCGATGGGGTGGGGCACCTACGACTTCGACACCCACGTGCGCTCCGAGCCGCGGAACCGCATCACTCGATTCCTGCTTGCGAACTATCTCGAGATCCCCTGGCCGCGGCTGGTGGCGATGTCGGGCGAGGAGGCGTTCACGCTCGTCGCCCGCCACTTCCGCGATTTCTGGTTCGTCGGCTCCTACCGGCTCTGCGACGAATTGACGGGGGAACTCGCGCCCGTGCTCGGTATCCCGCCGGTGGCCGTGCGGCAGAACGACCGTGCGGAAATGGCGATGACGATTGCTTGGGACGAGCTCAAGGCCGCAGACCTCGACCCGAAGTTGCGGGCCTCGCTGGTCGACGCCAACGCCGTCGACCAGGCGCTGTTCGATACCTTCGCCGAGGCCCGCCACGGGGCGCGGACGGTGACGCTGAAGCCGCCGCCGCGCGCGGCCCGGCTCGCTCCCCTCGGCCACGAGTTCGCCCGGCCCGTCCACGAGGCACGAAGGCGCATCGGGCGCGGCTACTGGTAGCGGACGGCGTCCGGTCGCTCAGGACGGCGTGAGGGCGCGCACCGGCAGCCGCGGCAGCCGGCCGAGCGGGATCAGCCCGATCGCGGCGCGGCCCCGGCGGATCGTCACCGTCACCGTGCGCCGGCCGTCGCCGTCGTCGCGACCGAACGCCGCCACCGCGCCGGCGAGCGCCGCCGGTAGCTGGCTGTCCGCCGGCAGGAACGGCCGCAGCGTCGCGGCGAGCGCCACCGGATCGGCGATCGTCACCTCCATGACGCCGTCGAGGCGGCCCTCGGCGTCCACCGTCAGGTCGCCCGCCGCCCGCAGCTTCGCCGCGCCGCTCGCGAGCGACAGCTCCCGCACCGATATCGGCAGCGGGTCCTCGCCGATGCCCTCGGTCAGCGGCCCGCGGCCGGCGAGCGCGGCGCCACCGTCGCCGATCCGCACCACCGCCGCGACATCGAGCGGCAGCGGCAACATCGGCGCGGCGAGGCCGGTGGCGGACAGGGCGGCGTCGGTGCCGGCGGGCGCGCCGCCGTCGCCCGGCGCGCGACGGACGTGCGCCTCGAGGTGGCCGGCGCGGCCGGCCTCGCGGCCGGCGACAGTGAGGACGGGGGCCTCCAGCACGATGTCGGCGCTGTCGAGCAGGCGGCCGTTGCGCGCGCCGCTCGCCCGCGCCGATGTCCATGTGGCTGAGATCGCCGGGCCGTCCGCGGGCTGCGCCGACAGCGGCCCGTCGAGCTCGAAGATCGCCTTGCGCCAGTCGTAGGCGAGCGCCACGGCGGTGAACGCGCCGGCGGAAAGCGTGCCGCCGTCGGGCAGCGTGGCGGCCGTGGAGCCGCAGCGCGCCTCGACGCGGAACGGGTAGCCGCCGACCGCGAGCGGGTCGCAGACGACGACGGTGCCGTCCGGCAGTGGCCGCACCAGCGCCTCGCGCAGCATCGCCTCCACCCGGTCGGTCACCACCCACCAGTAGACCGACCAGCCGACCACTAGCACCGCCACCGCGACGACGAGCAGGATGACGTTGCGGCGCATGCGGGCGGGGCGGTGGAGAGGCGTGTCGGACGAAGCCATGCTCATTCCGGTCGTTCAAAGATGCTGTCGCGGCGAATTGGCCCGCCATTGCGGCGAAATCGGCCCCGCCCCTCGCCTTGCGGCCGTTTGGGCCCCCTCTTATATACCCCTCGAGCGTCGCGTCCGGGCTCGCCGGGCGCCAAATCCCACGCTGTTGTTGGGGGCCGGCCCGGCCTCGCCGGGACCCGCGTTCGGATGCCATGTATGGGTCCGACCGGCCTGCCTGAAGGAGACGAGAATGGCAAAAGTCATCGGTATCGACCTCGGCACCACGAATTCCTGCGTCGCCGTCATGGACGGCAAGAACGCCAAGGTGATCGAGAATTCGGAAGGCGCGCGCACGACGCCGTCGATGGTGGCGTTCACCGACGATGGTGAGCGCCTGGTCGGCCAGCCGGCGAAGCGCCAGGGTGTGACCAACCCGGAGCGGACGTTCTTCGCGGTGAAGCGGCTGATCGGCCGCCGCTACGACGACCCCATGGTCGCCAAGGACAAGGACCTCGTCCCCTACAAGATCGTCAAGGGCGACAACGGCGACGCCTGGGTCGAGGCCGACGGCAAGAAGTACTCCCCCTCGCAGATTTCAGCCTTCATCCTGCAGAAGATGAAGGAGACGGCCGAGGCCTATCTCGGCCAGACGGTGACGCAGGCCGTCATCACGGTCCCGGCCTACTTCAACGACGCCCAGCGCCAGGCCACCAAGGACGCCGGCAAGATCGCCGGCCTCGAGGTGCTGCGCATCATCAACGAGCCGACGGCGGCCGCCCTCGCCTACGGTCTCGACAAGGGCGGCGCGTCGAAGACGATTGCAGTCTACGACCTCGGCGGCGGCACGTTCGACGTGTCGGTGCTGGAGATCGGCGACGGCGTCTTCGAGGTGAAGGCGACGAACGGCGACACGTTCCTCGGCGGCGAGGACTTCGACATGCGCCTCGTCAACTACCTCGCCGACGAGTTCAAGAAGGAGCAGGGCATCGACCTGCGCGGCGACAAGCTCGCCCTGCAGCGCCTCAAGGAGGCCGCCGAGAAGGCGAAGATCGAGCTCTCCTCGGCCACCCAGACCGAGATCAACCTGCCGTTCATCACCGCGGACCAGACCGGTCCGAAGCACATGACGCTGAAGCTGACCCGCGCCAAGTTCGAGGCGCTGGTCGACGATCTCGTCCAGAAGACGATCGGCCCGTGCAAGGCGGCCCTCAAGGACGCCGGCCTGTCGGCGGGCCAGATCGACGAGGTGGTGCTGGTCGGCGGCATGACGCGCATGCCGAAGATCCAGGAGATCGTGAAGCAGTTCTTCGGCAAGGAGCCGCACAAGGGCGTCAACCCCGACGAGGTGGTGGCGATCGGCGCGGCGATCCAGGCCGGCGTGCTGCAGGGCGAGGTCAAGGACGTCCTCCTCCTCGACGTGACGCCGCTGTCGCTCGGCATCGAGACGCTGGGCGGCGTGTTCACCCGCCTGATCGAGCGCAACACGACGATCCCGACGAAGAAGGGGCAGGTGTTCTCGACCGCCGAGGACAACCAGACCGCCGTGACGATCCGCGTCTTCCAGGGCGAGCGCGAGATGGCGGCCGACAACAAGATGCTCGGCCAGTTCGATCTCGTCGGCATCCCGCCGGCGCCCCGCGGCGTGCCGCAGGTCGAGGTCACCTTCGACATCGACGCGAACGGTATCGTCAACGTCTCGGCGCGCGACAAGGGCACCGGCAAGGAGCAGCAGATCCGCATCCAGGCCTCGGGCGGCCTCAACGACGCCGACATCGAGAAGATGGTGAAGGACGCCGAGGCCCACGCTGAGGAAGACAAGAAGCGGCGCGCGCTGGTCGAGGCCCGCAACCACGGCGAGGCGATGGTGCACTCGACCGAGCGCTCGCTCGCCGAGCATGGCGCCAAGGTCTCGGCGGCCGACAAGTCGGTGGTCGAGGCGGCGGTGGCCGACCTCAAGACGGCGCTCGCCGGCGAGGACGTCGAGGCGATCCAGGCGAAGACCAACGCCCTGGCGCAGGCCTCGATGAAGATCGGCGAGGCGATGTACCAGTCGAGCCAGGACGGCGGCGGCGACGATGCCGGTCCGTCGGGCGGCGAGGCCAAGCAGGACGACGTCGTCGATGCGGACTTCGAGGAAGTGCGCGACGACGACCGCAAGAAGTCCGCCTGATCGACGGCCGAGACTGAACCGATGGCTCCGGTCGCCGCGTCGCACCCTTGCGAATCGGCCGGCCGG
>CAMDHY010000106.1 GCA_945898215.1 Pseudoxanthobacter soli DSM 19599 | reverse complement strand
CGCTGAACAATCTCTGCCGATGGCAACCACAGCCTTGCTCGGCTCTATCAGGCTTGCGATAACAGCGCGGGCTATGGCTACGGCGGTTTCTGGGTAACAATCGTACCCATGAGCGTCCATCGTGTCTTTGACGATGTCTACAGCCCTATCCATCATCTCATTCGGCATCCGTCTTCTCCTTGGTGAGGAGGGCGCGGACGCGGATGGCGGCGGCTATCTCAGCGCAGGCCATTCTCCAGCCATCGGTTGTCGCCCCGTTGTCGTAGGACGCTGACGGAGTGTCGAACCGAAGCTCGTCAGCGATCCTCGCGCACGCCCCCCGGTCGTCCTCCAGCGCCTTCCTCAGCGCGTCTCTCTCTGCCGTGACTGCGGCAAGGGAGCGGGCGGCTGCGACGGCCTCCAGCCTATCCAGTTCTTCCGTCGTCAGTGTCTCTCTCACGGTGTGGGCTCCTTCAGTTTGCCAATCGCCTAAATTCGCCTTGATCATCAACGGGCCGTCTGGCCCCTCGAAACTGGCAAACCCGTTGGCCGGGCTTGCAAACGTGGCTTCCCTAGGGAGCGCCAATTTCCCCAGTGCTGCCGATTGCTGGCCCGGTCGACCCCGCTCGACGCCCAGGCCCGGGCCGGGTCCGGCTGCGTCGCTTTCTGGCCGTCGGCTTTGTCTGCGGCGCCCGTGGCGGCCTCATTGTCCCGGCTTGCCGGCTCTAAGGCCGGCGCCGGGCGAGCAGCGTGTGAGTCAGCAGCACGGCGTGCAGCAGCAGCACCGAGCCCCAGCCAATGACGGCTGGTGACCGCAGATCGAGGCCGGCGCCGAATCCCACCGGCCAGCCGTGCATGACGGACACCGCCGCATAGCTATGCACCCCGAACGCCAGCGAATCGACCGCCCTCGGCGTGCTCCCATCCGCCGACCTGCGCAGGGTCACGAACAGGATGGCCGAGATGATCCAGTATCCCGAGAACACCCCGTAGTAGATCGCCCAGCCGAGGACGAAGAGCGCCGTCGTTTCCGCGATCGGCTGCAGCGCGCCGGTCTGCACGGCGCTCACGGCCGCGACGGAGAGGACGAACACCGCGAGCTCGGCGAGGCGGCGCAACAGCCATGTCGTCGGTCGCATCGGTCCGCCTCGTGCCCGGAGCCCGTCATCACGCTGGAAGCGGCCCTTGTAGACGCGGTTCTTCGGAGACGCGCGCCACTTTAGACCCGGCCTCGGCGAGGCCAACGCGGGCGGGTGCCGCTCCAGACCGCTGCCGCTGCCGCTACCGGTAGCCGGCGGCCTGCAGCTCGAACAGTTCGGCATAGCGGCCGCGCTGCGCCACGAGCTCCCCGTGGGTGCCGGCCGCCTCGACGGCGCCATCGGCGAGGACGAGGATGCGGTCGGCCATGCGCACGCTCGAGAAGCGGTGCGAGATCAGGATCGCCGTCTTGCCGCGGCTCAGTTCCTTGAAGCGCTGGAACACCTCGAACTCGGCGCGGGCGTCGAGGGCCGCCGTCGGCTCGTCGAGCACCAGAACCTCTGCCTCGCGCATGTAGGCCCGCGCGATGGCGATCTTCTGCCACTCGCCGCCGGAGAGCTCGACGCCGTTGCGGAAGCGCTTGCCGATCATCTGGTCGTAGCCGCCGGGCAGCCGCGCGACCACCCCGTCGGCCTGGCTGGCGGCGGCGGCGCGGACGATGCGGGCACGGTCGTCACGCGCCAAAATCCGGCCGACCGCGATGTTGTCGGCGGCGGTGAGGTTGTAGCGGACGAAATCCTGGAAGATGACGCCCATGCTGCCGCGCAGGTCGTCGAGGTCGTAGTCGCTGAGGTCGCGGCCGTCGAGCAGGATGCGGCCCTCGTCGGGGTCGTAGAGCCGCGTCAAAAGCTTGACGAGGGTGGTCTTGCCGGCGCCGTTCTCGCCGACGAGCGCCACCACCTCGCCGGCCTTGAGCGTGAAGGAGAGATGGCGCACCGCCCAGCGGTCCGAGCCCGGATAGATGAAGCCGACGTCCTCGAAGACGAAGCCCTCCCGGATCGGCCGCGGGAACGGCTTGGGATCGGCGGGCGAGAGGATCTCCGGCTCTGCCTCGAAGAAGGAGAACAGGTCGTCGAGATAGAGCGCCTGGCTGGCGGTGGTCGAGAAGCTCGACAGCAGCCCCTCGACCAGGGCGCCGAGGCGGCGGAACGAGCCGGCGAGGAGGGTGAGGTCGCCGACGGAGAAGGCCCCGGTCAGCGTGCTCCAGGCGATGTAGGCGTAGGCGAGGTAGTAGCCGATGGTGCCGACCGCGGTGAACAGGCCGCCCCAGCCGGCGCGCCGGAGCGCGAGCTTGCGGTTGGCCGCATAGAACTCGGCGGCGAGCTGGCCGTAGCGCTCGATGAGAAAGCCGTGCAGGCCGAAGATTTTGACTTCCTTGGCGGTCTCGACGCTGGCGGCGGTTTGGCGGACATAGTCGAGTTCGCGGCGCTGCGGCGTGCGGCCGAAGTCGAGCGTGTAGCTCTGGGCGTTGAAGTGAGCCTCGCCGATGAAGGCGGGCAGCAGCGCCACCACCAGGAGCACGATCAGCCAGGGCGCGTAGACGACGAGGCCGGCGACGAAGCTCGCCACCGTCACGAGGTCCTGCACCTGGCCGAGCAATTGCCCCATCAGCGTGATGCGGCCACTGGTCTGGCGACGCGCGCGCTCGAGCTTGTCCTGGAACTCGGCGTCCTCGAAGTCCTCGAGGTCGAGGGTGGCGGCGTGGCGCATAAGCCGGATGCTGGAGGCGTTGGTGACGCGCTCTGACAGCAGGCCGTCGGTCAGCGCGACGACCCGGCCGAGCACGTCGGCGGCCACCGCCAACGCGAACTCGGCGGCGATCAGCAGCGCGAGGCGGTCGAGGAGGCCGCTCGCGAGCCAGTCCGCCAGCGTGTCCGGCCGGCCGTCGACCTGCACCAGGAGGACGACTTCGTCGATGATGAGCTTGCCGACATACAAGGTGGCGACCGGCAGGAGCGCCCGCACGAGCCGCAGCGCCACCGACGCCGCCGTCAGCGCCGGGCTGGTGCGCCAGACCATCGCAATGAACGGCCTGAGATGCCGGAGCGCGCCGACCCGCTCCTTCAGCGTCCGCGCCTTCGCGGCGGCCGGAGTGGCGGCGGCCGGATTGGCGGAAGCGGTATCTGCAGAAGGCTGGGCCGCGGCGGCCGGACCCCCGGGCGGGCCGGGGGCCTCCCGCTCACCGCCGCTGTCTCGCCCCGTCATCGCGGACCATCCTCGAGCCCGCTGTCCATTCAGGGGGCCTGTCGACGATGGCTACCAGCAGCAGAAGCCGCCGTCGACGAGGAGGTCGACGCCGGTGCAGTAGGAGGAGGCGTCGCTCGCCAGGAAGATCGCCGGCCCGACCATCTCGTCGACGCTCGCCATCCGCCCCATCGGCGTCTGTTCCTCGAACGCCTTCGTCTGGTGGACCATCTCGGGGCGCGTGTTCATCGGCGTCGCGGTGTAGCCGGGGCTGATCGAGTTGACCCGCACGCCGCGGCCGACCCACTCCATCGCCATCGACTTCGACATGTGGATGACGCCGGCCTTGGAGGCGTTGTAGTGCACCTGGCTCAAGCCGCGGTTGACGATGACGCCGGACATCGAGGCGATGTTGATGATCGAGCCGCGGCCGTGGCGCAGCATCGCGGCCGCCTCCGCCTGGCAGGAGAAGAAGACGCCCTTCATGTTGATGTCCATGAGGGTCTGGTACTGCTCCTCGTCCATCGTCTCGGCCGGGTTGGCGTTGGCGATGCCGGCGGCGTTGAGGGCGATGGAGAGCGGGCCGAGCTCCGTCTCGGTGCGGGCCACCGCCGCGTCGAGGGCGGCGCGCCGGGTGACGTCGGCGGCGATGGCGATCGCCTTGTGGCCGGCGGTGCGGATCGCCTCCACGGTCTCGGCGGTGCCGCCGTCCTCGCGGCGGTCGAGGCAGGCGACGTCGGCGCCACACTGGGCGAGGCCGAGGGCGATGCGCTGGCCGATGCCGCTGCCGGCACCGGTGACGAAGGCCACCCGGCCGGAAAGGTCGAAGAGGCGGGGGGCGTTCAGGGTCGTCTCGAGCATCGGTGTTCCCGGTTGGTGGTGTCTCGGGCCGCCCCGCGCCGAGCTCAGCGCGTGGCGAGCTCCATGACGGTGACGTCATTCGCCTCGGCGCGGTCGAGGATACCCGTCTGGCGGCCGGCCGCCATGACGAGGACACGGTTGGAGACGCCGAGCACCTCTTCGAGGTCGGAACTGACGACGATGACGGCGACGCCGCTTACGGCGAGTGCGACGATCACCTCGTAGATCGCCGAGCGGGCGCCGACGTCGATGCCGCGCGTCGGCTCGTCGAGAACCACGACTTTTGGGTCGCGGGCGAGCCATTTCGCGAGCACGACCTTCTGCTGGTTGCCTCCGGACATCTCGTCGGCGCGCTGCTGCGCGCGGCCCTTGACGCCGAAGCGGCGGATCTGCTCGTCAGCGAAGCGGACGACGGCGCCGTCGGTGACGAAGCCGTTGCGGGAGACGGCGCGGCGGTTGGCGTAGCCGATGTTCTCGGCGATCGAATGATGCAGCACGAGGCCCTGCAGCTTGCGGTCCTCCGGCACCAGCACGATGCCGTTGCGGATCGACTGGCGGGGGCTGCGCGGGGTGACGTCGCGGCCGTGCAGGAACACCTCTCCCGCGGCGATCGGGTCGGCGCCGGTGATCGCCCGCACGAGCTCGGTGCGGCCGGCGCCGATCAGGCCGGCGATGCCGAAGATCTCGCCCTTGCGGACCTCGAAGCCGACGTCGCGGAAGGCGCCATTCGCGCCGCTGAGACCGCGGACCGACAGCACCACCTCGCCGGACGGTGTCGGGATCGGCGGGAACATGCGCTCGAGGCTGCGGCCGACCATCGCCTCGACGATGGTGCGCACCGCCACATCGGCGCTGTCGAACTCCTTCACCTTGTCGCCGTCGCGCATCACGACGACGCGGTCGGCGATCCGTTTGATCTCCTCGAGACGGTGGGAGATGTAGACGATCGCGACGCCGTCGGCCTTCAGGCGCTCGATCTGGCGGAACAGGAGCTCGGTCTCCTGGCCGCCGAGCGCCGCCGTCGGCTCGTCGAGGATGAGCAGGCGCGCATTCAGCGCCAGCGCCTTGGCGATCTCGACCAGTTGCTGGTTGGCGGTGGAGAGCCCGCGCACGAGCCGCGTGGGCGAGACATCGAGGCCGAGGCGCTGCAGCTGCTTGTGGGCGCGCTCCTCCATCTCCCGGCGATCGACGATGCCGCCGCGGGTGGGGGTGCGGCCGACGAAGACGTTCTCGGCGATCGACAGGTGCTCCAGCAGCCGCAGCTCCTGGTGGATCATGCCGACGCCGAGATCGATCGCCTGGCGTGGGGTGGCGGGCGCGTAGGGCGCGCCCTGCCAAGTCATGGTGCCGGCGCTCGGCCAGATGGTGCCGGCGATGATGTGCGACAGCGTCGACTTGCCGGCGCCGTTCTCGCCGAGCAGCGCCACGACCTCGCCGGCGCGGACATCGAGGTCGATGCCGTGCAGCACCTCCGTCGGGCCGTAGCTCTTGCGGATCCCGCGGAGCGTCAGCACGGGAGGCTTGTCGGTCGAGGTCATGGCGCGCCCGTCCCGGCTCAGGGATGGTTGGCGATGAACTGCTCGACGTTGTCCTTCGTCGTCAACGTCGCCTCGAGGAGCTGCTGGGGGGGCACCTTTTCGCCGGCCTTCAGCTTGATCGCGCTGTCGACGGCGAGCCGGCCCATGTGCTGGGTCTGCTGCGTCGCCGTCACGTCGAAGACGCCGTCACGCAGGGCCTCGAGGGCGGCGGTGTCGCCGTCGAAGCCGGCGACCCAGATGCGCTGCGGCAGGTTCGCGACCTTCACCGCCTGGGCGGCGCCGAGCGCCAGCGCGTCGGCCTGGCCCCAGACGATGACGGCGTCCGGATGCGCCTGCAGCATGTTCTGCGTCAGCTGGAAGCCCTCGTCCTGCGACCAGATGTGGCTCCACTGCTCGGCGACCACCTCGATGCCGGGGAACTCCTCGCGCGCCTTGGCGCAGCCGGCGGAGCGGTCGACCTCGGGGGTGGTGCCCTTCTGGCCGTGCACGATGATCATCTTGCCGGAGCCGCCGGCCTTCTCGAAGATGTACTTGCAGACGTTGTAGGCGGAGGCGACGCTGTCGGAGGCGATGAAGGTGTCGCCCGGCTCGCCGTCGGCATTGCGGTCGACGTTGATCACCGGCACGCCGGCGGCCTTGGCGAGACGCGCCGGCACGGTGGCGGCGGCGGCGCCGGCGGGGATGTAGATGAAGGCGTAGATGTTCTGGGTCAGCAGGTCCTGGACCTGGCTGACCTGGGTGGCGCTGTCGCCCTTGGCGTCGACGGTGATCACCTCGATGCCCTTGCCGCCGGCATAGGCCTCGACCGACTGCTTGATCTGGTTGAAGAAGTTCGCCTGCAGGTTGGCGACGGCGAGCCCGATCTTCTTCACTTCCTCGGCCGAGGCGCCGAACGGCATCATCGCGACCGTCGCGAGGGCGGCGGCGGCGAGCAGGGTGCGCTTGAACGTCATGTCAGTCTCCTCCATTTGGTCTTCTGGTCACCGCGCAGGGAGCGCGGCGGTATTCGGGGGTGCCGGCGTGGCGCCGGGCGGTGGTTCGGCGGTGATCGCCGTCACTCTCTGGCTCGCGCCAAAGCTCACTTCTTCTTCAGGGCCTCCGCCGCCACGGCGAGCGCGATGACGAGGCCGATCACCACCTGCTGGGTGAAGGGCGAGACGCCGAGCAGGTTGAGGCCGTTGCGCAGCACGCCGATGATGAGGACGCCGATGATGGTTCCCGGGATGCCGCCGGTGCCGCCGGACAGGCTGGTGCCGCCGATGACGACCGCGGCGATGGTGTCGAGCTCGTAGGTGAAGCCCGAGCTCGGCTGCACGGAATCGAGGCGGGCGGCGAGCACGACGCCGGCGAGCCCGGCGAGCAGGCCGGAGACGACGTAGACGCCGATCGTCGCGAGCTTGACGTTGATGCCAGCGAGACGGGCGACCTCGGCATTGCCGCCGATGGCATAGAGGCTGCGGCCGGCCGAGGTGTAGCGCAGGAACGCCCAGCCCAGCGCGAAGACGACCAGCATCAGCCCCACCGTAAGGGTGAGGAAGCCGCCGTAGCGGATGATCGCCATCAGGTTGAACCAGCCGGGAAAGCCGACGATCTGCTGGCCGTCGGTGATCATGTTGGCGAGGCCGCGGGCGACCGACATCATCGCGAGCGTGGCGATGAAGGCCGGCACGCCGAAGGCGGTCACGAGGAGGCCGGAGACGGCCCCCGTGCCGGCGGCGACGATCAGCGCGACGACGATCGCGAGCTGCAGGGGCAGGCCCATGTCGTTCGACAGGTAGCCCATGACCATCATCGCCAGCGCCAGCACGGAGCCGACGGCGAGGTCGATGCCGCCGATCAGGATGACGAAGGTCATCCCCACCGCCATGATCCCGAGCACGGTGATCTGGTCGAGGATGTTGAGGAGGTTGCGCACCGACAGGAACGAGTCGGTGGCGAAGCTCAGGAAGATGCACAGGAGGACGAGGCCGACGAGCGGACCGGTCGCGCCGCGCAGCGAGAAGAGCCGGCCGAGGCCGCTTCCGGCGGTCGCCCTGTCCGTCGTCACCATCTCGCCTCCCGGTATGGATATTTATTCACTTATGACGTAAAATTCATACGAGAGCCCGGGAGGGGTGTCAAGCCGCGCCACCGCCTGCCGTCACCCCGATGTGTTTCGCCGGCTATGTTGCGCTGCAGCGAGCCAATGTGGTCGCCCCGATCCTGCGGAACATCCGGCTTGACACGCGGCCTGTTTGGAAAGAATAATCTTGTCAGAATAAATATGCAAAGGTTGAGCAGTGGTACCCCAGACCCCACAGGAACTGCGGGCGACGGCGAGGCGGATCCGGCGTCGCGACCTGCAGGCGGTGTTCGAGGCCGGCGCCGGCCACATCGGCGGCGAGATGTCGGTGATCGACCTCCTGACGGCGCTCTATTTCAACGTCCTGAACGTCGATCCGCAGGCGCCGCGCGATCCCGGCCGCGACCGGCTGGTCCTGAGCAAGGGCCACACGGCCTGCGCGCTCTACGTGACGCTCGCCGAGCGCGGCTTCATCCCCCGGGACGAGATCGCCACCTTCCTGAAGCCGATGTCGCGCCTCAACGGCCACCCGGACCGCAACAAGGTGCCGGGCGTCGAGACCAACACCGGCCCGCTCGGCCACGGCCTGCCCGTCGCCGTCGGCATGGCGACGGCGGCGAAGCTCGACCAGGCCTCCTGGCGCACCTTCGTCATCACTGGCGACGGCGAGATGCAGGAGGGCAGCAA
Source organism: Pseudoxanthobacter soli DSM 19599 (assembly GCA_945898215.1). GTDB lineage: Bacteria > Pseudomonadota > Alphaproteobacteria > Rhizobiales > Segnochrobactraceae > CAMDHY01. Next base: position 6,785 of record CAMDHY010000106.1, on the reverse strand, counting down.
CTGGGAGGCGATCATGGCCGCCGCCCAGTTCCGCCTCGACAACCTGACCCTGATCATCGACCACAACCGCCTGCAGCAGGGCGCCCGCCTCGCCGAGACCAACGCGCTGGCGCCCTTCGCGCCGAAGCTCGCCGCCTTCGGCTGGACGGTGCTGGAGATCGACGGGCACGACATGGACCAGATCCTCGCCGCCCTGTCGCCCGACCGCGTCGTCGCCGACCGGCCGACATGCATCGTCGCCCATACCAACAAGGGGCAGGGCATCTCGTTCATGGCGGACCGGGTGGAGTGGCACCACAAAGTGCCGAGCGCGGAACAGTACGAGCAGGCCCTGGCCGAGCTCGCGGAGGTGGTGTCGTGAGCGGCGCGGCGATCTCGAAGGACCCGTCGGCCGTGCGCGGGCCGGCGCCAAAGCTCCACGACTGCCGCGACGCCTTCACGGCGACGCTGGTGGCGCTCGCCGAGGCGGACTGCAACATCGTCGCCGTCTGCAACGACTCGGTCGGCTCCTCGAAGCTGAACGGCTTCCGCGACCGCTTCCCGGAGCGGCTGATCAACGTCGGCATCGCCGAACAGAACCTCGTCGGCACCGGCGCCGGGCTCGCGAACGGCGGCAAGATCCCGTTCGTCTGCGGCGCCTCGTGCTTCCTCACTGGGCGCGCGCTCGAGCAGATCAAGGCCGACGTCGCCTACTCGAAGACCAACGTGAAGCTCTGCGGCATCAGCTCCGGCATGGCCTACGGCGAGCTCGGCCCGACCCACCACTCGATCGAGGACTTCGCCTGGATCCGGGCGCTGCCGAACGTGCCGATCATCGCCCCCGCCGACCGCATCGAGACGGCGGCGGCGACCGCCTGGGCGGCCGCCCACGACGGCCCCGTGTTTCTCCGCCTGAGCCGCGTCGGCGTGCCGGACCTCCTGCCCGAGGGCCACGTCTTCGAGCTCGGCCGCGCCAACCTGTTGCGGGACGGCACCGACCTCACCATCATCGCCAACGGCACGCTGACGCACCGCGCGATGACGGCGGCCGCGATGCTCGCCGAGCGGGGTCTATCGGCGCGGGTGGTCAACATGGCGACGGTCCGGCCGATCGACGAGGCGGTGGTGGTGGCGGCGGCGCGGCAGACCGGCGCCATCCTCACCTGTGAGGAGCACACCGTGTTCGGCGGCCTCGGCTCGGCCGTCGCCGAGGTCGTCGTGCAGAAGGCGCCGGTGCCGATGGCTCTTCTCGGCGTGCCCGGCGAGTTCGCCCCGACCGGCTCGGCCGAATGGCTGCTCGACCACTACGGCCTGTCGCCCGAAGGCATCGCGGCGAGCGCCGAGGCCCTCGTCAAACGGAAGGTGTGAGCGATGCGGGTTCGCGCGGTTCTGGCCGTCGACCAGGGCACCACCAACAGCAAGGCCGTGCTCGTTTCCGAGGCCGGCGCGATCCTGTCGACCGGTGCCGCCCCCGTCGACATCCGCCACCCGCAGCCCGGCTGGGTCGAGCAGGACGCCGCGCAGATCTTCGCGAGCGTCGTCGCCGCCATCGGCGCCTGCCTCGCCGGAGCGGCCGAGGCCGAGATCGTCGCCCTCGGCATCTCGAGCCAGCGCGAGTCGATGCTGGCCTGGGATCGCCGCAGCGGCGTGCCCCTCGGCCCCGTCGTCACCTGGCAGTGCCGGCGCACCACCGCCGCCTGCGAGGCGCTGAAGGCGGCCGGCCACGAGCCGGCGGTGATCGCCCGGACCGGTCTGCCGCTTGACCCGATGTTCCCGGCGACGAAGGCGAAGTGGCTGCTCGACACCCACGCGTCCGGCCGCGCCGCCGCCGACATCTGCCTCGGCACGGTCGACAGCTGGCTGATCTGGACGCTTTCGGGGGGTGCCGTGCACGCGACCGACGCCTCCAACGCCGCCCGGACCCAGCTCTACGACATCGCCGCCGGCCGCTGGAGCACGGAACTCGGCGCCTTGTTCGGCGTGCCACTCTCGGTGCTGCCGGAGGTGCACGATTCCGCCCACGTCTTCGCGACCACCCGCGACGTGCCCGGCCTGCCGGACGGCCTGCCGGTGGCGGCCGCCATCGGCGATTCGCACGCGGCGCTGTTCGGCCACGGCGCGCACGGGACCGGCGACGGCAAGGTCACCTTCGGCACCGGCTCGTCGGTGATGACGACGATCCCGGGCTTCATCGTGCCGCCGAAGGGCCTCACCACCACCATCGCCTGGTCGCTCGCCGGCGTGCCCACGTTCGCCTTCGAGGGCAACATCCTCGTCAGCGCCTCGATCCTGCCGTGGACGGCGGACCTGCTCGGCCTCGACGGCGTCGAGGCGCTGCTGGCGCTCGCCGCCACCGTCGAGGACACCAAGGGGGTCGCTCTCGTCCCGGCCCACGTCGGCCTCGGGGCGCCGCACTGGAACCCGGCCGCCCGCGGCCTCGTCTCCGGCCTGTCGTTCGCAGCCGGGCGGGCGCACGTGGCGCGGGCGGCGGCGATGAGCATGGCGCTGCAGGTGGAGGACGTCTTCGCCATCGTGCGCGACAACGCCGGCCAGGCGATGGGGCGGCTCTATGTCGACGGTGGCCCGAGCCGCAACGCGTTCCTGATGCAGATGGTGGCGGACTGTCTCGACCATCCGGTGACGACGTGCGAGAGCGCCGAGGCATCCGCCCGCGGCGCCGCCTATCTCGCCGGGCTGGCGGTCGGCGTCTGGCCCGACTTCGCCGCGGTCGCGGCGCTCGAGAGGCACGGCGGCACGATCGCGCCCGCGATGGCCGACGACGTGCGGCAAACCATCCTGAAAGGCTGGGACGAGGCGATCGCGCGCTCGACCTTCGGCACCTGACCTGAATTTATATTCAGGCCCCGGATCGGCGGGGACGGAGACCGCCCGTGTCGCGCTTGAACGAACTGAGGATGATCACCCGCGTCGCGCAGATGTACCACGTCGAGGGGCTGCGCCAGGCCGACATCGCCGAGCACCTGCGCATCTCCCAGGCGACCGTCTCGCGGATGCTGAAGAAGGCGCAGGACGAGGAGATCGTGCGGACCACCGTCGTTTCGCCGCCCGGCACCTACGGGGCGCTCGAGGGGGCGCTGCGCCAGCACTTCGGTCTGGCGGAGGTGATCGTCGTCGAGTGCGCCGAGGACCGTGACGGGGCCATCATGGCGCGCATCGGCGAGGCCGCCGCACACTTCCTCGAGACGACGATGCAGCCGGGCGAGATCATCGGTGTGTCGAGCTGGAGCGAGACCATCCTGAAGATGGTCGACAACATCCACCCGATGAAGGCCGGCAAGGCGAAGTACGTCGTGCAGACGCTCGGCGGCATGGGCGATCCGGCGGTGCAGACCCACGCCACCCAGCTCACCACCCGCCTCGCCAAGCTCACCGGTGCCGAGCCGCGCCTGCTGACCGCGCCCGGCGTCTCGCAGTCGCGGGAGGCGAAGCTGATCATGCTGGCCGATCAGTATGTCCGCGAGACCGTGGACCTGTTCGGCAAGATCACCGTCGCCTTCATGGGCATCGGCTCGATCGAGCCGTCGCGGATGCTGGCGCGCAGCGGCAACGTCTTCTCGTCGAAGGAACTCGCCGACGTCGCCGAGGCCGGCGCCGTCGGCGACATGAGCCTGCGCTTCTTCGACATCGCCGGCCGGCCGGTGAAGACGCCGCTCGACGAGCGCGTCATCGGCCTGACGCTCGAGGAGATCGCCCGCATCGACCGCGTCATCGGCCTCGCCGGCGGCCAGTCGAAGACGAACGCGATCTTCGGGGCGCTGAAGACCGGCGTGCTTGACGTCCTGATCACCGAGAAGTTCACCGCCCAGCGGTTGCTGGCGATGGCCGGCCTCGCGCCGGCGCTGGAGGAGTTCACATGAGGCGTTTCGAAGGCCGCACGGTCGTCGTCACCGGCGGCAACAAGGGGATCGGCTTTGCGATGGCGGAGCGCTTCGCCGCGGAAGGCGCGAACCTCGTGCTCGCCTCGGTCGAGGCTCAGGTCATGGAGGCGGCTGAGGCGCTGCGGGCGAAGGGCGCCCAGGCCGCGGGCGTCGTTTGCGACGTCACCGACATCGCCGCCGTCCGCGCCCTCTACGACGCGGCAGAGGCGCGCTTCGGCGGCGTCGATGTGTCGATCCAGAACGCCGGCGTCATCACCATCGCCAAGGTCGAGGACCTCACCGAGGCCGAGTGGGACAAGGTGATGGACGTCAACACCAAGGGCGTCTTCCTGTGCTGCCAGGAGGCGATCCGCCGGATGCGCAAGACGGGCCGGGGCGGGCGCCTCATCAACACCGCCTCCGGCCAGGCGCGCGACGGCTTCATCTACACGCCGCACTACGCCGCCTCGAAGATGGGCGTCGTCGGCATCACCCAGAGCCTCGCCAAGGAGGTGGCGCTCGACGCGATTACCGTCAACGCCATCTGCCCGGGCATCATCGAGACCGAGATGTGGGACTACAACGACCGCGTCTGGGGGCAGATGCTCGGCACCTACGCGCCGGGTGAGCTGATGGCCGAATGGGTGCGCAAGATCCCGATGCAGCGCGCCGGTCAGGGCAGCGACGTCGCCGGCCTCGTCGCCTTCCTCGCGAGCGAGGACGCCGCCTACATCACCGGCCAGACGATCAACGTCGACGGCGGCCTGATCATGTCGTGAGGCACGGCGGCGCGCGCGGACGGGCCGCGCGCGCATGGTGCTCCAGTTGCTGGAGATCCGGTGGAAACGCCCGGTCAGGTCCGGACGCGTATGTCCTGGTCCTGCCGCGGGGCGAGCTCCTCGCGGACGGTCTGGTCGACCGTGTCCGCAGCCGCCTTCACGACTTCTCCGACCCGGGAGGCGACCGTCTCGCCAGCGCCCGGCTTCAGGCCCTGGCGGTCCGCCTCGTCGCGCACCGCCTCGTAGGTCTTCGAGGCGACGGCGCCGGCGCCCTTCAGGCCGCGCTCGGCGAGGTCCTCGGCGCCTTCACGCAGCTTGCGGGCGTGCGGGCCGTGCTGCGCCTCCTCGACCTTCTCGCCAGCCGCCGCCTTGGCGTCGGAGGCGAGCTTGCCGGCCTTGTCCTTGACGTCGTCGGTGAACTCGCGCGCGGCCGTCCTGGCGTCCCGCTTCTCGTGCTCGATCCGGTCGCCCAACCCGCCGGACGCGGCGGAGGACCCCCGCGCGTCGCCGACCCCTGTTTGCTGCGTCATCGCCGGCAATCTCCCATGTTGTTGTGAAGGGGCACGTCTTCGGCGGGCGGTGCGCGGATGAGGTCCGCGACCCGTTCTGGCCCGTCGGCGAGGCTCCGATCACCGTTCGAACAGGAGACGACTCGATTTGTTCCGTCGTCCGGAGACGATCGCGATGCACCGTTCCGCGCGAAGCGTGCCGCATGGCTCCGGCGCAGGGCGCCAGGCTCAGGCGGCGGCGGAGAGCAGGCGGGCGAGCAGCGGGTTGGGGAACCGGCGCTCGGGGGTGATGGCGTAGAAGGTCTCGTGCAGGCCGGGCAGGCTCGCGACCTCGGCGAGCTCGCCGGTCGCGAGCTCGTCCTTGACGACGATCGGCGGCACCACGGCGATGCCGGTGCGCTTGCGGGCGAGCAGGCGCAGCATTGCCATGTCGTCGACCTCTGCCAGTACCTTGGGCTCGGCGCCGAGCCGCACGGCAAGCGCGTCGAAGCCGGCGCGGATGCCGCTCTCGCGCGTCGGCAGGATCAGCGGCACGGTGTCGAGCAGGTCGCGCAGGGTGGCGCCGGCGGGCACGAGATCGGCGCCGCCGACGAGGCTGACCGGCTGTTCGGCGATGAGGAACGGCACCCACGTCGCATCCGTGTCGCGGGCGGGGATCTGGTTCGTCAGCACGACGTCGAGATGGTGCGCCTCGAGCTGCTCGAGGAGTTCGCGCAGGGTGGCCGAGACGAGCCGGAGCTCGACCTGCGGATCGCTGGCGATCGGCTCCAGGAAGTCGATCTGGAAGTTGCGCGACAAGGTGGCGATGGCGCCGACGCGGACGCGCCGGCGCTGCGCCGCACCGTGCTCGCGCAGCGTCGCCGACAGTTCCTCGCCGGCGGCGAAGACGGCGTCCGCATAGTCGAGGGCGATGCGGCCGGCCTCGGTCAGGACGAGGGTGCGGCCGCGGCGCTCGAACAGCTCGTGACCGAGATGCGCCTCGAGCTTGCGGATCTGCACCGACAGCGCCGATTGCGACACCGCCAGCGCCTCGGCGGCGCGCGTCAGGTTGCCGTCGCGGGCGACGGACCAGAAGTAGAAGAGGTGGTTGTAGTTCAGGGCTCGCATTGCGACGTTCGTTTTTGCATATCGATTGATTGCAAACAATGAATTTTACGCATGAGGCCTGAGCCGGTAGCTCTCGCGGATCGCACCTTGCCGCCGGAGCCGCCGATGCCGACGCTCGCCACTCTCGTGCCGCTCATCGCCCCGCTCGCCTACCTCGGCCTGTTCGCGCTGTCGCTCGCCGAGCCAGGGCGACGGCCGCGCCGCGTGCTCGCGGCGGCGCGTCTCGTCGGCCCGCTGGCGGTGGCCGCTGCGGTCGCGACCGCGGTGCTGGTGGCGCTCTACGGGTCGGCGACCTCGCCGCTCGCCGGCGCCGAAGGCCTCGGCCTGTCGCTGCGCCTCGACCCGCTGTCGGCCGCGATGGTGCTGCTGGTGACGTTCGTCGGCGCGGTCGTGCTGCGCTTCAGCGAGAACTACCTCGACGGTGACGACGGCCAGGGCCGCTTCTTCGGCGGCCTTGCGGCGACGCTCGCGGCGGTGTCGCTCCTGGTGACGGCGGGCAACCTCGTGCTGCTGGTCGTCGCGTGGATCGCCAC
>CAMDHY010000105.1 GCA_945898215.1 Pseudoxanthobacter soli DSM 19599 | reverse complement strand
TGGGGGCGCGGCGCTAAGCGCCGCGGGAAACGTCACAAACGGTGCACCGTCGCACGCCGACGGCTCACACCGTCGGCGCCCTCCCCGGTCCGCCTGCGGCGGCCCGACCCTCCCGCAGGGGGAGGGTGGTGCGCGAGATGGTTGCCTCTATTGCCGCGGATGGACCAGAGCCTCGTCGAACCAGACGTCCTCGTAACCCTCCGCCAGCAGGAAGCGCCAGCCGAGCGGCAGGGCGAGATAGGGGAGGATGCGCGGTAGCCAAAGCGGCAGATGGACGAGATGCAGCGGCTGGAAGAAGTCGTCGGCTTCCGACAACTCCGTCCCTGCCCAGAAGAACCAACCCGACAGGTTGCCCTCCGGCCACTCGCGCAGACCGTTGATCGGCTCGATCCCGGACCTCAGGTTCACTGACACGCCGGCGCGCAGGTGAAGGTCCGGCGGATCGAAGGCTGCTCCGAGCCGACGGCAGACCTCCGTCTGAGCCTCGATGGCACCTTCGAAGCCGGGTGCGTTCACCGAAGCCCCCCGCCCCATCACGCCGCCGTCAGCTTCGCCATCACCTCGTCGGAGACCTCGAAGTTCGAGAACACCGCCTGCACGTCGTCGTCGTCCTCGAGGCGGTCGACGAGATCGATGAGCGTCTCGGCCTTCTCCTCGTCGACGGGCACGAGGTTCTGCGGCTTCCAGACGATCTTGACGCTCTCCGGCGTGCCGAGGCGCTCCTCGAGGGCGGCGGAGACGTCGCCGGTCGCCTCGAAGGCGCAGATGATCGTGTGGCTCTCCTCGTCCGACTGCACGTCGTCGGCGCCGGCCTCGATCGCCGCCTCCATCACGGCGTCGGCCGAGCCCGCCGCAGCGCGGTAGGTGATCTCGCCGACCCGGTCGAACATGAACGACACCGAGCCCGTCTCGCCGAGCGCCCCGCCGCTCTTGGTGAAGGCGGCGCGCACGGCGCTGGCGGTGCGATTGCGGTTGTCGGTCAGAGTCTCGACGATGATCGCCGTCCCGCCGGGGCCGTAGCCCTCGTAGCGCACCTCGGCGAAGTCGCTGGTATCGTCGCCGGCGGCCTTCTTGATCGCCCGCTCGATGTTGTCCTTCGGCATATTCTCGGCGCGGGCGTTCTGCACCGCGAGCCTCAGGCGCGAGTTCATCTTCGGGTCGGGCAGGCCCATTTTCGCGGCGACGGTGATCTCCTTCGCGAGCTTGGAGAACGCCTTGGAGCGGCGGGCGTCGGCGGCGCCCTTCTTGTGCATGATGTTCTTGAACTGGGAGTGGCCGGCCATGCGACTGTCGTGCCCCGAAAAGAGGTGTGGCTCGGCCGCGGCTTATAGGCCCGGACGGCCGCGAAAGAAAGATGCGCGGGTCCGCGACGGCCGACACCGGCGGGGCGCCTCGCCCGTGAGCGCCGGAAACGGCCGGTCGCGGCGTCCGCCGGCCTTTTTCCATGGCGGACGCAAAAATTCACCAAGCCGTCACAGGGAACTGTTAGTCGGCTCGCATGTCGTTCAGCTACCGCAAGACCGTCACCTTCCAGCTCGGCCAGGCGGCCAAGGCGCACCGCGCCCGCTCGACCTCGCATCTCGGCCGCATCGGCCTGCATCCCGGGCAGGAATCGGTGCTGAAGGCGCTGAACGAGGAGGACGGCCAGACGATGGGCCAGCTCGCCTCGGTGCTCTCGGTCCAGCCGCCGACGGTGACGAAGATGGTGACCAGGCTCTCTGCCCAGGGGCTCGTCAAGCGCCAGATGTCGGACGCCGACGGTCGCCTCGCCCGCGTCCACCTCACCGAGGAAGGTCGCGCCCGCATCGCCGACGTCGACAAGGCCTGGAAGCGGCTCGAGAAGGAGGCCGTCGCCGGCCTCGACGAGAAGGACCGCAAGCGGCTGCGCAAGCTCCTCAACAAGGTCGAGCGCAATCTCGCCAAGATCAGCGGCGCCCCCCTGCCGCCGGCGATCGAGGACGACGACGGCCTCGAGACGGACTGATCTCTCACCGCCTCCGCTTCGAAACTCCCTGCCTCAGCGCCCCGGGCGGCGGCTGCCATGCACGCGTCGCAGCCGAGCCATGCGAAGACCGGCGTCGATGCGTACATCTTGCGTAAGGTATAGTGAGGTCACGTTGACAGTCGCCCGGACGATTCCCGGGCCGGGGCGGAGGCGCGAAGCGCAACCGCCGTGCGTGCGGGTCGATGGTCTGCCGGGGCGCGTCCTGGCTGGTTCCCCTGCCCGGAGCAGTTCATGGCCCTGGCGGCGACCTTCGAGCGACCCGTGGATCTGCGCCTGCGCGGCATAGGCCTCGTCCTCCTAACGATGATGCTGTTCGCCGGGCTCGACTCCACGGCGAAGATCCTCGGCGGTTCCCTACCGGCGATGGAGGTCGCGTGGTTCCGCTACGCGATCAATGTCGTCTGCGTCATCGTCGTGCTGCGCGCTTGGCGGCAACCGGAGCTGTTCGGCACGCGCCGGCCGCTGCTGCAGGTGTTGCGCGGCTTGCTGCTGATGGGCTCGACGGTCTTCAACTTCGCCGCCCTACACTACCTGCAGCTCGTCGAGACCGCGTCGATCCAGTTCGCCGGGCCGCTTATCGTCACCGCGCTCGCCGGTCCCCTGCTCGGCGAGAAGATCGGCTGGCGGCGCTGGGCGGCGGTCGTCGTCGGCCTGTTCGGGGTGCTCGTCGTCATCCGGCCGGGCCTCGGCGGCATGCACTGGGCGGCGTTGCTGTCGCTCGCCTCGACGCTCTGCTACTCCCTCTACCTCATCATGACGCGCCAGCTCGGGCGCACCGAGAGCGCGGAGGGGATGCTGCTCCTCTCCGCCGTCGTCGGCATGGTGGCGCTGACGCCGATGATGCCGCCGATCTGGCAGATGCCGTCGAGCCTCTCCGTCTGGATCATGCTGGTGGCGCTCGGCGTGTTCGGCGGGGTCGGGCACTTCATGCTCATCCACGCCCACAAGTACGCGCCGGCCTCGACGCTGGCGCCGTTCGGCTACACGCAGATCCTGTGGATGACGACCCTCGGCTACCTCGTGTTCGACGACTTTCCGGATCTCTGGACGGCGCTCGGTGGCGCGATCATCGTCGGCTCGGGGCTCTACACGCTGCACCGCGAGCGCCTGCGCCGCCGCGGGTGAGGAACACGACGGCTCGGGATCACGGCGGCCGGGAACCACGGTGTCCCGTCTCGGCCCCCGCGGACGCGGGTCAGCCCTCGACGGGTCTGAGCAGGGCGGCCCCGAGGATCTCGCCCGGGTGGCCGTCCACCTCCGCCTGCACGATCACCACGGCCGAGGTGCCGGAACGCCGGTCGATCTTGTCGGCGGGCAGCTCGAACGACATCGCCTCGCCGCGCCAGACGCCGATCGGCTGCAGCACGCGCACCACGTTCGTGTAGGTGAGGCGGCGGCCACCGTTCTCGCCGCGCAGCACCTGGACGATCACCGACGGCTCGACGGCGCCGATCCACACCGTCGCGCGCTGGCCGGCGGGCCCTTCGCCGACGTGGACCTCGAACATGTCGTCCGCCAGCCGGATCTCCACCGAGAGCCGCGGGCCGAGGCCGGCATCGGCCTGCGTCGCGATCGCCGCGCGCACGGCGTCGGCGTCGCTGCCGACGACGGGCGTGCGGCCGTTGACGACCATCTGCGGCGTGTAGACCGCCCGGTCGCCGCGCCTGGCGGCGTAGGAGAACTGCCGGCTGGTGTTGGCCTGGCTCGCCCGCGTGTCCGTCCAGCCGAGATAGTCCCAGTAGGTGACCGGCAGGGAAATGGCGACGAGAGAGGTGTCGGCGGCGAGCTCGGCGAGCAGCGCATCGGCCGGGGGGCTCGAAGAACAACCTTGGCTCGTGAACAACTCTACCACCGCGAGTGTCGGCCGATCGTCGGCCGCGGCAGGGCCGAAGCTCGCCAACATCGCCAACAGCGCGAGACCGCCGAGGGTCGGCAACCGGGCGCGCAAGGTTACGAACGAAGGGGTGGCGGGATGATTCACCGGAAAACCCTACGCAACGCCGCCGCCGGGGGGAAGTCACGGTGCTGTCACGTCCCAGCACTGCTTCGTGACCAGACGGGTCGTGGCGCCCGGACAGCGTTCTTAGCCCTCGCGCGTCACGCACGCAATGATTGCGGCTAGGGGGCGTCGTCGGGACCGGCGTTCGAGAACGGCGCCGCCGCGCCCGCCGCCGCCGCCCGATCGTGCTCCAGAGCCCAGGCGACGGTGGGGAAGGCGAGGGCGTCCCACGGCAGTTCGTCCCAGCCGAACTCGCGCACCTCGAGGCTTTCCGGCCCCGCCGCATAGCCGCCGCGGAGCTCGGCCCGGTAGATCAGCTGTACCTGCGACAGCCGCCGAACCGTGTAGACCGCGAGCAGCGACCTCAGCTCGATGTCGGCTCCCGCTTCCTCGAAGGCCTCGCGGCGGGCACCCTCTTCCGGCGTCTCGCCGTGCTCGAGGTAGCCGGCCGGCAGCGTCCAGAAACCGATGCGCGGGGCGATGGCGCGCCGGCACATCATCACCCCGCCCGGCGAGCGCACCACCGAGCCGACGACGATCTTCGGGTTGTCGTAGGCGACGAAACCGCAGCGGTCGCAGACGTCGCGCTCCAGGCTGTCGCCGTGCGGCACGCGGCGGCGAAAGGCGGGATCGAGGCCGTTGTCCGGCGGGTCGGGTCGGTCGGTCATGATCTTGCGTGTCGCGGTTGCGGGGGCGGGGCGAGCGTCGCACCCGCCGGCTGCGGCGGCAAGCGCGCGGGCGACCGGCCGGGCCTCATGGCGCCGGCGTGGCGAGAACGCGTGCGAGCACCGCGTCGAGGGTGTCGCCGGGCAGCGCCACGAGCCGCGGCGCCGCCGTGTAGAGGATCGCCGCCTCGACGATGCGGCCCGGATAGAGATCGGTCAGCAGGGCGCGGTAGAGCGCCATCTGGGCGACGTAGGGCGGTGCGACCGCACCCGCGTCATCCGGCACCCGCCGGTCGGTCTTGAGGTCGATCGCCAGCACCCGGTCCGGCAGGACGGCGAGGCGGTCGATGCGGCCGGCGACGGCGAGCACGGCGCCGTCGGCGCGGGTGAGCGAGCCCACAATCGGAACCTCGGCGCGACCGTCCGCGCCGAACAGGCGCGCCAGCCCGGGGTCGGCCAGGACGCCGAGCGCCTCGGTGGCGATCGCCGCCGCGACGGGTTCGTCGAGATCCGCCGCCTCGCGGGCGAGGAAGCGCACCGCCACGGTCTCCCGCTCGCCCTCCGGCAGCACCGCCAGGGCCTCGATCAGCCGGTGGATCAGCCGGCCGCGCAGGAGAGCGGTTGGGTCGGCGACGCGCGCCGGGGGCGGAGCCGTCGTCGCGTCCTCCTCCGCCTCGTCGGTCCAGGCGGAGGAGGGCGAGAGCGTCAGTACGGCGGCCGGAAGCTCGGCCTCGGTGCCAACCCACGGCGGCAGGCCCGTCTCGGACGGCTCCGGCGCGGTCGCCTCGCCGGCCGGAACCGCGCCCCGGGATGGTGCCGCCGGGCCGGCCGCGGCCGTGCGTGGCGCGTGCCAGCGCAGGGCGACCAGGGTGCCCTCGCCGTCGCGGATCTCCTGCGCATCGGGGGCGAGGGCCCGCTCCACCAGGGCGTGCCAGCAGTCCTCGTGCGGCTCTTTTTTGCCCCGCCAGCCGCAGACGACGAGGCGGTCGGCGGCGCGCGTCAGCGCCACGTAGAGGAGCCGGCGGTGCTCCTCGGCGGCGCGCCGGCGCGTCTCGGCCAGCACCGGCTCGCAGGCGGACGGGCGTTCGCCGGCCTTCGCCGCCCAGACGAGGCAGGCGGTGCCGGCGTCGCCGGCCGGCAGCGCGAACAGCTTCGGGTCGTGGCTCGGGTGCGAGGGACCGCTGCCGTCGTCGACGACGAACACCACCGGCGCCTCCAGGCCCTTGGCCCCGTGCACCGTCATCACCCGCACGGCGTCGCCCGCCGTCTCCGCCTCGCGCTTGACGATCGCTGGGGCGGCGGCGAACCAGGCGAGGAAGCCGTCGAGCGTCGGGATGGCGTTGCGCTCCTGCTCGAGCACAAGGTCCAGGAAGGCGTCGAGCACCTCGTCGACCTCCGGCCCGAGCCGGGCGAGGAACCGCCGCCGGCCGCCGTCGCGGCCGAGGACGGCGCTGTAGACCTCGAACGGCCGCAGCCGTGCGGCGGCGGCGCGCCACCGGGAGAGGCGGTCGTGGGCGGCCTGCGCGCGGGGATCGGCGCTGTCGGACAGCGCGGCCACGAGCGTTCCCGGCCGGCCGTGGGCGAGGTCGAACAAGAGGGCCTCGTCGACGTCGAACAGCGGGCTCTTCAGCACGGCGGCGAGCGACAGGTCGTCGGCCGGCAGCGCCAGCACGCGGCCGAGCGCCACGAGATCCTGCACGGCGATGTGCTCGCCGAGCACCAGCCGGTCGGTGCCGGCCACCGGCACGCCGCGCCGCTTCAGGGCCCGGCTCAGCGCCTCGACGAACGGCCCGCGCTTCCGGACCAGCACCAGCACGTCGCCGGCGCGCACCGGCCGTCCGTCCGGCAGCGGGTCGGCGGCGGCAATCCAGCCGTGCACGGTCTCGGCGATCCGGTCCGCGAGCCGGATGGTCGGGTGGGCGGTCCCGACGTGGTCGATCGGCAGGTGCCAGTCGTCGGGAACCGTGCGCTCGTCGGGGGCGAGCTGCGGCCACACCTCGACGAGGCCGACGGCGGTCGCCCGGATCGCCTGGTGCACCGGCGCGTCGCCCTCGGCCGACAGCCCCTCGCGGGCCGCCGGGTCGGCGAACACCCGGTCGACGGCGGCGAGCACGTCCTGGGTCGAGCGGAAGGAGAGCGTCAGGCGGACGTCGTGGAACTCCTCGCGCACCGCCGCGGCCTTCACCTGGAAGCCGCGCCGCTCCGCCGCGAAGGCCGCCGGTGCCGCGCCCTGGAAGCCGTAGATCGACTGCTTCTCGTCGCCGACCGCGAACACCGTGCGGTGCCCTGTGCGGGCCCCGGCGCCGGCGAAGAACTCGGCGGCGAGGTCGCGCACCACCTGCCACTGCAGCGGGCTCGTGTCCTGCGCCTCGTCGACGAGGATGTGGTCGATCGACTGGTCGAGCTTGTAGCGGATCCAGGCGTTGGCGTCGGAGCGCGACAACAGGTCGGCGGCGCGGCGGATCTGGTCGGCATAGTCGATCAGGCCGCGGCGGCGCTTCTCGGCCTCGACGCGGGAAAGCACCGCGTCGGCGAGCCGCGCTAAGGCCGCCGTCCGCACCACCGCCTCGGCGGCGCGGTGGCGGTCGAGGAGGGCGAGCACCCGCGCCTGTTCCTGCACATAGAGGTCGGCGAGGTCCGGGTGGGCCTTCTCCACCGCCGCCGACAGCGCCGTCTTCGCGGCCCGCGGCAGGCTCTTCTCGGTGAGCAGGAAGGACCGCCAGGCGGCCGTGCGGGCCTCGGGTGTGCCGACGCCGGAGACGGCGATGTCGGCGGCCCGCTTCTGGGCGTTGGCGCCGCTCGCGGCCAGCGCGTCGTGCAGGCGGACGAGATCGTCGCCGGCAAGGAGGCGCTCGTCGAGGATGCGCGCCGTCAGGCTCTCGGGGCTGTCGCCGGGAGCGAGGCCGAGGGTGGCCGCGAGGCGGGCGACGGCGCCGTCGAGGTCATCTGCCCCCTGCAGCCACGCGCGGAACTCCTCCCGCCGCGCCACCACCGCCTTGATCGCCTCGCCGAGCCCGCCGTCGCTGACGACCGGCAAGAGCGTGTCGAGGGCCCGCGCCGCCGCCCCGTCCGGGTGCGCCACCGTCTCGCGCAGCACGGCGGCGAGCGCCGTCTCGGCGAGCTCGGCGGCGAGGCGGTCGTCCATCACGGCGAAGCGGCCGGCGACGTTCGCCTCCAGCGGGAACTGTGCGAGCAGCGAGGCGCAGAAGGCGTGGATGGTCTGGATCTTCAGGCCGCCGGGGGTCTCGAGCGCCCGGGCGAACAGCCGCCGCGCCCGCGTCGTCGCGTCGGGATCGACCGCGCCGCCCTCGATCTCGGCGAGCTGGCGGGCGAGGTCCGCCTCGGTGAGCGTCGCGAAGCGGGCGAGGGTGTCGAAGACGCGGGCCGCCATCGTCGCCGCGGCGGCCTTCGTATAGGTCAGGCAGAGGATGCGGCCGGGGTCGGTCCCGGCGATCAGAAGCCGGATGACCCGCCAGACGAGCACGTGCGTCTTGCCGGAGCCGGCGTTCGCCGACACCCACGCCGAGGCGTCCGGGCTGGTGGCGCGGCCCTGCGCGTGCTTCGTGTCGGCCGGGACCTCGAGGATGACGCGGCCGCCGCTCATGGCTCGCCGCCTCCGCCGACGGTCCACTCGCGGGCCCGGGCGAGGTGGTCGTAGGGCGCGTCCATTGCCTGCTCGAAGGCGACGCGGGCCCGCGACAGGTAGCCGTTCGCCGGATCGTCATAGCGGGTGATCAGCGCCAGCAGGCGGCCGATCGCCTCCGCGGCGAGGGCGTCCGGCGAGCGGTCGATGCCGTCCTTGTCGATGCCGGGCTCGATCGACACCTCCTCGACGGGTTCGGCGAGGCCACGCAGGCGGATGTAGGCGAGCGCGGCGATCGCCTCCTCGGCCGGAACCCCCGGGAAGCCGCCGCGCCGCACCATCGCCGCCTCCAGCGGCAGCTGCGGGGCGAGGAGGCTCGCGACCTCCTTCGCCGAGGGGGCGCCGCCGGTCTTGTAATCGACGATGAACAGGCCGGCCGCCGTCTCGTCGATGCGGTCGGCACGGCCGTTGAGGGTGAAGGGTCCGCCGGGGGTGGTCAGCGTCAGCGCGCCCTGCACCTCGAGATGGCGCCTCAGCGCCACCGGCCGCTCGGCCTCGCGCGCCACGAAGGCCTCCGCGATGCGCAGGAAGCGCGGCCACCACAGCGCCGTCACCTCGGGATAGTCGGCCACCGCCGCAAACGCCTGCCGCCCCGCCGCCACCAGCGCCGCCACCGCCGCCGCATCGAAGCGGCCGCTGTGAGCTTGTAGGAAGGTCGCGAGCGCGGCATGGACGATGTTGCCACGGTCTGCGGCACCGGGGTCGGCGGCGACCGGATCGAGCGGCTTGAGGCCGAGGACGCGGCGGGCATAGATCGCGTAGGGGTCGCGGATCAGCGTCTCGATCTCGGTGACCGAGAGAGCGCGCGGACGGGCGGACAGCGGCGGCCGCGGCTCCGGCCGGGGCGCGGCGACCGGCGACCCGTCGGGGCGATCGAGGCGGCGGGCGCGGGCGAGGTGGCGGGCGCCCTCGGCTGCCATCGCCGCGCGGCCCGCTTCGCCGGCCACCGCCTTCAGGCGCTGCAGGAAGCGCGAGGCGACGGTCGGGGCGCCGCCGGCGCGGGCGGAGCGCGTCAAGAGAACCCGCGGCGCGCCGAGCGCCATCTCGACGTCGTGGGCGGAGAGGCCGACCCGCCGCTCCGGCGCCTCGAGCCCCAATGCCGCCCGCATCGGCCGCGTCAGCCACGGATCGACGCCGACCACCTGCGGCCACGTCGCCTCGTTGAGGCCGGCGAGCACGACGAGGTCGGCCGCCTGCAGGCGCGCCTCCAGCGGCCCCCAGATTTCCACCCGTCCGGGACGCATTCCGGCGGGCCGCACGGCGGCACCGCCGGCGAGCACGTCGAACAGCCCCGGCCAGTCGCGCGGCGCGACCGCGAGGTCTTCGGCGTCGCCGGCCGAGAGGCGCTCGAAGCAGCCGGCGAAATGGGCCTCCGCCGTCGCCGCGGCGGGCGCGTCACCCTCCGCGTCCTCCGCGGGCGTGCGCACGGCGGCGAGCGCAGCGGCGTGGGCGGCGGCGAGGACGGCGACGGAGGTGGTCGGCACGGTGGCGAGCGCGGTGAGCGGCGACAGCGCGGTGACGAGGCGGTCGGCGAGCGCGATCGCCTCCTCGAGGCTTTCGCCCCGGCGCATCGCCGCGAGGTGGGCCGCGCGGTGGCGGGCGGTGGCCGCGAGCGCGGCGACGCCGGGCGCGAGCCGTGGCCCGCGCAGCACGCCGCGCTCCAGCCGGTCGACGGCGGCCACGCGGGCGTCTTGTGAAAGCCCGAGATCGGCCAGGGGATGCTTGAGGAGGGCGAGCAGCACCGCCGGATCGTCGCCGGCGAGGCCGGCCTCGGCGACGAGGCGCGCCAGCACGCCGAGCGGGGTCGATCCGGCCGGGGTGCCGGCGGAATCCTCCACCGCGATCCCCCAGCGCCCGAGCTCGGTGGCGACGCGGCGGGCGATGGTGCGGTCCGGCGCCACCAGCGCCGCCCGCGTCGCCCCGTCGGCCAGCGCCTCGCGCAGCGCGAGCGCGATGGCGGCGGCCTCCTCGCGCTCGTTCGCCGCCTCGACGAGGCCGAGGCCGGCGAGCCCGTCCGAGACAGCCGCGGGTGTCCCGAACCTGTCCCCGATGCCGGCCCAGCGCTCGGTCGTCTCGGCCGGCCGGAAGGCTTCCGAGACGATGAGGCCGCGCAGCGGCCGCGACGGCTCCGTCAGCGCGACCACCTCGACGCGCGTCACGCCGAGGCGCGGAAGCAGCCGGGCGAGGCCGAACTGCGGGTGGCTCGGCGTGCCGTCACCGTCGCCGATCGCCGCCCACGTCTCGTCGTCGAGGGTGAGGTCGAGGCCCGGCAGCACGACGGCACCGCGCGGCAGCCGGGCGATCGTCGCCATCAGCCGCGCCGTCGCCGGTACCGAGCCGGTGGAGCCGGCGGCGATCACCGGCCCCACCGGCGGGCGCGCGGCGAAGCGGGCCGCCTCGGCGTCAATCAGGCGCAGCCGCCGCAGCACCGGGTCGATGCGGCCGCGCTCGGCGAGGATCTGCGGCCAGGCGGCGGTGGCGATCTCGAGGAAGGCGAGCGTCACCTGCCAGAAGCGCGCGAGGTCCGCCGGGACGATGTCGGCGAGCCGCGCCCAGTCGGTCTCCTCGGTGGTCACCTGGTCGACGAGGGCGAGGAGGTCGTCGGCGAGGCGGGCGGCGTCGGCCGGCGAGGTCGGCACCAGCACCTCCTCGCCGGGCAGAAGCCTGCGCAGATCCGGCGACAGCGCCCGCGCCCAGCCGAGCACCAGCCTCGTCATCACGACGCGCCGCTCCAGCGGGTCGACCGCCGGCGGCAGGTCGGCGAGCGCCGCACCCACCGGTGACAGCGCCAAGAGGTCCTCCTCGACGTCGCCGAGCGGGCGGATCGACGGCAGCAGCGTCGCCCGGCCGCCGGCCGCCTCGATGATGGCGGCGGCGAGCGTGCGGCCGGCGCGACGGGTGGGAACGAAGATGGTGGCGTCGGCGAGCGCCAGCGGGTCGTCGCGGAGCGGCGGGCCCGGCACCAGCCGGCCGGAGACGAGGGCGTCGACGAGGGTCGCGAGGAAGTTCGCCGAGGGCGGGATCGTGTAGACGCGCGGCTCTGCGTCCGGTCCCGCCATCCCCGTCAGGCCGCGCTCTGCTGGATCGCCGCCTCCGCCTCGCCGATCGCCTCGGGCGTGCCGACGTGCAGCCAGACGCCTTCCATGCGCACCCCGAACAGCCGCCCCGCCTCGATGGCGCGGTCGAACAGGACGTTGAGCGAGAAGCGGCCCTCGGGGGCGCCCTCGAACAGGCGCGGATGCAGGATGGCGGCGCCGGAATAGGCGAAGGGCGAGATCTTCGAGGCCGGCCGGCGGCTCAGCCGGCCGTCGCCGTCGAGCATGAAGTCGCCGGGGCCGTCATAGCCGACGGCGGGCACGGTGGCGGCGAGCATCAGGAGCCCGTCCATCCGCGTCCCGTCCCAGGCGTTGGCGAGGCGCGCGAGATTGGGCGACACGCCCTCGATCCAGAAGCTGTCGGAATTGACGAGATAGAACGGCTCCGGCCCCAGCCGCGGCAGGGCCTTGGCGATGCCGCCGCCGGTGTCGAGCAGGGCGCCGCGCTCGTCGGAGACGTGGACGCGCGGCCTCTCGCGCCGCGAGGCGTGCACCTCGACGAGATCGGCGAGGTAGTGGACGTTGACCACCACCTCCTCGACGCCGGCCGCCTCCAGCCGGTCGAGGCCGTGGTCCATGAGGGCGCGCCCGGCCACCTCGATGAGGGGCTTCGGCGTCGTCGCCGTCAGCGGCCGCATGCGCTTTCCGAGCCCCGCCGCGAGCATCATCGCCCGCTTGGGACCCGCCACCTTCCGCCGAATGCCGCCGCGCTCCGTCGTCATCCGTCCGCCCGTTCTTCGGTCGTCACCCGTCCCCGGGAGCGAGGACGCCGGCGGTCTCATACCAGAGCCGGAGGTCGGACAGAACCGGATGGCGGAGCGACCGCGACAGATAGTCCTTCACCCGCGGCAGGTGGGCGAGATAGTGCGGCTTGCCGTCCCGCCGGTCGAGGCGGGCGAAGATGCCGAGGATCTTGGTGGCGCGCTGGGCGGCGAGCGTCGCGTAGTCGGCGCGGAAGCGCTCCTCGTCGAAGCCCGGATCGGTCGCCCGGCGCCCGAAGACGTAGCGTTCCACCAGTCTCTCCTCGAGATCCGGGGAAACGGTGACGCGGGCGTCCTGGGCGAGGGAGGCGAGGTCGTAGGCGGTCGGGCCGAGGAGGGCGTCCTGGAAGTCGAGGAGGCCGATGCGGGCGATGCCGGCCCGATCCGGCAGCCACATCAGGTTGGGCGAATGGTAGTCGCGCATCGCCCAGTGCTGCTCGGAGGTCTCCAGCCGGTCGAACGCCCCCTGCCACAACGACACGAACGCGGCGGCCGTCTCCGGCGAGGCGGCGGCGCCGGCGCCGGCCGGGTGCGGCAGGTACCAGTCGAGCAGCAGCTCCACCTCGATCGCCAGCGCGCCGGCGTCATAGGGCGGCGGCGCATAGACGGTGCCGTCCGACAGCACCACCGGCTGCGGCGGCGGCTCGGCGTGAAAGGCGGCGAGGAGATCGACGGCGACGCCGTAGCGCTCGGGGTCGGGCGCGCCGCCCGGCGCCACGACCTCGTGGCCGAGGTCTTCGGTCAGGAGCAGGCCGTGGGCGAGGTCGGCAGCGTGGATGCGCGGCGCCGACAGGCCGCGGTCGGCGAGTGCCACCGCCATGGCGACGAAGGGACGGACGTCCTCGGCGAGGTGGGCGATGCGGCTGTAGGGCTTGCCGTCGCGCACCGGCGGGCCGTCCGGCCGCGCCGGTGCGTTCATCAGCACGCCGCGGCGGCCGTCCGCGGCCGTGACGCGCTCGTAGCTGCGGCTGGAGGCGTCGCCCTGCAGGAAGCGGCGGGCGACGCCGGTCCAGCCGGCGGCGTCGAGGAAGTCGCGGATGGCGAGCGAGCGGGCGAGCCGCTCCCCGGCCGGGCCGGCGGCGGTGAGCGTCGCCGTGCGGCTCTCCGGCCGGTCGCCGAGATCGAGGGCGAGCGTGATGTCGGCGTCGGCGAAGGCGTCGCCGCCGCGCTCCGGCCATTCGACCAGCACGACGCCGGCCGCGCGGGCCTCCTCTAGCCCCAGTTCGTCGATCTCTGCCGGCTCGGTGAGGCGGTAGAGGTCGGCGTGGGCCACAGTCAGGCGGCCGGCGGCGTAGGTCTGCACCAGCGTGAAGGTCGGGCTCGGCACCTCGAGCTCCGGATCGTCGGCGAGCGCCCGCAGCAGCGCCCGCGCCAGCGTCGTCTTGCCGGCGCCGAGATCGCCCTCGAGCCGGACGACGTCGCCCGGCGCCAAGGCCACCGCGATGTCCTCGGCGAGGCGCTCCGTGGCTGCCTCGTCGGGCAGCGGCAGCGACCAGACGCGCGGCGCCATGCGCTCCACGCCCGCGTTCAAGACGTCACCGCCCGCCGGGTCGGCGTGGTCTCGCGGGCGGAGGTCTCGCCCGGCCGCGACGGGAAGCGGCAGATCACCGTCGTTCCCGCGCCTTCCTTCGAATCGATCGCCACCGTTCCCCCGTGAAGCGCGACGAAGCTCTTGACGATCGACAAGCCGAGGCCGGCGCCGTGGCGGCTGGCGCCGGTCGGGCGGGCGACGAAGCGGTCGAACACCTGGTCGATCAGTTCCGTCGGGATGCCGCGGCCGCGGTCGCTGACGGCGATGCGCACGCCCTCCGCCTCCCGCGCGCAGGCGATCTCGACGCGCCCGCCCGGATCGGAATGGGCGATGGCATTGGAGAGGAGGTTGAACAGCACTTGCCGCACCCGCTTCTCGTCGCCGACGAAGGTGCCGACGTCGGCCGGTACCTTGGTGGAGAGCTCGAGGCGGGCCTCGCGCAGGCGGTCCTGTACGCCCTCGACGGCGGCGGCGATGGTGGCGGCGACGTCGACCGCCGCGAGCTCGAGCTCCATCGCGCCGGCGTCGATGGTGGCGAGGTCGAGGATGTCGTTGATGATGGCGAGCAGCGCGCCGGCCGAGGACAGCACGTAGTCGGTGTATTCGCGCTGCTTGTCGGTGAGCGGCCCGGTGCGCGTGTCCGCCAGGAGCTGCGTGAAGCCGATCACCGTCGTCAGTGGCGAGCGCAGCTCGTAGGAGACGTGCTGGATGAAGGCGTCCTTGATGCGGTCGGCGGCGACCAGGGCGTCGTTGCGCTCGATCAGCGCCCGCTCGACCTTCACCGAATCCGTGACGTCGACGAAGGTGGCCAGCGTCGCCCCGTCCGGCAGCGGCACGGTGGCGTAGTCGATGACGACCTCGCCGGCCCGCTCGCACCGTCCGACGGCGCGCGGCCGGCCCTCGGCGAGGCCGGTGACGGCGGCGGCGATCTCCTCCCAGGCGCGTCGCGCCGCCGCCCCTGGCGCCGCCGTGCGGCGGGCAAAGACGCCGATGTGCGGCCGCTCGGCGAGGAGGGCGATGTCGACGTCCCAGACCGAGGCGAAGGCCGGGTTCCACAGCCTGAGCCGGCCGTCGGAGCCGAACACAGCGACCCCCTCGGCGAGGTGGTCGAGGGTCTCGCCCTGGACGCGGATGAGGGCGTTGTAGCGGCTCTCGAGATCGAGGCGCTCGGTGACGTTCTCGTAGACGTAGGTGACGCCGCCCTGCGGATGCGGGCTCGCGAGCACCCGCAGCGTCTGGCCGTCGGGCAGGTGCCACCAGTGCTCCTGCGCCTCCACCGACTGGTAGGACGACAGCACCTCGCGCTTCCAGGCGCGGAAGTCGGCCTGCTCGGGCAGCATGCGGGCCGAGCGCAGCGCGTCGAGGAGGGCGCCGTCCTCGGGCCGGCTTTCGAGCAGCGCCGTGTCGAGGCCCCAGAGCGACTGGTAGGCGGCGTTGTAGAAGGTGAGGCGGCGGTCCGGCCCGAAGATCGCCACGGCCGTGGCGAGCTGGTCGAGGGTGCGGGTGTGGTAGTCGAGCGTCCGCTTCAGGGCCGCGTCGGCGAGTTCGAGCTCGGTCACATCGACACCGACGCC
>CAMDHY010000104.1 GCA_945898215.1 Pseudoxanthobacter soli DSM 19599 | reverse complement strand
CCCTCCCTACCCTCCCCCGCGAGGGGGGAGGGTTCGCGTCGAGGGTGTAGTCGACGCTCCTCTTCCCTGCCGTTTTCCCCCCTCCGTCCCCCGTCCATCGGCGGGGAGGATCGCACTCATCTGCTCTTTTGATTGGCACTGGCGCGCCGGATCGGCTTCAAGGGTCGGCTCGCCCGCTGCCATTCCGCGACGGCGCCTGCAATCACCGGTCGTCCGATGTCTCCGCCGTCCTCAGCCTTCGCCCGCCGCCTGCCCCGTCTCGCCACCGAGGCGCGGGCGACGCTGATGCTGGCGGTGCCGCTGGCGGCGACGCAGCTCGCCCAGATCGCCATCAACACCACCGACGTGGTGATGGTCGGCTGGCTCGGCGCCGAGGCGCTCGCCGCCGTGGCGCTCGGCTCGGGCGTCAACTTCGTGCCGCTGATGTTCCTGATCGGCGTGGCGGTGGCGGTGTCGCCGCTCGTCTCGCAGGCCCGCGGCGCCCGCAGCCACTTCCTGCGCGATGCCCGCCGCTCGGTGCGACAGGGCCTGTGGGCGGTGACGCTGCTCGGCCTGCCATGCTGCATCGCGCTCTGGCAGACGGAGGCGATCCTCATCGCCGCCGGCCAGGAACCGGCGGTCTCGGCGGAGGCCGCGGCCTATGTGCGGGCGCTGGTGCCGGGCCTGATCCCGGCCGGCTGGTTCGTCGTGCTGCGCTCGTTCGTCTCGGCGATGGAGCGGCCGCGCTCCGCCCTCGTCGTCATGGTCGGCGCCTTCTTCCTCAACGTCTTCGTCAACTGGCTCTTGATCTTCGGCAATCTCGGCTTCCCGCGCCTCGGCGTCGTCGGCGCCGGCGTCGCCTCGTCGATCTCCAACATTGCCTGCTTCCTGGCGCTGCTCGGCTTCATCCTCGTCGACCGCCGGCTGAAGCGCTTCGCGATCCTCGGGCGGCTGTGGCGGCCCGACTGGCCGCGGCTGTGGCGGCTGCTTGTCGTCGGCGTGCCGATCGGCGCCTCCCTGCTGCTCGAACTCGGCCTGTTCGTCGGCTCGACGCTGCTGATGGGCCTTTACGGCACGACGGCGCTCGCCGCCCACCAGATCGCCATCCAGATCGCCGCCGTCACCTTCATGGTGCCGCTCGGCGTCGGCCAGGCGGCGACGGTGCGGGTCGGGCTCGCTGCCGGGCGCGGCGACAGCATCGGCGTCGGCGACGCCGGCCTGGTGGCGGTGGTGCTCGGCGTCGGCTTCATGGCGGCGATGGGGCTGGTGATGATCGCCTTTCCCGGGCCGCTGATCGCCGCCTTCATCGGCGTTGCCGATCCGGCGAACGACCCGTCGGTGGCGTCGCTCTACGCGATGGCGGTGACGTTCCTGTTCTATGCGGCGCTATTCCAGGTCGCCGACGGCATGCAGGTGGTCGGGCAGGGCATCCTGCGCGGCCTCTCCGACACCCGCGCGCCGGTGATCTTCGGCTTCATCGGCTTCTGGCTGGTCGGCTTCGTCGCCGCCGCCGGCCTCGGGCACCTCTATGGGCCGACCGGCATCTGGATCGGCCTCGTCGCCGGCCTGTTCGTTGTCGGCGGCCTCTGCCTCGCCCGCTTCGTGCGCCGCGACCGCCTCGGCCTCGTCGCGCGGGCGACGAGGCCCGATACCCAGCCCGAGCTCAGAACCGCGTCGTGAGCCGCGTCAGCCAGTCGGGGGAGGCCTCCACCAGCCAGGCCTCGACGGCCTTGTCGGTCCCGGCGAGCACGGCGAGGCCGACGGCCACCAGCACCACGCCGATGACGAGCTTGCCGACGCTGCCGGCCGACAGGAGTTTTCCGCGCGCCTTGAGCAGCCAGGTGCGCCCGACCGTGCCGAGCACGGCAAGCGGCAGGCCGGCGCCGAGGCCGAAGGCGAGCATGACGGCGGCGACCGACCACAGGTTCTCGCCGCGGGCCGCCAGCACGGACGCCGCGCCGAGCGTCGGCCCGACGCACGGGCTCCACACCGCCCCGAGCAGCAGCCCGACGCCGAACTGCCCGCCGACGCCCTGACCGGAGACGCCGCCGAAGCGGGTCTCCGTCCAGGCGCCGATCGGGGCGGCGGCGAGCGCCAGCCGCGCCTGCGCCGCCGGCACCATCAGCACCACGCCGAGGGCGATCAGGATCACCGCCGCCAGCGCCCGGAAGACGTCGCCATCGAGGCCGATGGCGAAGCCGATGGTGGCGACGAACATGCCGACCACCGTGAACGACAGGGCGAGGCCGGCGGCGAGGGCCACCGGCGCCAGACGATGCTCGCCCGCCGCCGCGCCGAGCACGATCGGCAGGATCGGCAGCACACACGGCGACAGGATCGACAGGCCTCCGGCCAGGAAGGCGAGGACGAGGCTGGAGGCTCCCATCGCTCCAAGCCTCCCGTCAGCCGGCGAAGGCGGTGGCGACGAGCTTGCGGATGGACTCCGGATCGGTGTCGCCGACGGTGCGGCCGGTCTCCTTCGGCCCCGCGAAGACGATGAGCGTGCTCTGCTTCTGCACGCCGAGCGAACGCAGCACGTCCTTCTGGGTGTCGAAGTCGACACTGAAGACGGTCAGTCCCTTGAACGCCGGGACCGCCGGCAGGGCTGCGAGGGTAGGGGCCTGGGCCCGGCAGACCGGGCACCACGGGGCATTGACGTCGATGAGGATCGGCTTGCCCGCCTTCTGCGCCGCCTCGAAGGCCGCGGGCGTGAACGGCGTGCCGACCTCGGCGCGGGCGAACGAGAGGGTGGCGACGAGGGCCACCAGCAGCATCGCCGCGGCGAGTGCTATGCGGGCGGCGAGGCGGGCACGGGGGTCGAGGGCGGCGGCGGTCATGATCATCTCCCAGGGAACGCTTCGGCGGGCTTCGATGAGGCCCGGTCACGCTCCTCCTTTCGGCGCCAGCCGCGCTCGCGTTACGGTGCTCACCGGCTCGTGATCGCGCTGTCCGCAGTCCGTGCCGCGCGGGCGGTCTCTCGCGCCGTAACGAAGGGCGCCCGGACGGCGAAGAGGGATCAGTGGCGGACCCGGCGGAACGTGAGTGGGACGAGCTGATGCGGTCGTCGCTGGCCGGCGACGACGCCGCCTATCGGCGGCTGCTCGCCCGCCTGACGCCGTCGATCCGCGCCTCGGTGCGGCGGGGCCTCTCCCGGGCCGGCGCACCCGCAGCGGAGGTGGAAGACATCGTGCAGGAGACGCTGCTGGCGATCCATCTGAGGCGGGCGAGCTGGGACCCGGGACTGCCGCTCGCGCCGTGGGTCGCCGCCATCACCCGCTACAAGCTCGTCGACAGCCTGCGCCGGCGGGGTCGCCGCGGCGAGGTGTCGATCGAGCCGCTGGTGGAAACCCTGAGCGCGCCGGCCGAGGAGCGCGCCGCCGCCCACGACGTCGCTCGCGCCCTCGCGACGCTGTCGCCGCGCCAGCGCAGCGTCGTCGAGGCGCTGGCGGTGGCCGGCGTGACGATCACGGAGGCCGCGCGGCGGCTGTCGATGTCGGAGGGCGCCGTGCGCGTCGCCCTGCACCGGGGGCTCGCGGCGCTCTCCGCGCGTTACTCGAAGGAGGAGGACCGATGAGGACCGACGACCTCGTGCGTGCGCTCGCCGCCGACGGCGGCCGGGTGCGAGTGCCTCTCGGGACCCGGCTCGCGGTGGCGCTTCTCGCAACCACAGTGAGCGTCGCCGTCGTCTATTTCTGGCTGCACGGCTTGCGGGCCGAGGTGGCGGCGTTCGCCTGGTCGCCGCGGATCGTCTTCAAGTTCGCCCTGCCGCTCGCCACCGCCGTCGCCGCCGCCGGCCTGGCGCTCGATCTTGTGCGCCCGGGCGTGCCGGTGCGGCGCCGCCTCGTCTGGCTCGGTTCCGTAGGAGTGGCGCTCGCCGCCGGCGTCGCCACCGAACTCGCGGTGCTGCCGGCGGCGGCGTGGGGACCGCGGCTCGTCGGGGTCAACGCAATGCGCTGCCTCGCCACCGTGCCCGTGCTGTCAGTGTTACCGCTCGCGGCGGCGGTCGCGACGCTGTCGCGCGGTGCGCCGACGTCGCCGGCGGCGGCGGGCGCCGGTGCCGGCCTCGCCGCGGGGGCGGCGGGCGCGCTCGTCTACGCCGTCGTCTGCCCCGACGATTCGCCGCTGTTCGTCGCGGTCTGGTACGGCATCGCCGTGGCCGCCGTCACCGGCCTCGGGGCGCTCGCCGGCCGCCGCTTCCTGCGCTGGTAGCGCACCGCGAGGGACGGCCGCGGTGGTGCCCGGAGGCCGGGTGAAGAGGCCTGCCGCAGCATGGCGACGCGGCGTCATCGCGACGACACTCGCGAACTTGACTGACATCAATGCCCGCCGCCACGTCCCATGAACAATGGGTGATCGCACCAGAAGGCGGGAGGAACATATCATGGACAAGGATCGCGTGATCGGTTCGGCCAAGGTCGTCAAGGGCAAGATCAAGGAAGCCGTCGGCAAGGCCGTCGGCGACGCGAAGCTCGAGTCCGAGGGGACCGCCGATCAGGTCGAGGGCGAAATCCAGAATGCCGTCGGCGGCATCAAGGATACCCTCAGGGGCAAGTAGCCAAGGGCAGGGGCAAGTAGCGGCTGGCAAGGGCAAGCCGCCGCAGGCAAGAGCAGGTAGCCGCGGGAGGACGAGGCTTCGTCGGGGCCCCGTCGTCCACTCCGAAGCGAACAGCGATCAGGCGCGACGCACGCTCGGCGTGGCGGACGCACTCGCATTCCAGCGCCCGGCCGTCCCGGCCGGGTGCCCTCCGACAAACGTTGGACCGCAGGCCATGAACCGCAACGTCCTGTATCTCGTCATCGGTGTTCTGGTCATCGTCGCCGGCGTCGCGGGCTATCTCCTCTATCAGGAGCGGCAGAAGCCCGGGGTCAGCATCGAGATCGGCGAGGGGGGCGTGTCGATCGAGGGCAAGTAGCTTCTCGGTCGGAGCCGGCGCGGCGGCTGCCGTGCCGGACGGCGCGTGCAGCGAGGGGCAGAGGCCGGCCGGTGGTGGCACGGCACGGCTCTCTCAGGGAGATCGACCGATGTCGCTCGGCCTCATCCTCGTCATCCTGCTGATCATCTTCCTGCTCGGCGGCTTCAGCGGCCGCTTCGGCGGCTATGGCTACGGTTTCGGCCACGGCGGCATCGGCTTGATCGGGGTGATCCTGATCGTGCTCCTGGTGCTCGTCCTGATGGGCCGCATCTGAGCCCCAGCATGCGAGCTGGAGCGGGCACACGCGACCCGCTCAGTCCGGGAAGTGGCAGGCGACCGCGTGGCCGGCGGCGTCTGCCGTCAGCACCGGCTCGACCTCGGCGCAGAGCCCCTGCGCCCGCGGGCAGCGCGTGCGGAAGCGGCAGCCGGAGGGCGGGCTCGCCGGATTGGGCACGTCGCCCGTCAGCACGATGCGCCGCCGCGCCCGCTCGCGGTCGGGGTCCGGCACGGGCGCCGCCGACAAGAGCGCCTGGGTGTAGGGGTGGCGCGGCCGCGAGTAGAGGTCCTCGTTCCGGGCGATCTCGACGATGCGGCCGAGATACATCACCGCCACCCGGTCGGCGAGATGGCGGACCACCGCGAGGTCGTGGGCGATGAACAGGTAGGCGAGGCCGAGCCGGTCCTGCAGGTCCTTCAGCAGGTTGAGCACGCCCGCCTGGATCGAAACGTCGAGCGCCGACACCGGCTCGTCGAGCACCACCAGTTCCGGCTCGAGCGCCAGCGCGCGGGCGATGCCGATGCGCTGGCGCTGGCCGCCGGAGAACTGGTGCGGGTAGCGCTTCGCATGCTCCGGGTCGAGCTTGACCAGCGCCATCACCGCGGCGACGCGCCCGGGGATCTCCGCTGTCGGCACGCCGAGATTGCGCATCGGCTCGGCGATGATGTCGCCGGTGGTCAGCCGCGGGTGCAGCGAGGCATAGGGGTCCTGGAAGACGATCTGCAGGTTGCGCCGCACCGGCTGCAGCTCCGCGTGGCGCAGTTTGGCGATGTCCTGGCCCTTGAACAGGATGCGGCCGTCGGACGGGTCGAGCAGGCGGACGACGCAGCGCGCCAGCGTGGACTTGCCGCAGCCGGATTCGCCGACGAGGCCGAGCGTCTCGCCGGCGGCGACCGCGAACGACACGCCGGCCACCGCCTGCACGTGGCCGACGGTGCGGTCGAACAGGATGCCACGCTTGATCGGGTAGGCCTTGACGAGGTCGTCGACGACGAGAAGCGGCGCCGCCGGTGCGCCAGCTCCGCCACCACCGCCGGTGGTATCCAGCACGGGCCTCATCGGGCACCCCCGGCGGCGGGCATCGGCAAGGGCGTGCGCGCCGAGAGGTCTGCGAGGTGGCACGCGGCGGCGTGGTCGCCGACGGCGATCAAGGCCGGCCGCTCGACCATGCAGCGCGGCACGGCGATCGGGCAGCGCGGGTGGAAGGAACAGCCCGGCGGCCGGGAGGCGAGGCCGGGCGGACTGCCGTCGATCGGCACGAGGCGGCCGCGGTCGCCCTCGAGCGAGGGCAGCGCCTTGAGCAGGCTCGCGGTGTAGGGATGCGCCGGCCGGTAGTAGGCCTCGCGCACCGGCGCCCGCTCGACGACGCGGCCGGCATAGAGGATGGCGACGCGGTCGGCGAGGCCGGCGACGATGCCGAGGTCGTGGGTGATCAGGACGAGCGCCAGCCCGCGCTCGCGCCGGAGCCCGTCGAGCAGTTCGATGATCTGCGCCTGGATGGTGACGTCGAGCGCCGTCGTCGGCTCGTCGGCGATCAGCACCTCCGGGTCGTTCGCCATCGCCATGGCGATCATCGCCCGCTGCCGCATGCCGCCGGAGAACTCGTGCGGATACTGCGCCGCCCGCCGCTCGGGGAATGGCACGGCGACCAGCGCGAGGAGGTCCACGGCCTTCTTCATCGCCTGGCGCTGGGACACCTGGCGGTCGTGGATGCGGATCATCTCGGTGATCTGTGCGCCGACCGTCATCACCGGGTTGAGCGCCGTCATCGGGTCCTGGAAGATCATCGCCATGCGCTTGCCGCGCAGCCGGCGCAGCGCCTCCGGCCGGCCGAGGTACTCCTCGCCGTCGAGCCTGACCGAGCCGGTGACGGTGACGCCGGGTCCGGTCAGCCCCATCGCGGCGAGCATCGTCACGCTCTTGCCGGAGCCGGATTCGCCGACGACCGCCAGCACCTCGCCGCGGTCGACGGCAAGGTCGACGCCGCTCACCGCCTCGAGGCCGCCGGCGGGGCCGGGGAAGACGACGCGCAGGTCGCGCACCTCGAACAGCGGCGGCCGGTCGGCGCCGGCCCGTGCGGGCGCGGCGCTCATGTCCCGCTCCTCGGGTCGAAGAGGTCGCGCAGGCCGTCGCCGACGAAGGAGAAGCCGAGCACCATCGACAGGATCGCCATGCCGGGGCCGAAGGCGATCCACCAGGAATAGAAGTGGACGGCCCCCTCCGAGATCATCTGCCCCCATTCCGGCGTCGGCGGCAGCGCGCCAAGGCCGATGAAGGAGAGGCTCGCGGCGAGCAGCACGATCTGGCCGAGGTCCATGGTGGCGTTGACGAGCGTCGGGCTCCAGGCGAGCGGCAGGATGTGGCGGATCAGGACGCGCGGACGCGAGGCGCCGGCGGCGATCGCCGCCTCGACGTGCTCGCGGCCGCGCAGCGACAGCACCTGCGCCCGCATCAGCCGCGCATAGACCGGCCACGACACCGCCACCATGGCGATCGCCGCGTTGTCGAGGCCGGGTCCGAGCGCCGCCGTGACGGCCATGGCGAGCAGGATCGGCGGGAAGGCGAGCGTCACGTCGACGAAGCGCATGATGACGCTGTCGACGAGGCCGCCGAGATAGCCGGCGATCGCCCCGAGCGCCGAGCCGATCGCCACCGCCACGGCGACGACGATGACGGCGATCGGCAGCGAATAGCGGGCGCCGTAGAGGGTGCGCACCAGCACGTCGCGGCCGAGGGCGTCGGTCCCGAGCCAGTGCGCCATGCTCGGCGCCTGCAGGCGGCGGCCGGCGATCATCAGCGGGTCGTAGGGCGTCCACAGCGGCACCGTAACCGCCACGACCACCCAGAAGGCGATGATGGCGAAGCCGATGATCACCGGCAGCGTCAGCCACTGCGGTCGCATCCGGCGCGACCGGACCACGGGGGTGGTGGTGGGGATGGCGGCGTCGGTCATCAGCCGAGCTTCACGCGCGGGTCGGCGAGCGCATAGGCGACGTCCGTCACGAGGTTGGTGAGGAGGAAGGCGGCGCCGCCGACGATGGTGACGCCGATGATCGCCGGATAGTCGAGGGCCCGGGCCGCATCGACGGCGTAGGTGCCGATGCCCGGCCACGAGAACACCGCCTCGGTCAGCACCGCGCCGGTGATGAGGTAGGCGAAGGAGAAGCCGATGATGGTGAGCGTCGGGATCATGGCGTTGCGGAGCGCGTGGTTGAACAGCACCCGCCGCTCGGTGGCGCCCTTGGAGCGGGCTGCGAGGATGTAGTCCTGGCCGAGCACGTCGAGCATGCTCGCCCGGACGAGGCGGGTGATGATGCCGAGCACCGCCCAGCCGAGCACGATCGCCGGCAGCACCAGCCGCCTCGCGGCGTCGACGAAGGCCGGCCAGTCGCCGGCCAGCAGGGCATCGACGGTGTAGAAGCCGGTCACGGCCGGTGGTGCGGCCATGCGCGGATCGAGCCGCCCCGGCCCCGGCAGCCAGCCGAGCAGCACCGAGAAGACGTAGAGCATCAAGAGCCCCGACCAGAACACCGGCACGGAGGAGCCGAGCAGGGCCAGCACGCGGGCGGCGTGGTCCATGCCCTTGTCGCGGAAATGCGCCGCCGCGACGCCGAGGGAGATGCCCCCGACGATGCCGACGATCATCGCCGCGATGACGAGTTCCAGCGTCGCCGGCAGGCGGACCATCAGGTCCTGCGCCACCGGCCGCTTGGTGCGGAACGAGGTGCCGAGGTCGCCGCTGAGCAGATTGCCGACATAGACGAGGTAGCGCTCGGGCAGCGGCCGGTCGAGGCCCCAGCGCGCCTTGGCGGCGGCGACCACTTCCGGGTTCGTCATCTGCCGCTCGCCGACGATCGCCACCAGCGGATCGCCTTTCGTCATGTTCGACAACAGGAAGGCGATGGTGACGACGCCGAGCAGCAACAGCGGCACCGCGATCAGGCGTCGGACGATGGTGCGCAGCATCAGGCGAGGCTTCCAGGCTTCGAAAGGGCACGGCCGTCATGCATGCCGTGCGCCGGCGTGGTGTCGGCGGGATGGGTCTGGTCGATCATGCTCATGCCGCGATCGATTCGATCGTCAGCCGACGGCCGAGCACCCGGGCGACGGCGTCGAGGCGGTCGAGCTTGGTGCGCTTGGCGGGGTCGAGGATGCGGCGCACCTCCGCTTCGGCGAGACCGAGCTGCTCGGCCAGCGCCACCTTGGTGAGGCCGCTCCGGCGCCACAGACGCCAGACCGCGAGCTTCGCGGCGAAGGCTGCCGGCAGCACGACCACGGTGTCGCCGTGGCCGGCGGCGCGGGGCGAGGGCACGTCGGCTTCGTCCTTCATGCGGCCGGCGATGGCGACGACGACGGCATCCTCGGCGTTGGCCAGGGCCGTGGCGGTGCACTTTCCTGCCGTGAGGACCTCCGGCAGGTCGGGGCAGCGCACGAACACCTCGCCGTCCTCGTCCGAGATCTCGAGCGCGACGACCCATTCGGATTCCTGCATGACCGTCTGCCCTCCGTCTGCTCGGCCGGTTGCGGGGAACGCGGCACGCTTCAAAAGTCACGCTTCACAGGTCGCCGGCGTCGATCCCGAGCTGCTCGCAGATCCGCCGGACGTGGCCGGGACTGAGATCGCCGCTCTGTACCGTCGTCAGCCGCCCGGCCAGCCGGACCCGGTAGTGGCTGCCCTTGCCGAGGGTCTTGTCGACCTCGAAGGCGAGCGAGCGCTTGCCGGCGAGCCGCCGGAGCCTGCGCAGGAACTGCTCCCTCTGCATGGAGCCACCCGCGTCGCGGTGGACGGCAACACCCTAGCATACCGCCGCGCCATTCGTACTTTTTTGTACGATCAGCGCGGCGGGGTCTCACGTTGGCGTGTCGCTCAGTCCCGCTTGATCTCGGCGAGCGGCAGGTTGCAGCAGACGCTGTAGCGGACGCCGGAGATGTTCTTGCGGTAGGCCAGCACGAGGTTCGGGCTCACCACCGGGATGATGATGCGGTCGCCGATCATCTCCATCGCGACGGCGTTGAAGGCGACTTCCTGCTGGTCCGCCGGGGCGGCGAGCGCCTCGGCGAGCAGCGCCGGCTCACGCGGGTTCAGCATGTCCGGGGCCCGGTCGGCGATGTGCGAGCGCTTCGACCACGGCGTGCCTTCGTAGATGCCGAAGAACTGCACGTACTGGGCCGAACCGAAGTAGTCCGGCGCGAAGAACGCCGCCGTGATGGCGTTGCCGTCGCCGAGCAGCCGCTCGCGCCACACGGCGAAGGTCATCGGCATCAGCTCGATCTTCACGCCGACTGCCGCGAGGTCCTGCTGCACCTTCTGCATCAGGATGGAGAGGTCGACGCCGTAGACGTTCATGGTCGGGAACGGCGCTTCGATGGTGACGTCGCCGTAGCCGGCGCCGGCGAGCACTTCCTTCGCCTTCGCCGGGTCGCTGACCGGCATCGGCAGGCCGGCGGTGCCGGGGAAGCCGTTCGGGATCGGAGCCGCCTGCTTCTTGCCGGCGCCGCCGAGGGTGAACTCGATGATGCCGTCATAGTCGAGCGCCATGGCCAGCGCCGCGCGCACCTCGGCGGTCATCGGGGCCGGCAGGCCCTTCGCGCCGGGGCTGAACGCCACGTAGAGAAAGTTGAACGACGGCGCCTGCTCGATGGTGACGTCGGGGCTCGTCACCGACTTCGCGGTGTCGGGATCGATCTGCATGGCGATGTCGGCGGCGCCGCTTTCCAGCGCCTGCGCCTGCGCCACCGCGTCCTTGGTCTGGCGGATCACCACTTCCGCGATGTCAGGCTTCGTGCGCCAGTAGTTGGTGTTGGCCTTGAAGCGCAGCTCCTCGTCCGGCTTCCAGCCGCCGTTGATGTAGGGGCCCGAGCCGGCGGAGTTGTCGCGGAACCAGCCTTCGGCCGGGTCGTTCTCGGCCGCGATGGCGCCTGCCGCAGCAGCCACGTCGCTATTGACGACGCCCGTGTAGGGGGCCGTCAGCATGCCGAGGAACTCGGAGTTCGGGGCGGACAGCGTGATCACCACCGTCTTGTCGTCGGGCGTCTCGATCGACGTCACCGAGTCGACGAAGTAGGCCGGGTTGCCCTTGATGCCCTTCAGGCGCTCGAGCGACCACTTGACGTCCTTCGCCTCGACCGGTGAGCCATCGGAGAACTTCGCCGCTGGATTGAGCTTGAAGGTGAAGACGGTCTGGTTGTCGTTGACCGTGTAGCTCTCGGCGATGTTCGGGCCGATCGTCTTGTTGTCGGCGCCGATACCGACCAGCGTCTCGTACACGGCGCTGAAATAGATCTGGCAGGTGTCGCAGAAGCCGCGATGCGGATCGAGCGAGTCGAGATCGAGGTTGCGGGCGATCACCAGCGGCGCCTCCTGCGCCGTGGCCGCGCCGAAGCCGGCGAGCGTGCCGGTGGCGAGGACGGCGCCGAGCAGCGCGGTGCGGTAACGGCGGACCAGGGAGCGTGGCGGACGCGCGGCGGAATGGAACGTCATGGTGTTTTCCCCTCTCTGTGTTTGGCTTCTGCTTCGGCGGGTTGATCCACTCAGGCCGGGCGGCGGTCCTTCCAGTCGGCCGGGCTGACGGCATAGAAGAAGACGGACGTGCCGGCGGATCGATAGACGAGGTCGGTGTCCTTCGGGATCCAGATGGCGTCGCCGGCGGAGAGCAGATGGCTTGTCCCGTCGATGACGATTTCGAGGCCGTTCTCGGTCGACAGGCAGGAGATCACCTCGTCGTACCAGATGCGGAACGGGATGTCGGCGTCGCGGAATGAGGCGACCCCGGCCGCAAAGTGCTCGCTGTTGCGCCTGTCGACGTACTCGGACAGGAACGAGCCCCGCTCCGAGTACGTCAGGTCCAGATCGCTCAGCTTGAAGTGTTTCGCTGGCAAGTCGATCCTCCTCAAGCCCGGCCGACGGCATCGGCCGCCACGAGACCCTCGAGCACGGCCTCTTCGACGGTGCGGGGCGAAGCGGCGTCGCCGATGAGACGCACCGTCGCTCCGCCGAGGTCGTCTCCCGCGAAGGGGTCTGGCCGCGGCTCGTTGCCGTAGGACACGACGAAGGTGTCGGCGTCGGAAACGACGATCGCCTCGCCGGAGTAGGTGTGCTCGAAATAGACGTCCGAGGCGTCCGCGCCGTAGGGCCGGGCGTAGCTGACGAACCGGACGCCGAGACCCTGCAGCAGCGACACCCACTGGTCGCGGATGTAGGGCATCAGGCTGACGGCCGGGCCCTGGGTGGAGGTGGCGAGCGTCACCTGCCGGCCCTCGCGCACGAAGCGTTCGGCGAGGCCCATGCCGACCCAATCGCCGCGCCAGTCGGCGATGGCGACGTGGCGGCCGATGGGCGCCTCGCCGTCCAGCACCTGCCACGCGTCGTAGACGGCGCGTCCCTCGGAAAGCTCGAGGTCGGGCCGCATCGGGGTCGCGCCGGTGGCGACGATCACAGCGTCGGCCCCGGTCGCGACGATGTCGGCGGCCGTCGCCCGCACGCCGAGCTCCACCCGCACCTGGGCGCGCTCGACCTCGCGGGCGAGGTTGGTCACGACGCCACCGAATTCGGCGCGTCCGGGCAACATCTGGGCGTAGAGAACCTGTCCGCCGAGCCGCCGGCCCGCCTCGAACAGTGTCACGAGATGGCCGCGCTCCGCGGCGGCGGCCGCCGCCTTCATACCCGCCGGCCCGCCGCCGACGACGGCGACGCGACGCGCCGTCGCCGCCGTGCGCGGCGATCCGAAGCGGCGCTCGCGACCGGTCTCGGGCCGCTGGATGCACGAGACCGGTGCGCCGAGATAGAGGTGACCGATGCACGCCTGGTTGCAGGCGACGCAGGCGCGGATGTCGTCGGTCCGGTCCTCGCGCGCCTTCCGCGGCATCTCGGGATCGGAGATCATCGCCCGCGTCATGCCGCACATGTCGGCATCGCCGTTGCGGATCACCGCCTCCGCCTCGTGCGGCTGGTTGATGCGGCCGACGACGAACACCGGCACGTCGACCCGCTCGCGCACCTTCCGCGCATACGGCGCCACGTAGGCGGGGGCAAAGCTCATCGGCGGCACGATGTGGACCACTGCCATCGCCGAGGAGGAGGAGCCCGCGGTGACGTTATAGTAGTCGAACGCCCGCTCGCCGTGCAGCGTGTCGATCGCCGCGAGGCACTCGTCGAGATGCAGGCCGCGGGCGTCTTCCTCATCACCGGAGATGCGCAGGCCAACCACCGGACCCGGCCCGATCGCGGTCCGCACCGAGGCGACAACGGCGCGCAGGAACCGCAGGCGGTTCTCGAAGGGGCCGCCCCATTCGTCGTCGCGCCGGTTGATGCGCGGGTTTAGGAACTGCGACGGCAGGTAGCCGTGGCTCGCCATCACCTCGACGCCGTCGAGGCCGGCCTCGATCATCCGCGCCGCCGTCGCGCCATATCCCGCGATCACGTCGGCGATCAGTGCGCCCGACATCGGCACCGCGGTGGTGAGGTAGCGCTCGTGCTTCACCGCCGACGGGGCGTAGGCGACGGTGCGGGTGCCGTCGCCGGCGATCCCCATCACCTCGCAGCCGGGGTGGAACAGTTGCCCGAAGGTCTTCGCCCCGTTCGCGTGGATCACGTCCGCCAGCTTGCGGAAGCCCGGGATGCAGTCGTCGGTGAAGCCGTTGATGTTGGTGCCGTGGTAGAAGGCCGTTTCGTGGACCGCCGTGCATTCGAGCACGATCAACCCCGCCCCGCCCCTTGCCCGCGCCTCGTGGTAGGCGACGAGTTCGTCCGTCGGCTTGCTGTCGCGGGCGAGGAGCGTGTGGTGGCCGGTCGACAGGATGCGATTGCGCACCTCGATGTCCCGGATGGTGAGCGGGGAGAAGAGGTGGGGGAACAGTCTCGACATCGGCCGGGCTCGCATCCGCTGCGTTGCCCTCAACCTGATACCTGATATATCAGAAGTCAACGGAGGCTTCAGTGGCGCCCCGTTCTGGGCGACTCGCCCAACGGGCTGATAGGCTCGCCGCCAACCTGCCTTCCGAACCCTAGGAACCGCATGACCGCCGATCCGCTCCCCTTCGCCCCGCCGCTGCAGCAGAGCAGTCTGGTCGAGCAGATCTACCGGCGCCTGCAGCATGCGCTGATGCACGGTCAGATGGTCCCGCACCAGCGGCTGAAGGTGCGCGAGCTCGCGGCCTCCCTCGGCACCAGCGAGACACCGGTCCGCGAGGCGCTGTTCCAGCTCGTCCGTGACCGGGCGATCGAGATCAAGAGCCGGCACTTCGTGCGCGTGCGCCGGCCGACGGCGCGGGAGTACCTGCAGATCCGCGAAGTTCGCCTGAAGCTCGAACCGCTCGCCGCCGCGTCGGCGTTGCCGAACCTCGGCGAGACCGAGATCGCCGCGCTGGAGCGGCTGCAGGCGGACTTCTGCGCCGCGCAGACCCTCGGCCGCTACGATGACGCGCTGCGCCTCGGCGTGGAGTTCCACTTCGGCCTCTATCGGCGCAGCGACAACCCGGTGCTGGTCGGCATTCTCGAGAGCCTGTGGTGCCAGATCGTTCCCGTCTTCTCGCTGCCCTACCTGACGCGCCACGGCTACGACGCGACGCCGCACGACGCGGCGCTCGCAGCGATCCGGGCCGGCGACGCTGCGGCCCTGACGGCGGCGATTGAATCCGACCTGATGCTCGGCAGCCGCGTGGTGATCGAGCATCTGCTCGAACTCGAGGAGCATGAGGCCCGGTTGCAGAGGAGCGCCTGAGCCTCGCGCCACCGGGGCGCCGCGCCGCGGCTGGGCCGCAGCGCGGCCACGCGCCCTTGTCGGCAAGATGGGCGCGTCAGGCCGCACGGCCGAGGAACTCGCGCGCCACCGCGGCGACGCCGGCGGCGTCGAGACGGTAGTGGGCATAGAGCGAAGCCGGCGGGCCGACGGGCACGTATTCGTCCGGCACGCCGTGGCGGCGGAACGGCACGCGTGGCAGGTCGACCAGCACCTCGGCGACGGCGCTACCGAGGCCGCCGGTGATGTTGTGCTCCTCGACCGTC
Source organism: Pseudoxanthobacter soli DSM 19599 (assembly GCA_945898215.1). Lineage (GTDB taxonomy): Bacteria > Pseudomonadota > Alphaproteobacteria > Rhizobiales > Segnochrobactraceae > CAMDHY01. Next base: position 117 of record CAMDHY010000104.1, on the reverse strand, counting down.
AGGATCGCCTTCGTCTCGGCGGCGGCGCGCCGGACGACGTCCTTGTCGAGCGGGCTGATCGTGTGCATGTCGACCACCCGCACCGAGACGCCCTCGCCGGCGAGCACGGCCGCCGCG
>CAMDHY010000103.1 GCA_945898215.1 Pseudoxanthobacter soli DSM 19599 | reverse complement strand
GCTTGGCCGGCTTGGCGCCACCGGCCGCCCCCGTCGATGCGGACGCTGCGCCGGAGTCCGATGCCGCAGCGGCGGAGGCACCGTCACCGGCGTCGATGCCGGGGTCGCGCCCGCCCCGGCCCGCCTTGCCGACCTTGCGCCGCGTGAGGCCGCCGCCCCGTTGCGCCAGCATGTCGGAATAGCCGCCGGCGTACTCGGTCCAGCGGCCGTCGCCCTCCGGCGCGATCACCGAGGCGACGACGCGGTCGAGGAAGTCACGGTCGTGGCTGACCAGGAACACCGTGCCGGCATAGCCGCCGAGGATGTCCTCCAGCACGTCGAGCGTCTCGAGGTCGAGGTCGTTGGTGGGCTCGTCGAGCACCAGCAGGTTCGAGGGCCGCGCCAGGGCGCGGGCGAGCGTCAGCCGGCCGCGCTCGCCGCCCGACAGCGCCGAGACCGGCGTGCGCGCCTGCTCGGGGGAAAACAGGAAGTCGGTCATGTAGGAGACGACGTGGCGCGGCGCGCCGTTCACCATCACGCTGTCGCTGCGCCCGCCGGTCAGCGTCTCCTGCAGCGACTTGTCGGGGTCGAGGCTGTCGCGGCCCTGCTCCAGGGTGGCGATCTCGAGGTTGGTGCCGATCTTGATGCGGCCGTCGTCGGCGGCGAACTGGCCGGTGAGGAGCTTGATCAGCGTCGTCTTGCCGGCGCCGTTCGGGCCGATGAGGCCGAGGCGGTCGCCGCGGCGGATGCGGATCGACAGATCCCGGACGATCGGTCGGCCCTCGTAGGACTTCCACAGCCCCTCGGCCTCCACCACCATGGCGCCGGACGACGAGGCCTCGGACGCCGTTGCCTCGACCTTGCCGGTCGGCCCGCGCATGGCCTTGCGGGATTCGCGGAGCGCATAGAGGTCGCCGAGGCGGCGGACGTTGCGCTTGCGCCGGGCGGTGACGCCGTAGCGCAGCCAGTCGGCTTCGGCGGCGAGCTTGCGGTCGATCTTGTGCTTGGCCGTCTCCTCCTCGGCATAGGCCTCGTCGCGCCAGGCCTCGAAGGCGGAGAAGCCACGCTCGATGCGCCGGGTGCGGCCGCGGTCGAGCCAGACGGTGGCGCGCGAGAGATTGGAGAGGAAGCGCCGGTCGTGGCTGATGGTGATGATCGCGGCCTTCATCTGAGCGAGCGTCTTCTCCAGCCACTCGATCGCCGCGATGTCGAGATGGTTGGTCGGCTCGTCGATGAGCAGGATGTCGGGATCGGGGGCGAGCGTGCGGGCGATGGCGGCGCGGCGCGCCTCGCCGCCGGACAGCCGCTTCGGGTCCTCGTCGCCGGTGAGGCCGAGATCGTCGAGCAGGGTGCGGGCGCGGTGGGCGTCGTCACCCGGCGCGAGGCCGGCGGCGACATAGGCGTCGACGGTGGAAAAGCCCGAGAAGTCCGGCTCCTGCGGCAGGTAGCGCAGGGTCGCGCCCGGCTGCAGGAAGCGGCTGCCGCCGTCCATGTCAATCAGGCCGGCAGCGATCTTCAGGAGCGTCGACTTGCCGGAGCCGTTGCGGCCGACGAGGCAGATGCGATCCCCGGCCGAGGCGGACAGTTCGGCCGCGGCGAGCAACGGCGTGCCGCCGAACGTCAGCGCGATGTCCTTGAGGATGAGGATCGGGGGCTTCGACAACAGGGAACTCGCGGCTTCGGGGCGGGCGGGCTGCGGGAGACAGCCGCCGCGCCTCCTTTGGCCGCTCGCCGCCGCCGGCGCAAGCGCTGCGGCGTCGCGGCGACGGCGCGCGCCGCGATGGCGCGCCTCGCCGCGACCGGGATCGGCGTCCGGCCGCGGCCGCCGAGAGGGTCAGGGCTTACCCGGCTTCTCGACGTAGGTCACCGCCTTGTTGGTGTCCTGCGTCCAGAGCTTGCGCAGTTCCTCGGGCGACACCGTCGGCTCGTAGTGGCCGCCCGGGCCGCCGACTTTCTTGTAGAGGTCAGCGTGCAGCAGGAACAACGCCGCCGTCTGGTCCCACAGCAGCGACTTGCCACCGGCGACGAAGCAGCAGTCGATCGCCCAGTAGTCCTCGCCCTTCACGGCGGCGCCGAGGGGGCCGTCGCGGACGGTACCGACGAGCGCCTGCTTCAGCGTGTTCGGCAGGCCGCGCCCGACGAGGGCTTCCACCATCGTCGAGGTGGGGCCGTAGACGACGTCCTGGTGGCCGACCGGATCCTCGTCGAGCTTCGTCCGCGGCACATCGACGAAGAAGTAGGTCAGGCCCGGCAGCCGCTTGTCGAAGGCCTTCTTGCACGCCTTCATGTCGTATTCGCAGTTGAAGGAGAAGTTGCCCGGCTTCTGGCTGGTGTCGCCGCGCAGCGGCTTGCCCATGATGACGACGTTCTTGATCTTCGAGCGGATGAGCGGGCTGTAGTCGTTGAAGGACGTGAAGGTGCCGATGATGAGGATGTCGACGGACTTGCAGTCGGAGACGGCGGCGACGACCTTGGAGGCATAGTCGTTGCGGCCCTGCGGCGACGGCGGCAGCATCGTCGACAACAGCGCGAAGGCCTTGTTCATCATCGAGCGGTAGTCGAGGACGAACTGGCCCCAGGTGGCGACGATCTCCTTGAGCGGCAGGTGGATGGCCGCGCCGATGATCAGCGGGATGTGCCGCTGGCCGGGCTCGGCGATCAGGCGCGACAGCGCCGCACCGCCGGCCTCGGGCATGGTGTAGCCCTCGCTGGTGACGATGGCGGCGACGTAGCGGTTTCCGATGACGAGCGGGATCGCCATCATGTCGTCGATGTCGAAATCGGTGTCGATCACCGTGCAGGCGGCCGGCTTGTAGGTGGCGGCCTCAGCCGGCAGCGCGGCAGCGGCGACGCCGGCCAGCACCACCACCACCGTAGCGTAGAAGGTCCTCAACAACGACTTCATGGACAGCACCCCCGTTTGGTCCGCTCGCGGCCGCACGGCAGCGGCCCTTGGGCCGTCGCCGTCGCCATCTGATCGGCTCGTCTCGCCCAAGCCTCAGCGGGCGTATTTCAAGAGCAAATAGCCGCGCGTCCAGTTCACCAGCGTCCTGACCTTGCCGTCCTTCTCTTCCTCGTCGGCGGCCGCCTTGACGAACAGGTTCGGCTGCTTGTGGAAGAGGCCGGAGGGGCCGTAGAGCAACGCCTTCATGTAGGTGGCGCTGGCACAGAGGCGCTGGTCGTTGCGGTTCGCCATGTCGAAGTTCAGGACGGCACCGGCCGGGGCGCACTTTTCGCGGATGAGCGTGGTCAGCACCTTCGGCGACGGCGCGTCGGGCGGCACGCCGATGCCCTCGAGCGTGTAGCGCACCGCCGAGACGCCGTAGAAGGGGCCGGTCGAGCGGGCGACCTTCGGATCGCCGGCCGTGGCGAACAGCTCCGCGAGAATGCCGTCATAGAGGTTGCCGCAGGCGGCGCCGTTGAACTTCGCCGTCCGGGTGATCGTCACCAGCCGGTCGCCGATGACGTCGCCGTCGTCCTGCGAGGGCTCCATGCCGGTCGGGAAACACGACGCGCCGCCGTTGGCGGGCGGATTTTGCTCGCGCATCGCCTTGCGGGCATCGTCCTGGCCGAGACCGAGGAAGGTGCGGCTGAAGACGTTGAAGGTCCTGCCGTTGAGGGTGACGGCATAGATGTTCTTCGCCGGATCGACGGGCTTTGCCGTCGGATAGATCACCTGCATGGACGAACCGCCGACCTCGACGACGCCGACCGGGGTCTTCTTCGTCGTGAAGGGCTGGCGGTAGTTGTCGTTGAGGTCGACCCAGGTCCAGACGCCCTCTTCGCGGCTGCCGTCGGTGGTCCGCGCCGCGCCGGCGGCGAAGCCCTGACCGGCGATGTAGGTGTGGATGAGGTCGTAATAGGCGAGCACGTCCTTGCGGCTGTGGGTGCCGATCGGCTTCTGCACCCGGCGCATGCCCGCCGTCGCCAGCACGTCGACCGGCACGTCAGACGCCTTTGCGCCGCGCTTGGCGAGCACCGGCTTGATCGCGTCGAGGAGCGGCTTGAACACGGTCTCACCGACCGCATCGGGTCCGAGACAGCGGCAGGGGCCGCCGACATTGTTGATGAAGTCGTCGATGCCGTCCTCGGCGTCGTCATTCTCGAAGACGCCGATCTCCGTCACCGTCGGATAGGGGCCGGGCTTCACCTTGTAGAGATGGAGGCGCGTGCCGCTCGAGCCGGCATCGATGACGGCGGTGAACAGGACCTTCTCGGCCGCCTGCACCAGCGCCACCGGCGCCTGGCCGAACAGCAGGACCAGGCCGAGGACGATCCCCAGACCCGCCCGCGCAGGCGCTCCAAGACCTGCCCGCGCAGGCGCTCCAAGACCAAGGCGCCCGCGCGCCATCGTCGACATCCGTCCGATCAAGATGAAGCCCCCGCCTCGAAGCGCCCCCGTGCACAGGTGCCGAGGGGCCGCACGCACGACGACGACACGCCGCCTGCCGTGGCGGCACAGTGTCGGGCCGGGGCGGGAAAGGCGATCGGAAGCTGATCCAAACTGGGAGCAGTTGTCGGCAATAGAGGCCACAAACGGAGCCAATTCGGCGCCCCGGGCAGTTTTGGCGGCCGGCCTCGCGTCAGTAGATCGGGTGCGCCCGGCAGAGCGCCTGCACGTCGGCACGGACGGTGGCGATCGCCGCGGCATCGGCCGGGTCGGCGAGCACGCGGGCGATGAAGCCGCCGATCGCGGTGAAATCACCAGCGTCGAAGCCGCGGGCGGTGCCGGCGTTGCTGGAGAGACGCAGCCCCGAGGGCGCCTCCGGCGGCCGGCTATCGAACGGCAGCAGGTTCTTGTTGACGGCGAGGCCCGCCTTTTCGAGCGCCTTCGCCGCGACGTCGCCGGTGACGCCGCGCACGGCGGTGTCGGCGAGCATCAGCCCGGTGTCGGTGCCGCCGGAGACGAGGCGGAAGCCGGCGTCCTGCAACGACGCCGCGAGCGCCTGGGCGTTGGCCAGCACCGCGCGGTTGTAGGCGACGAACTCGGGCCGCAGCGCCTCGCCGAGGCAGGCGGCCTTGCCGGCCACCGCGTGCATCATCACCGAGCCTTGCACGCCGGGGAAGATGCCGGAGTTGATGCGGTCCGACAGGGCCTCGTCGTTCCACAGCACCATGCCGCCGCGGGCACCGCGCAGCGACTTGTAGGTGGTGGTGGTGACGACGTCGGCGTGCGGCAGCGGGTCCGGGTGCAGCTTCGTCGCGACGAGGCCGGCGAAGTGGGCCATGTCGACCATGAAGAGGGCACCGACCTCGGTGGCGATCGCTTTCACTCCGGCGAAGTCGATGGCGCGCGGATAGGCGGAGCCGCCGGCGACGATCAGCTTCGGGCGGTGGGCGCGGGCAAGCGCGCGCACTTCATCGAGATCGATGCGCTCGCTGTCGCGGGCAACGCCGTAGGAGACGATGCGGTAGTCGCGGCCGGTGAGTGTCGCCGGGTGGCCGTGGCTGATGTGGCCGCCGGCGGCGGTGTTCATCGACAGGATGGTGTCGCCGAGCTTGAGCAGCCCCAGGAAGACGCCGGCATTGGCGTTCGAGCCGGAGTGCGGCTGGACGTTGGCGAAGCGGCTGCCGAACAGCGCGCAGGCGCGCTCGATTGCCAGCGCCTCGATGACGTCGGCGAACTCGGCGCCGCCGTAGTAGCGGTGATAGGCGAAACCCTCGACCGTCTTGTTGGTGAGCACGGAGCCCTGCGCCGCGAGCACCGCCTTCGAGACGATGTTCTCGGACGCGATCAGCTCGATGCCGCCCTGCTGGCGGGCGAGTTCGCCCTCGATCGCCGCGGCGAGAACAGGATCGGCCTCGAGGCCGCGGGTGAAGTAGCCCTCGTGCAGCGTCGTCATGCGCCCCTCGGCAGTGTGGTGATGAGAGTGGTGGTGATCGGGGTCGTCGTGACCTTGGCCGTGCCGCAGCTCGGCACCGAGCACGATCGGCGCGCCGTGCGGCGTGGCGCGGGCGGCGCGATCCCAGGCGTCGCGGCGCGTGGCGAGTTCGGCGGCATCGACGAGACGCTTGCCGGCCGACAGCGTTTCCAGCGTCGCCAGCCACGAGGGCCAGTAGCCCTCCTCCGGCTCCGCGGCGAGGCGGGCGCCGAGGGCTGTGGCCCACTCGCCCCAGGTGAAGGTGCCGCGGTCGGCGAGGGTGACGGCCATGGCGAAGGCCTGCGCCTGCCACGGTTCATCAAAGGGCCGTTCGGCCACGTCAGCCGGGCGTGAGGTAAGGCTCGAAGAGGTCGGCGACGATCGCGGTGTCGGGCTCGGCATCGGCACCCCAGAGGTCTTCGGCGGCGAAGCGCACCGCATAGAGCCACGTCGGCGCCTCGCCGGCGCCGTGGGCATAGCTGTCGGGATAGACGTGGCAGCCCTGCACCCGCTCGATCACGCCCGGCCGGCCGCGGAGATAGCGCGGCAGGCGGGTGTGGCCGTGCGGATTGGCGAGCCGGGTCGTCACCCCGTCCCCGACGGCGAACCGCGCCGGGGCCGTCGCTGGCCGTTCCGTCGGGCCGCCGCGGGCGAGCACGGCCGGCACGTCGGCGGCCGCGAGCACGCGCTTCACCGGCGCCGGCGGCGCCAGCGACCGGCCGGCGGCGATCTCCTCGGCCGTTGCGAGGCCCTGCTCGACAAGCAGGCGCTCCAGCCCTGCGATCCAGATCTCGTAGTAGCTGGAGGCGAGATAGTCGGCCGGCGGCATCCGCTCGCGGGCGTGGCGGGACGTGTCGATCGACCACGAGCCGGTGGCACCCATGGCGAGCGTCAAGGCCATCGCCCGCCGCTCCCACGCTGCATGAAAGAGCGGCTCGTCGACGTCCGGCGCGACGGGTCCGAAGCCGTGCTGGCCGCCGAGGTCCTGGGCGCCGTTCACGGGCGGCCCGCCGAAGCGCCGGCCGGATCGCGGGCGAGGCCGGTGCCGATCATGCTGTCGCGGGTGACGAGGTGGGCGAGCGCCTCCTCGCTCCAGCCCTCGGTGCCGGCGGGGCGCATCGGGACGACGAGGTAGCGCATCTCGGCGGTCGAATCCCAGACGCGGACAGACGTGCCCGCGGGGAGCGCCACACCGAACTCGGCGAGCACGGCGCGCGGCTCGGCGACGGCGCGCGAGCGGTAGGGCGGCGCCTTGTACCAGACCGGCGGCAGCCCGAGCACCGACCACGGGTAACAGGAACAGAGCGTGCAGACGACGAGGTTGTGGACTGCGGCCGTGTTCTCCACCGCCACCATGTGCTCGCCCTGGCGGCCGCTGATGCCGAGCTCGGCGATCGCCGCGGTGGCGTCGGCGGCGAGGCGGTCGCGGTAGGCCGGATCGCTCCAGGCGCGGGCGACGACGCGGGCGCCGTTGCGGGGCCCGACCTTGGTCTCGTAGGTGTCGATCAGCACGTCGAGGGCGGCCGGATCGACGTAGCCCTTCTCGACCAGCAGGCTCTCGAGGGCGCGCACCCGCAGTTCGATCGGCGAGAGCTCCGAGCCCTCGCCGTGCGGATGGTCGTGCTCGTGGGCGTGGTCCGGGTGCCCAGGATGCGGGTGGCCGTGATGGGACTGTTCGCCGCTCATGCGGTCACGCTAGCGGATCGCAACCGGGCCGTCATCTCCGGGCGCGGCAGCGGAGAGCCGGACGCGGGCAGGCGCCGTCGGCCGGTCCGGCGCGCCGCGCCCGCAACGACGGTCGGTGTCAAATTTTGGTGCACCGCGGCCCGTCCGGCTCTGGACGCGAGGTGGCCAAGATCTTACGCTCGCGGTAGAAAGCTGCAATCTGTCTCAACAGCTTTCGCGGTTCCTCCCACCGCGGCCTGCTCAGCCGACGGAGACGCATGTGTCGAAGGCAATCCGAGAGATCGCGAAGGTCGTTCCGGCCTTCGCACCGACGGTGCTCGTCGATGTCGGGGCCAACGTCGGCCGGTCGACGCGCGAGCTCGTCGAGACGGTCGGCCCGGACGCGACCGTGTTCGCCTTCGAGCCGGTCACCCGGAGCTTCCAGCAGTTGCAGGAGGCCGTGGCGGGGCTCGACGGCGTCGTCGTCGAGCAGGCGTGCCTCGGCAGCGTCGACGGCAACGTGCTGATGACGGCCCGCGGCACCGCCAACGGCAACCGCATCGTCGCCGAGGGCGAGGTGCGCGGCAACACCGAGGTGGTGCCGATGCTGCGCGGCGACGCCTATTTCCGCGCCCGCGGCGTCGAGATCATCGACCTCTTCAAGTCGAGCACCAACGGCTGGGACCTCGACGTGCTGGTCGGCATGATCGACTACCTCGCCTCGCAGCGCATCCGCGCCATCCAGGTGGTGACGGCGCTCGCCCCCGGCGAGACCCGCGCCTGCCCCTTCGAGAAGATGACGGCCTTCCTCGAGCCCTTTGGCTACGGCGTGCTGGGCTTCGTCTCGCCGATCCGCGCCGACGAGGCCGGCAACCCCCGCGCCTCGATCGCACTCGTGGACGCGATCTACATCGCGGAGTGAGGGCCTGGCATTCGCAATCGCCGCAGAAGGCGAGGCTGTTGCTTTCGGCTAGAATTTTTTTGCGTTGTCGAACTCGTAGGTTGTTATTCTGAACGGCTCGGCGATCCATGACTTCTGGGGTTGAAGCGCATGTTCTGAGCCGTCGAATTCGAAACGGCTATCGATCAACCTGATGCAGCGGGTAGCCTGTCGTACCTCACCCGCGAGCCAGACGAAGTCGGCCTCGAAATACCGGTCGAACCCGGCGCCGACGCGGGTCTGCATCTGGAACTCGAAGGCTTTCATATCAAGACCACAGTCAGCAAAGGTCGGTCTGCCACTGGGCACATATTCCCGCGTGCAGACCTCGATCCGCTTTCCGCTTTCGATCTCGAAGACCTTCAGCGATTGATCCGCGTGGGTGAGCGATGCTCGGCAGGCCGTCTTTGAACACTTGAATGAGAGATCGACAACCATGTCCGGCAGGACAGCCGAACGAAAGACAGTCTTGCCCTCGACCGCGCGTATCTCTGCGCAGGCAGTGGCCTCCTCCGCGCGTGCTGGGACCGGGCCAATGGCGCCGAGGACTGCGCCCGACAGCGCTGCCGACCAGAACAACACCCGCCCCGTCAGCGCGGAGGTGGCGCGGATCCACCGCCACTTGGACGACGTCGGGCAGCCTCGCGACACGGCCACTCCCTTGCGTTCCCTGGTGCCGGGAGCCGGATTGGCTGGGGCGCCAGGATTCGAACCTGGGAATGGCGGAATCAAAATCCGCTGCCTTACCACTTGGCTACGCCCCATCACCGCGACGGCCCGTTGAAGCGGGCCCGGCGGCGCTGTTCTAGCGGCATCCCCCGCCGCCCTCAATCGTCCCGCGCCGCCGCGGCGACGGCGCTTCGTCGCGACCCGCCGACGCCGGGCCCGGTTGCCGCCGACGGCGCGGCCCGATACGGCACCGAGTCGTGCCCTGCCTGGCCGTCACGAAACGGCTTTACGGCCACCGAGTATGACGGTAGTACGCTTGCGACACGGGCATGCGGTCACTAAAGAGAACGCGCGGGCCACGCAGGCGCGCGGATGCCGGGCCGGCGGGGGCACTGCCGGTCGATCCGCTCGCCGCGTACCGCGTAGATGGGACATCGCCGATTGCCGCCGGGAGGCACCATGGCCGACACGCACGAGCTGATGACGCACGACAACATGTCCAGGATGGACTACGCCGAGCACGAGCGGACCTACAGCGGGTTCCTCACGCTCGCCAAGTGGACCACCGTGGCGCTGGTGATCCTGCTCGCGGCGATGGGCTTCTTCCTCACCTGACATCGCACGCGGCCGGGGTTCGCCCCGGACGTCCGCCCGCTCTCCGGTGCCCGCCGGAGGGGGCCAAACTTTGCCGCGCCGGGGCCTCGTGACGGGGCACCGCGGCAGCACCCAGGGAGCAGGGCATGAAGGTTGCAGTGCCGCGCGAGACGGCAGGCGGGGAAGCACGCGTCGCCGCGACCCCCGATACGGTGAAGCGCCTCGTCGGTCTCGGCGCGACGGTCGCGGTCGAGGCCGGAGCGGGCGTCGCGTCGCGCATCCTCGACGAGGATTATGTCGCCGCCGGGGCCACCATCGCCCCCGACGCCGGCAGCGCGCTGGCGGATGCCGACGTGGTGCTGACGGTGCGCCGGCCGACGCCGGAGCTCGCCGCCCACATCAAGCGCGGCGCCCTCGTCGTCGGCATCATGGACCCCTACGGCAACCGCGAGGCGCTGCAGCAGATGGCCGACGCCGGCCTCGTCGCGGTGGCGATGGAGCTGATGCCGCGTATCACCCGCGCCCAGGTGATGGACGTGCTGTCCTCCCAGGCGAACCTCGCCGGCTACCAGGCGGTGCTCGACGCGGCCTATGTCTACGATCGCGCCATGCCGATGATGATGACCGCCGCCGGCACCGTGCCGGCCGCCCGCGTCTTCGTCATGGGTGCCGGCGTCGCCGGCCTGCAGGCGATCGCCACCGCCCGCCGCCTCGGCGCGGTGGTCTCGGCGACCGACGTGCGCCCGGCCTCGAAGGAACAGGTGGAGAGCCTCGGCGGCAAGTTCGTCGCCGTCGAGGACGACGAGTTCAAGCAGGCCGAGACCGCCGCCGGCTACGCCAAGCCGATGTCGCCGGAGTATCAGGCGAAGCAGGCGGCCCTCGTCGCCGAGCACATCAAGAAGCAGGACATCGTCATCACCACGGCGCTGATCCCCGGCCGCCCGGCACCGCGCCTCGTCACGTCGGCGATGATCGCGACGATGAAGCCCGGCTCGGTGCTGGTCGATCTCGCCGTCGAACGCGGCGGCAACGTCGAGGGCGCGGTCCCCGGCGAGGTCGTCGACATCGGCCACGTCAAGGTGGTCGGCCACCTCAACGTCGCCGGCCGCATCGCCGCCTCCGCCTCGCAGCTCTACGCCAAAAACCTTTACGCCTTCGTCGAGACGCTGATCGACAAGGAGAAGAAGGCGCTCGCCGTCAACTACGAGGACGAACTCGTCAAGGCGACCGTGCTGACCCGCGACGGCGCCATCGTCCACCCGTCCTTCCAGAGCTGAGGGGGCCAGAATGACCGACACTCCCGCCGAGGCCCTGCAGCGCGCACAGGAGGCGGCCGACGCCGCCCGCGCCGCCGCCGAGACCGCCAAGCACGCCGCCGACGCGGCACAGAACTACGTCGATGCGGCGGTGAGCGGGGGCGGCGACATGCTCGCCGCCGCCGCCCACGCGGCGACCGGGGGCGCCATCGACCCCTTCGTCTTCCGCTTGTCGATCTTCGTGCTGGCGATCTTCGTCGGCTACTTCGTCGTCTGGTCGGTGACGCCGGCGCTGCACACGCCGCTGATGGCCGTCACCAACGCCATCTCCTCGGTGATCGTCGTCGGCGCGCTGCTCGCCGTCGGCGTCGATCTCGCCGCCGGCGAGGGCGCCGCCTGGGCCCGTGGCTTCGGCTTCATCGCTCTCGTCATGGCGGCCGTGAACATCTTCGGCGGCTTCCTCGTCACGAGCCGCATGCTCGCCATGTACAAGAAGAAGGGCTGAGGCGATGAACGCCAATCTCGCCGCCGTCCTCTATCTCGTCTCCGCCGTCCTGTTCGTCCTGGCGCTGCGCGGGCTGTCGAGCCCCGCGACGTCGCGGCGGGGCAACTACATGGGCATGGCCGGCATGGCCATCGCCATCCTGACGACGCTCGCCGTCGCCCGGCCGTCGCCCGGCGCGCTGGCGCTGATCGTGCTCGGCCTCGTCGCCGGCGGCGCGGTCGGCGCGGTGATCGCCCGGCGCATCGCCATGACGGCGATGCCGCAGCTCGTCGCCGCCTTCCACTCGCTGGTCGGCCTCGCCGCCGTGTTCGTCGCCGCCGGCGCGCTCTATGCGCCGGAAGCCTTCGGCATCGGCGCGCGCGGCGCCGTGCACGCCCAGGCGCTGGTCGAGATGTCGATCGGCGTCGCCATCGGCGCCATTACCTTCACCGGCTCGGTGATCGCCTTCCTGAAGCTGAACGGCAACATGTCGGGCCGCCCGATCATGCTGCCGGGCCGCCACTTGGTGAACGCCGGCCTCGCCATCCTGCTCGTCGTCCTCGTCGTCGCCCTGGTGATGACCGAGAGCCACCCGATCTTCTGGCTCATCGTCATCGTCTCGCTGGTGCTCGGCGGCCTGATCATCGTCCCGATCGGCGGCGCCGACATGCCGGTCGTCGTGTCGATGCTCAACTCCTACTCGGGGTGGGCGGCGGCCGGCATCGGCTTCACGCTCGGCAACTCGGCCCTGATCATCACCGGCGCGCTCGTCGGCTCGTCCGGCGCGATCCTCTCCTACATCATGTGCAAGGGGATGAACCGCTCGTTCATCTCGGTCATCCTCGGCGGCTTCGGCGGCGAGACGGTGGGTCCCGCCGGCGGCGCGGTCGAGGCGCGGCCGGTGAAGAAGGGCTCGGCCGAGGACGCCGCCTTCATCATGAAGAACGCCTCGAAGGTGATCATCGTGCCGGGCTACGGCATGGCGGTCGCCCAGGCCCAGCACGCGCTGCGCGAGATGGCCGACCAGCTGAAGAAGGAGGGCGTCGAGGTGAAGTACGCCATCCATCCGGTGGCGGGCCGCATGCCGGGCCACATGAACGTGCTGCTCGCCGAGGCGAACGTGCCCTACGACGAGGTCTTCGAGCTCGAGGACATCAACTCCGAGTTCGCCCAGGCCGACGTCGCCTACGTCATCGGCGCCAACGACGTCACCAACCCGGCGGCCAAGACCGACAAGTCCTCGCCGATCTACGGTATGCCGATCCTCGACGTCGAGAAGGCGAAGACGGTCCTGTTCATCAAGCGCGGCATGGGCTCGGGCTATGCCGGCGTCGAGAACGAGCTGTTCTTCCGCGACAACACGATGATGCTGTTCGGCGACGCCAAGAAGGTCACCGAGGAGATCGTCAAGGGCATGTGAGCGACGCGGGCGGGTCCGCCCTCCCCTCGACTTTCCGCCGACGAGCGGGCCCGGTTTACTGGGCCCGTTTTCGTTTTGGGGGCAGCGACAATCTGAATCTGTCCGCTTGACGTCATACGGATATGCCCGCATCATCACGCCATGATCCGCAGCTTTCGCGACAAGCGGACCCGGATGTTCGCGGATGGCGACCGCGTCGTCGCCTTCCATGGCTTCGCGCACCAGGCCTCGAAGCGTCTCGACATTCTGGCCGCGGCGACGAGCCTCGAGGATCTCCGCGGGCTCCCGAGCAATCGGCTGGAAGCCTTGCGGGGCGACCGGGCCAGCCAGTTCAGCATCCGCATCAACGACGAGTGGCGGATCTGCTTCGAGTGGCCCGCCGGCGCCGCGGGTCCCTCCAACGTCGAGATCGTGGACTATCATTGAGGTCAGCCATGCCGAGACCCGCCATCCATCCCGGCGAGATCCTTGCCGACGAACTCGCCGAGATCGGCATCACGCCGACCGAGTTCGCGCGACAGATCCGCGTGCCGGCCAACCGGATCAGCCAGATCGTCAACGGCAAGCGGGCGATCACCGGCGACACCGCGCTCAGGCTCGGCCACTGGTTCGGCAACGCGCCGCAGTTCTGGCTCAACCTGCAGAGCGCCTTCGATCTGCGCCTCGCCGAGGAAGGGCTGGGGCCGGAGCTTGCCGCTCTTCCGACCCGCGCGACCGGCGAGACGGCATAGCCCCTGCCCATACGCCGGAAGGATTGGGGGCTATCTGATCTGCTGGAAGGACAGGCGTCGTCTCGGGGCGGGGCGTCTGCGGCGTTTGACGTCCACGCGCTCTGGTATGATATACACTGCGACGTCGTATAGCATCGAGGTCATGCCATGCAGGTCGCGAAGTGGGGGAACAGCCTCGCCGTCCGGCTGCCGAGCGCCGTCGTCGAAGCCCTCGAACTGAAACCCGGCGACAGCATCGAGATCCAAGTCGCCGGCGAGCGCGCCCTCGAGGTGAGCCGGGCGCCCTCGCGCGCGGACCTCCTCGCCAGGCTGCGGAAGTACCGCGGCCGACTGCCGCCCGGCTTCCGGTTCGACCGGCTCGAAGCGCATGAGCGCTGAGATCTTCTTCGACACCAACGTCCTGCTCTATCTCCTGTCCGACGACGCGACCAAGGCCGGGCGGGCCGAGGCGCTTCTGGCCGAGGGAGGCACCATCAGCGTCCAGGTCCTCAACGAGTTCGCCTCCGTCTGCCGGCGCAAGCTCGGGCTGCAGCTGGCCGACGTCTGCGAGTTCGTCGACACCTTCCGGGCGGTCTGCGTGGTGGTGCCCGTCGACCTGCCGCTGCACGAGGACGGCGTCGCCATCGCCTATCGGCACAACATTTCCGTCTATGACGGCCTCATCGTCGCCGCGGCCCTGCGCGCCGGTTGCCGGACGCTTTTCACCGAGGATCTCAATCACGGCCAGTGCGTCGAGGCCCTCGTCATCGTCAACCCGTTCACGCCCTGACGCCCTTCCCGCCCCCGCCCTCACGCCGGCGGGATGAACGGCTGGCTGATCTCGCGGAACACCTCCATCGCCTCGAGGCGGGCGGCGTCGGCGGCGAGGGACGGGTAGGCGACGAGAGGGGCGAGGCCGGGGTGGGCCTCGCCGAGGAAGCGCAGCGTCGCCGCCACCGCGATGTCGGCGTGGCCGATGCGGTCGCCGAACCAGAAATCGCCGGCGCGGGCGGCGCGATCGGCTTCCAGCAGCGCCAGCGCCCTGAGGATCTGGCTGCGGCAGCGCGCGACCCAGACGTCGGAGACCTGCTCGTGCAGGCGCTTCTCGTAGAACAGGCTCACCGCCTTGTCGGCGATGCCCGTGGCGAGCGTGATCGTCTTCAAGGCCCGCCGCCGGTCGGGCTGCACCGCCGGCAGCATCACCGCATCGGGCGGCACCTGGCTGTCGAGCCAGTCGAGGATGGCGTGGCTCTCGATCACCACCTCGCCGTCGTCGAGCACCAGCGCCGGCACGCGCACCAGCGGATTGAAGGCACGGATCTTGTCGGCATCGCCGAACGCCGACCACGGCCGGTGCTCGAATGCCATGCCGGTGAGCGTCAGGGCGATGCCGACGCGCCGCACGAAGGGCGAATCGTACTGGCCGATGAGGATCATGCCCGGCACCTCCTGCTCGACGGACCGTCCCGCCCGGCCGTCTCCGCGATCCTTCCGATCGCGCCGACTTGACCGACGCGCCGGCATTCTACGCCACGTCCCGGTCCTCTTCGAAGCCGTCTCTCCGCCGCACCGCCGCAGACGGCTTCCGGGGCCTCGCGCGATGGGGCAGGCGGCGTTAAGGTCGCCCCGGGACGCATGGCGCCGACGTCGGGGCGTTCGTCCCGGGCGCCGCGCACGAGGCAGGCCGCAGTTGGCCTGCGTCCGCGTGGACCGGAGGGGGACAACCGGGACGGCTCGCGGGGGCCGGCTCAGCAGGGGAAGGTTCAGATGGCGTTGATGGAGGCGAAGTCGCTCATCCGCTTGTCGCGGATGCGGGTGATGTACGGGATCGATCCCGAGACGAACGAGCACTGCTACGAAGTCGGGATGTTCAGCGAGGACGGCACCAAGGGCCTGAAGAAGCTGATCATCGACCTGCCGAACATGCACGTGCTCGCCGCCGAGCTCGAGGCCTGCGTGGCGGTCCTGAAGGCGCACATCGTCTATTCCGAGCGGGCGACCGATCACACCGCCGACGCCCCC
>CAMDHY010000102.1 GCA_945898215.1 Pseudoxanthobacter soli DSM 19599 | reverse complement strand
CGGCACGCTGTCGCCGCCGGCGACGGGCAGCCCCGGGACGTGGCAGGCGGCGCAGCCGGTGGCGGCAAAGACGGCGGCGCCCGCCGCGTCGTCGGCGGGCGGCCGGGCCCGAAGGTCGCCGAGGTAGGCCGCGAGGGCGGCCGTCATCGGCGGCGCCACCTCGTGCGGGCCGCCGCGGTCGCCGCCGCCATGGCGGGCGTCGCGGCAGGCGGTCTGGGCGACCGTGCAGTCGCCGGCGGGATCGGGGAAGGCTGCGGTCGAGAGGCCGAGGTCGACGGTGAAGGCGGCGGCGACCTGGCGGTCGAGGGTGGCGCCGGTGGCCCGCCAGCCGTACCGGCCGATGGTGCGGCCCCCTGCCCCTTCGCCGACCCAGTGGACGCGGCCGGAGACGCCGTCGCCGTCGGCGTCGTCCGGGTCGGCGAGCGCCAGGATCGCCGCGGGATCGACGGTGTCGAAGGCGGCGCGGCCGATGAGCGACGGGGCACGGCGGACGCCGGCCGCCGCCGTGACGGGACCGAAGGCGAGCGCCTCGAGGCGCGGCGCCACGCGGGGTCCCGGCTCGCCTACCCGCGCGGTGCCGGCGAGGGCGAAAACCACTGTTGCTTCAGCCCTTTGGCCGGGGAGGCCGCGGGTCTGGATCTGGTCGCCATAAACGGGGTCGCCGCGACCGGCGGCGTCCGCCAGCCGCACCACCAGCCCGGCACCGGCGAGGTCGCCGCGCTCGGTCACCGTGATCCGCGCCGCCCCGCCGCCCTGGTGGCAGCCGGCGCAGGAGCGGGCGTTGTGGAGCGGACCGAGACCGTCGGCCGAACCCGTCGAGGCGCCGGCGGCGACCCAGACGCGCTCGAACACCGCCTTGCCGACGACGGCATCGAGCCCGCCGGCCGCCACGGCTCCGCTGGCCGCCAGGACGGCGGCGAGGAGAAGCGGTGCGGCGATCGCTTTCACGGCTGGCTTCCTCACGTGACCCTGACGTAGCCCATCATGCCGGTCTCCTGGTGCTCGATGATGTGGCAGTGGAGCATCCAGTCGCCGGGATTGTCGGCCACCAGCGCCACCTCCAGCCGCTCCTTCGGCGTCAAAAGCACGGTGTCCGCCCAGTGCGGCACGATCTCGCGCCGGCTGGAGGACAGCACGCGGAAGAAGTGGCCGTGGATGTGGATCGGATGCGGGTGCGGCGTGACGTTGTGGAGCGTCAGCCGGTAGGTGCGGCCGCGCTCCAGCACCGCGAGCGGCGGCGGCAGGCGGGCGTGGCCGCCATCGGGCCACGGCTCGCGGTTGATCGCCCAGAACGAGCGGTCGGTGACGCAGAGCGGGCCGAGCGGCGGCGTCTCGGTGTCGTCGGCGATCTCGGCGACGCTCGCGCCGGTCGCGGTGGCACCGAAGGTGAACCCGAGCGGCAGCGCGTTCAACAGATCCGGCTCGGCGAGGTCGGCCATCAGGAGCGGCGCCGGGTCGAAGGCGCCGGTGCGGCGCGCCTCGCCGGTGCCGGATAGCGTCGCGAGGGTCACCGGCTGGGGGGCGTGGTAGTCGACGAGGCGCGCCTCGCCGCCGTCCGCGGGGGCCCGAACGACGAGGTCGAGGCGCATCGCCGGGCCGAGGCGCCAGGATTTCAGCGGGAACGGCGGGACCGCCACACCGTCGATGGCGACGATCGCCGCCCCGGCGCCTTCGACGCCGATCTCAGGGATGCGCGTCGGGTCGACGTTGATCAGGCGCAGGCGGCAGTCGCCGTGCGCGGGGAGATCGATCCGAAGCGCCGCCGCGCCGTTCGCCGAGCGCACCGTGCCGAAGCTGCCGGCGCGCGCGGCGCCCTCGTCGGTCAAGAAGGGCAGGAAGGCACCGTCCTCGCCGATCCGCCAGTCCTTCAGGCAGACGAGCACGTCGGCGTCATAGGGGACGGTTTCGTCGCCCTCGACGATCAGCACACCGAGGAGGCCGCGGCCGAGCGTCTCGGCGGTGTTGCAGTGGGTGTGGAACCAGAACGTGCCGGTGTCCGGCGGCGTGAAGCGGTAGCCGTAGCGTTCGCCCGGCGGCACCGGCTTCTGGGTGAGGTAGGGCACGCCGTCCTCGGCGTTCGGGATGCGCAGCCCGTGCCAGTGGACGGACATCTCCTCCGCCCATGCCGGCAGCCGATTGTCGAGGGTGGTGACGAGGGTGTCGCCGCGGCGGATGCGGACGACGTGGGGGAAACGGTCGCCCCCGAGGAAGGTCATCAGCCGCATCGACCGCCCGCCGAAGGCCGGCAGCGCGACGGTGCGCTCGGCGGCGACCAGCGACAACGGCACCTCACGACCAACCGGCAGCGCTCCGACGCGGGCGAGCGGTGCCGGCGCGGCGGCGCGGGTGGACCGCCAGCCGAGGACCGTCGCCGTGACGCCGGCGAGGCCGCCGAGGGCGACGGTGCGGCGGGTGGGGCGGAGCGTCATGGCGGGCGGCCGCCCCTTCTCCTGCCGTCCGGCGGGAGACGGTGGCGCGCAGCGCCGGATGAAGGCGCGCCGCGCGAGCGGCGCGAAGCCACTCTGACACCTCGCGCAAGACGCACCCGCGCAGCTGTGCTGCGCGGGCCCTCATCCGCCCTTCGGGCACCTTCTCCCGCAAGCGGGAGAAGGGAGGTGTTCATCTGGGCCGGCCTCAGTTGGCGCCGACGGCCGTCGGATTGTCGAGGCTGTCGGAACCCTCGACGGAGATCGTCAGGCCGAGCGCCGAGACGAGGCCCTCGACGGCGCGGGTCTGGGCAACGAGGGCGGTGACGATGTCGTCGACGATCTTGTTGGCCTCGGCATTGTCGGGGCCGATCATCTGGTCGTAGGCCATCTTGCCGCTGTCGGCCGTCTCCTTCATCACCGTCATCTTCGCGGTGGTGTCGGCCATCGCCTGCTCGACGCGGGTGGCGGCCTCGGGCGCCTTCGCCGTGGCGTAGGCGGCGAGGCTCGGGCCCTCGAGCTTCGAGCCGTCGACGCGGGTGTAGGTGCCCGTGTAGAGGGCGACCATGCCGGCCTGGTCGTAGTAGTGCGAGTTGTGGGTGTTGTCGGAGAAGCAGTCGTGCTCCTCCTCCGGGTCGTGCAGGATGAGGCCGAGCTTCATGCGCTCGCCGGCGAGTTCGCCGTAGGAGAGCGAGCCGATGCCGGTGAGGATGGTGGCGAGGCCGCCCTCGGGACCCTTGGCGATGACGTCCTTGCGGGCCGCACCATCCGGGCCCCACTGCTGCGCCATATCCTGAAGGTCGTCGACGAGCAGCTGGGTGGCGACCGTCAGGTAGGCGCGGCGGCGCTCGCAGTTGCCGCCCGTGCAGTTGGCGATGTCGAAGTCGGTGGCGGGCCGGTTACCGGCGCCGGGACCGGTGCCGTTGAGGTCCTGGCCCCACAGAAGGAACTCGACGGCGTGGTAGCCGATCGAGACGTTCGCCTCGACCTCCTGGGCCTCCTGCAGGCCGGTGATGAGGTCGGCGGTGATGGTGGTGGCGTCGATCTCGTCCGGGCCGACGCGCAGCTTCGTCGAGGCGACGACGTTCAGCGCGTAGAGCGGGTTCTCCTCGGAGACCTGCCCGTAGGTGCCGCCGTCGACATAGTCGATCAGGCCCTCGTCGAGCGGCCAGGCGTTGACCTTGCCCTCCCACGCGTCGACGAGCGCGTTGCCGAAGCGCAGGCCCTCGGTCTGCTGGTAGGGCACGCGGGCGGCGATCCAGGCGGTGCGCGCAGCGGCGAGCGTCGCGTCGGAGGGCGCATCGAGCAGATCGCCGACCGCCATCTGCAGCGTCCTGGCGGTGGTGACGCTGTCCTCGTACATCGCCTGCGCCACGTCGGCGTAGTGCGAGACGACCGCTTCCGGCGCCGGCGCGTCAGCGGCAGCGGCGGATGCGACCGCCGCGACCGTGAGGGCGAGTGCGGCGGCGGTGGCCGCCAGGAGGGGAAGTCGGCGCATCGGTGTGCTCCATCCTGCCGCACGCGAACTTCGCCGCTGCGGGCCGTTCGGAAGCGGCGCGGCGGGGCCGCACCGCTCGTCCTGTCGAAGAGGCGCGACCCGGGGCCGCGCCGGGATCATTCTCAGGAGGACGGGCCGTCGTCGTAGCCGACCTTGTCGACGATCTCGCTCGCTTCCTTGCGGTCGCCGGCGATGGTGGCGAGGGGCAGCGGGTCGGGCTTCAGAGCCCCCCAGGAGGCGACGATCTCGTTCACCTCGAGGCCGGGCTTCACGGGGTACTCGAAGTTGGTGTTGGCGTAGATCTCCTGCGCCTCGTCGGAGGTGAGGAATTCAATCAGCTTCACCGCGTTGTCGCGGTTCGGCGCGTTCTTGGCGATCGAGGCGCCGGAGATGTTGACGTGGGTGCCGCGGCCCTCGGCATTGGGGAACAGCACCTTGATCGCCCGCGCCCACTCCTTCTGCTCGGGCTCCTTCTCGTTGGTCGCCATCAGACCGACGTAGTAGGTGTTGCCGAGGGCGAGGTCGCACTCGCCGGCGAGGATCGCCTTCGCCTGGTCGCGGTCGCCGCCGGCCGGCTTCACGGCGAGGTTCTCCTTGATCCCCTTGATGGTCTGCTCGGCCGCATCAGTGCCGTCGTTGGCGATCAGCGAGGCGAACAGGCTGATGTTGTAGACATGCTGGCCGGAGCGGGTGCAGATCTTGCCCTTCCACTTCGGGTCGGCGAGCTCCTCGTAGGTGATGGTGTCCTGGGCGACGCGGTCCTTCGAGGCATAGACGACGCGGGCGCGCATCGTCAGCCCGACCCAGTGACCGTCGGGATCGCGGTACTGCGCCGGTACGTTCTCGCTGATCACCGCGGTCTCGATCGGCTGGGTGATGCCGAGTTGCTTGGCGCCGTCGAGGCGGCCGATGTCCACCGAGAGGATGACGTCGGCCGGCGAGTTGGCGCCCTCGGCGGCGATGCGCTCCTCGAGGCCCGAGCTCGCCGAGACGACGTTCGTCGCGATGCCGGTCTCGGCGGTGAACTTGTCGAGCAGCGGCTTGATCAGGTCAGGCTGGCGGTAGCTGTAGATGTTGACCTCGCCGTCGGCGGCCGCCGGCAGGGCGGCGAGCGAGAGCGCGAGCGCCGCGGCACTCGCGAGGATGGCGTGGTCGAACGTCTTCCGCATGGCTGGACCTTTCCCGTTGCTCCGACGTCGTGGTCGCGTCCCGCCGCTCACCCGCCCTCGAGCCACGGCGCGAGCCGTGACCCGCGGCGCAAGGAGAGGTCGCACCGACACGACCCGCGTCGATTGACTGTATCGGACAAGAAACGAAGCCGGATACCGCTGTCAATCGACGATTTCGTCACAGACGGAGATCGGAATGGTTTCAGATGCGACCTGGACAAGGAAGAATTTCGGGACCTGCGGCCGTCGTGGACTTTGAATTAGAATGATTAAACTTAGCAGTCAGCAATTTTAGTTATTCTAATTCTGGGCTATGGCCGAGATGGCGCCGGCGGCGGGCGTCTGCCGAAGACAAGGGGCGCAGTTTCTCCGTCCGCGGCGGGAAGGCTGTCGCCCGGCGGCCCTCGGTCCCGCGTCCCCTCCCCGCCCGCCCCTCAGGGAACGATGCGGACGTCGGCCTCGGTGTGGAAGACGCCGCCCCCCTCGAAATCCTGCGAATACTGCGCCTTGATCTCTACGATCTTACCGGCGTTGGCGGCGTCGTCGGGGTGGACGACGATCAGCACCTTCGTCATCTCGGCCAGCACGGCGTCGCTGCCGGGATTGGTGCCCTGGCCGTAGGCGGTGACGACCGTCAGCCCCTGCGGGAAGCGCGGCGTCACGACGTCGGCGAGGAACCGCGTCCATTGCTGCTCGCTGACGCCGCGGCCGTCGGTGGTCTTCAGGCCGAAATAGAGCGTCGTCTGCACCGCCGCGATCTCGCCGGCGGCCTGTTGCGCCCCGGCCCGGTCGGCGAGGGCGGCGGCGCCGAGAAGGCTCGCGGAGACGAGGCAGACGGCGGCGAGGCGGCGGAGCGGGCGGGCATGCGGCATGGTCTGATCATCCGTCGGCGGGAGGGCGCGGGCCGTCCCGGGTTTGCTTGACTTCCCCGAGCACCGCCCCTTATATCCGCGCCACCCGCGCTTCGCGCACCGGGCGGTTAGCTCAGCGGTAGAGCACTGCTTTCACACGGCAGGGGTCACAGGTTCAATCCCTGTACCGCCCACCATTCCCTTCACGACTGATGCCGGCGTTCCGACCTCACAGGTCGTCACCCGTCCAGTGGCCGGTGCGGTTGCGACCCGCCTCCTTGGCGGCATAGAGGGCGCGGTCGGCGGCGGCGATGAGGTCGGAAGGCGACCCGACGGCGGTCGCGGCGAACGTCGCGATGCCGATGGTGACGGTGACGGCGCCGGCCTCCGGAAAGCCGCCGGCCTCGATGCAGCGACGCGCGCTCTCCGCCACCCGTTCGGCGCCCCCGGCCTCGGTCTCCGGCAACAGCACCGCGAACTCGTCGCCGCCGACGCGGGCGACGAGATCGGCGGGACGCCGAATCGCGGTGGTGAGTTCGGCGGCGACGATCCGCAGCACCCGGTCGCCGCTCGCATGACCAAAGCGGTCGTTGGTCAGTTTGAACCGATCGACGTCGATCATCAGCAGGGACGTCGGCATCCGGTTGCGGCGGGCGCGGCGCATCTCGACATCGATGACGCGCTCGAAGCGGCGGCGATTGGCGAGCCCGGTCAGCGGATCCGTCTCCGAGCGCAGCCAGAGTTCCTGCTCGGTGGCGTTCCGCCGCGAGATCTCTCGCCGCAGCAGCAAGGCGATGCCGATCATGACGGAGCACAGCACGCCGGCCATGGCGAGGCTCACCGTCGCCTGCCGCTGCCAGTCGGCGAAGTCCTCGACGCCGATGCCGACGGCGAGGATCAGGGGCACCCCGGGCAGCGCCCGGAAGGCATAGAGGCGCTCGATGCCGTCGATGGCCGAGCGGCCCCGATAGGTCCCTTGCGTCTGACCGACATAGTACTGGGCGTTGGCCGAACCGGCGACGGAGAGCCCCGTGTCCCCCGTCCTATCGAGCGATGGCAGCCGGAAGACGATCGTCTCGTCGTTCCACAGCAGCCAGACGACGCCGCTCGATCCGAGGTCGACGCCGGCGAGCGACTGCTCGAAGGCGTCGACCCGCAGTTCCGCCATCACGACGGCGCGCACCCCCGACGGACCCGGGACGGCCAGGGCGACGGGCAGAACGGAGGCGCCGTCGAAGAGCCCGGCCACCGGGGCGCCGATTGCGATGCGGTCCGGTGCCTTGAGGGCCTCGACGAACCACGGCGCCGCGGCGACCTCCCGCGCGGGACTCTTCGACGTCGCGTCGTCCGCCGCGACCGTCTGCAAAGGTCGGCCCGCCGTGTCGAAGACGACGACAGAGCCGAGCCGGTCGACGGCGCCGGCGAGCGACGACAGGACGTCGAACTGTGCTTGCGTGAGCCGCGCCTCACCCTCGCGAGGCAACGCGGCGATGAGGCCGCGCAGGAATGCGTCCACTGCCGCGACGTGCGCCTCGGCATCGTGGCTCGCGAGATGCGCGAGGTTCTCGACGGTCTTGACCGCCGCGGTCTGCGAGGTGGACCGCGTCAGCATCACGTTCCAGCCGATGAGGGTGAAGACGGCAATGCACAGCATGGTGACGCCGGAGACGACGAAGGCGCCGGTGACCATGTGTGCGCGAAGGCGGTCCGGTACGGCTTCCAGCGCGGGCGGGCCGGCCCTGCCGCGCACGCCGTTGCCGCTCCCCTCCGTCGCTGACGGACCTCGCACCAATCCCCCCAATCGGCGCACGGCACAGGCCACAGGCCCGTGCCGAAGGAGGCCGATTCGGCGGCGTGATTCGCCGCCGAATCGCTCCGCTACTACGCTAGGCGAGATGAGAAGCGGTACGCTTGAGGTAGATCAAGCCCCCAGCGTACCAGTCCGGCGGATCACGCCACCGGGGCCTCGTCGCGGTGGCTCCCCTTGCCCTCGCCGCGGGTCTTCCACAGCGAGAACAGCACGCCGGCCGCCAGGATCGCGAAGGTGATGGCGAGCGACCACTCCGCCGGGAACTTGCCCCACCCCAACAGGTCGGCGACGAAGATCTTCGAGCCGATGAAGATCAGCAGCACCGCCAGCGCCTGCTTCAGATAGGCGAAGCGGTGCATCACCGCCGCCAGCGCGAAATAGAGCGCGCGCAGGCCGAGAATGGCGAAGATGTTCGAGGTGTAGACGATGTAGGGGTCGGTGGTGATGGCGAAGATCGCCGGCACCGAATCGACGGCGAACACCACGTCGGCGATCTCGATCAGCACCAGCGCCAGGAACAGCGGGGTCATGAACTGCACCATCTTGCCGGTGCGCGGGTGCGGAGCCTTCACGAAGAAGCGGTCGCCGTGCAGTTCCTCGGTGACGTTGAAGCGTCGCTTCATCCACAACAGCAAGGGGTTCTTCGCGAGGTCCGACTCGTGGTCGCCCCACCACAGCATCTTGACGCCGGTGAACACCAGGAAGGCCGCGAAGATGTAGAGAACCCAAGCATATTCCGCGACCAGCGTCGCGCCGAGGCCGATCATGATCGCGCGCAGCACGATGACGCCGAGGATACCCCAGAACAGCACCCGATGCTGATACTTCCGCGGTATGGCGAAGAACGCGAATATCATCGCGATGACGAAGATGTTGTCCATCGCGAGGCTCTTCTCGACGACGAAGCCGGTGACGTACTCGACCGCCGATTGCGAGCCGAGCTGCCACCAGACGAAGCCGCCGAAGGCGAGACCGAGCGTGATGTAGAAGGCGGAGAGAGCGATGCTCTCGCCGACCTCGATCTCCTTGGAGCCCTTGTGCAGGACGCCGAGGTCGAGGACGAGCAGCACCAGCACGAGTGCCATGAAGCCGAACCACATCCACAGTGGCTGGCCGAGGAAACCGTAAAACAAAAAGTCCATCCGCGACCTCCCTCTCGAGAAGAGCGGCTCGACGGGGCTCGCGCGGGACAGCGCGTTCCGGACCCTGGCATCGAGCTCACCCGATGCGGTCCGACATCACGATCAGCGATCGTCAGAGGGGCCCGGCCCGCGCCGCGACAGGTGGGAGCCCGACGGGTCGTGGACAAGAGGCGCCCGCGACGGGACGGCCCGCGGCAGGCGGTCGCAGGGGCGCGGCCGGTTTCCGGCCGACCCGCGGAGCCGAAGCGTCATCCTGTGTCGCGTGTCACAGCGTCGTCGCACGCCCCGCGGACAAGGTCCTCGTCATTGCTCCCAAGGCAATTGCGGTGTCGTGTCGGCCCGCCCCGGTCCCCGGGGCGGGCCTTTTAACGTTCCGCCGCTCCAAAGCCGGAGCGTCGCGCCCCGGTCGCACGTCAGGCTTGGGGCGCCTCCCAGGCGACGACGCGGCGATAGAGGCGCCACGTCGCGTGGCCGAGCACGGGCAGGACGACGATCAGGCCGAGGAAGAGCGGCAGCAGGGCCGCTATGGTGAGCCCCATCACCACCGCGGCGAAACCGAGCATCGGCACCGGATTGAGCGTCACCGCCCGCACACTGGTGATCATGGCGGTGATGAAGTCGACGTCGCGGTCGAGCAGCAGCGGAAAGGACACCACCGTCAGCGAATAGAGCACGACCGCCAGGATCGCTCCGACGAGATGGCCGACGGCGAGGAACACCCAGCCCTCCGGCGTCGTCAGGATGACGGAGACGAACTCCTGGGCGGTGGTGAACGAGCGCAGGCCGAGGAACAGCGCCATCAGGAGCCGCACCTGGTACATCCAGACGATGAAGACGAAGATCGTCACGAAGGCCATCCAGCCGAGTTCGCGCCCCCCCTGCCGGCCGATGCAGGCGAGGATGGCGGCGAAGCTCAAGGGCGCGCCGATCTCGCGCCGGCGGCTCACCTCGTAGAGGCCGGTGGCGACGAACGGTCCGATCAGGGCGAAGCCGGCGGCGAGCGGATAGACGAGATAGCCCATGCCGCCGCGGGTCGCCGCGGCGAGAATGAGCAGCCCGCCGGCCGCGTAGATCGCGCCGAAGAACAGGCCGTAGAGCGGCGCCGCCTGGAAATCGCGCAGACCCTCGACGAGGGCGTCGACGACGTCGGACACGGCGATCTTGAGCAGGATCGGCTGCGGCGGCCTCGCCGCTTCGGGCCGCGTCGGCGTGGCGTCGGTCATGGCGGGCTCCTCGTCTGGCGGAGCCTCACCCGCCGGCGCCGATGGCGCCTTGACATGGGTCAAGCGGCACGCGGGTCGGCCCTGCCGATCCCGCCCCCCTCGGCCCGCCCGGGCGGCAGACGCAACGGCCGCATGTCCGAACAACGCCGCAGGACCGAAGCCGCTCTACTCGCTCCATACCCGACACGCGCAGTTCAACCCTGAATATTCGCGATGCTCTTTGATTCGGGAAAACTACAGATAGTCATAATCCTGTATCAAAAATCATGTGTATCGCACTTCTCGGCGAAGCTGACCATTTCGTGAGGTTTACTTCCATGCCTAATCTCACTGTCCGCGGCGTAACCAGAGAAGAGCTGCCGTACGTCTATCGTCCGCGCCACTCCGTCTATGTCGAGGAGCTGGGGGTTCCGGCGAAGACGGCGTGTCCCGTGACGAAGACCCTTCTCGACAAGCTCGACGACCCGGCCGCGATCGTGATCGGCGCGTTTCGGGACGACGGGCTGGTCGCCACCATACGCGGCAACATTGCCGACCGTTCGGATGCCTGGAGCTATTTCGATCTCTACGGGGTAACCGACGACGTCCGCCGCCAGCCGTCGCGGCACGCCCTCGTCTCGGCGTTCTTCTCCGACGCCACCGCCCGCGGTGGCCTGGCGGCCTACCGGGTGCTGTCGTTGCTGGCCGACCGGCTTCGGATGGAGGGCGTGTCGGTGGTCTATTTCGACTGCCGCCCGGCGGTCGAGGACCTCTACAGGCGCGGCGGCCGCACCGTGATCCGCAGCGGCCTCGTGCATCCGACCTACGGCTTCCCGATCAGCGTGTTCCGCTGGGACCTCCGGGCAGAGCCCCTGGTGGCCAGGCGGCGTCAGGCGCCGGTCGAACTGCCGCTCGCAGCGTGAGGCAGCGGGCCGGCGGCCGGCGCGATCACCGTCAGCGCGCCGGGACGGACCTCGAAGACGACCCGATCGGCCACATCGAGCGGCTCGCCGTCACCGTAGACGGCGAGTTCGCCGCCACCATCGGCCGCCACGGCGAATGTCTGGACCGTCCGGTGGGTGCACCCCGCCGGCGGCTGCCGGAGATCGCCCGACCCGAGTGCTGCGGCGAGGACGCGCGCGAGCCCGAGCGGCGGCGCCTTGGCGACGGCCAGAACATCGAGCGCACCGCGGTCGAGCCCTTCGTCGCGGCCGACCCGGATCGTCCGGTTCAGCCGATCGAGGGCACAGACATAGACTGCCGCGTATGGGTCGCCCGACAGCGACGGGATGTCCGGGCGCAGCGCCGGTCCGCCCGCCGTGATCGCCGCCAGGGTGGCGAGCGGTCCCGTCGCACGCGGTGCGATCCGCCGCACGAGCGCGAGCGCGCGGCGGTGGCGCAGCCGCCAGGCGGCCGCCCGCGCGCCGATGCCGAGGGTCGCATAGGTGGAGAACAGCCGCCCGTTAGCGGCCCCGAGCCCGAGCGTGCGCCGGGTGCCGGTCTCCACAAGGTCCGGCAGGCGTTCCGGGTCACCGGCGATCGACAGGCGGGAGGCGAGATCGTTCACCGTGCCGGCCGGGAACGGCAGCAACGGCACCCCCGCCGCGACGAGCGCCGGCAGGCATCGGTTGACCGTGCCGTCCCCGCCGGCGACGATCACCACATCGAACCCGGCCATCTGGTCGGGCAGCCGCTGCGGGTCCACCGTGCCCTCGCTTGGCCCGGCGATCGCGACGGCGCCCAGGCGGCGGACGACGGCGAGATAGCCTTCGCGGCGAGCCCTGTCGGCGAAGCCGTGGGCCGCGGGGTTGAAGACGTGTCCGATCCGCATGGCTCCCCGGGACAATTCGAAGCGTGGTCGCGGCGCGTGGTGCCGGCCGAGATGACACGGCCACCATGAAGCGCCTCGATGGCCTCGTCATCCATGATCCCGTGCGTCTCGCCCTGCCGTTGCGGGTCGCCGTCGGGCACGCATCGGCAACGCGCCGCACCACCTCGGCCTTCCTCTTCCGCATGTCGCGAGGCCCGCACCGGGGATATGGCGAGGCCGCCCCGCGACCCTACGTGACCGGCGAGACGCTCGACGGCGCGACGGCGGCGGCGATGCGACTAGCGGCGGCACTGCCGCCGGTGCGCACCTTCGACGATCTCGTCGCCGCCAGCGAGCGGTTGGGTCCCGAGATCGACCGCGCCCCGGCCGCGTGGTGCGCCGTCGAACTGGCGCTCCTCGATCTCATCGGCCGCGAGTCGAGCCGGCCCGTCGAAGCCGTCGTCGGCCTCGGCGTGGAGCCCGCGACCATCCGCTACGCGGCCGCCCTGCCGCGCCTGCGGGGCCGCGGCGCGACCCTCGCCGCCCGCATCGTCGGCGCCTGTGGCTTCGCGGACGTGAAGGTCCGGCCGACCGGCGACGCCGACGCCGATCTCGCCCTCGTCGCACGCTTCGCCACG
Source organism: Pseudoxanthobacter soli DSM 19599 (assembly GCA_945898215.1). Taxonomy (GTDB): domain Bacteria; phylum Pseudomonadota; class Alphaproteobacteria; order Rhizobiales; family Segnochrobactraceae; genus CAMDHY01. The sequence continues at coordinate 3,275 of CAMDHY010000102.1, read as the reverse complement.
CGTGGCCTGAGGGTGCGGCTCGATGGAAACGGGCACTGGGCCGGCCGCCCGGATCAGGCGCTGCGCGATCTCGCGCCGCTCGCCGCCCACCTCGCGGCGGTCGAGGAACCTGGCGGCCGGGCCGACCGGGACTGGTATCCGCGCCTCGCGCGGGAGCTCGGACTGTGCGTGGTGCTCGACGAGAGCTTCGTCGGCAGCGCCGATCTCGACGTCCTCGACGCCTTTCCGGCCGGTCTCGTCGCCGTCAATCTGAAGGTCGCCAAGGTCGGCGGCCTCGTGCGCGCGATGGCGCTCGCCCGGGCCCTTTCGGCGCGTGGTGTCGTGCCGGCGATCGGCGCGATGGTCGGCGAGACCAGCCTTCTGACGCGCGCCGGCCAGGTCCTCGCCCGCTCTCTGCCAGCGGCTCCGCTCGCGCACGAGGGGGCGTTCGGCCGCTGGCTGGTGCGGGGCGATCCGTTCACGCCCGTCCAGACGTTCGGACGCGGCGGGCGGATGACGGTCGCACCGGCGCGTCTCGGCGCGGGTTTCGGCCTTGCGGTGCGGGCCCCCTACCGGATCGAGGTGGAGCAGAGCGCGGGCGCATCGGCGCCAAGCGGCCACGATCAGGACACCGGTCGGGCGGGGACGACGGGCTGACGGCAGCGCGATCGAATTGCGGGAACGGGATGGTGGGCGGTACAGGGATTGAACCTGTGACCTCTGCCGTGTCAAGGCAGCGCTCTCCCGCTGAGCTAACCGCCCGGGACGCGGGCGTTGCTATAGCCGCGTTGCCCGAGCCGCGCAAGGAGATTGGCGCGGGCATCGCGGCGTCCGTTGCCCGCCGCGGCGCGGGCGCCTAGAAGGCAGCGATGAGCCAGCGTCCCCCTCCGCATCGCCGCCCGCCCGGCAAGGGCCGTCCGCCGCATGCCCGCGCCGAGGCGCCGTACGCCCTCTACGGGCTGCACACCGTGGCGGCGGCCCTCGCCAACCCGCGGCGCGTCAAGCACCGCCTCATCGCCACCCGCAACGCCCTCGCCCGCCTCGGCGAGCGCGCCGACGCCGCGGCGCTGCCGCTTGAGGCGGAGATCGTCGAGCCGCGCGTGCTCGACCGCATGGTTGGCGCCGACGCCGTCCATCAGGGTGTGGTGCTCGTCGCCGATCCGCTCGACGACGTTTCCCTCGACGACCTCGCCGAGGCGCGGCTGATCGTGGCGCTCGACCAGGTGACCGACCCGCACAATGTCGGCGCCATCCTGCGCTCTGCCGTGGCGCTCGGCGCCGGCGGCCTGTTGACGACGACGCGCCACGCGCCGACGGAGGGCGGCGTCCTCGCCAAGGCCGCGTCGGGCGCCGTCGACCTCCTGCCGATCGCCGCGGAGACGAATCTCTCCCGCGCGCTGGCGGCGCTGCGCGAGCACGGCTTCACCGCCATCGGCCTCGACAGCGAGGCGGAGCACGACCTCGAGGACGTGCCCGTCGGCGACAAGGTGGTGCTGGTGCTCGGAGCCGAGGGCAAGGGCGTGCGTCCCGGCGTGCGGGCGGGCCTCGACGCCATGGCGCGGCTGACCGTGCCGGGAGCGATCGCCTCGCTCAACGTCTCGAACGCGGCTGCGATCGCCCTCTACGCGATCGGCCGGCGGCTGAGGATCGGCGCTCCGGGCTGAGCGGCGGCCGGCGAGCGGCGCGGACGTCGTCCGCACCGCCGAAATCGCCTCAGCGGCAGAACACCAGCCGGCCGCCGTGGGTGCGATAGTAGCCGGTGCGCGGGTTGAACGACCGGTAGCGCTGCGAGCACGACCGCACCCATGCCCGCGTCCACGGCCGGCGCACCTTGACGACGCCGCGCGGGGTGACGACGACCGCACGTGGCGCGACCACCACCGGCGCCACGACGACGACCGGCGCGCGGTAGCCGTAGTAGTAGCCCGGCCAGTAGCCGCCACCCCAGCCGCCATAGCCCCAGCCGCGGCCCCAGCCACCGCCGTACCAGCGGCCGCCGCGATAGTAGTTGTGATGGTGGCGGCCACCGCCGTGCCAGCCGCCGCGATGGCGCGGTCCGCCGCGATAGGGTCCGCCGACCGGGGCGACGCGCTTGCCGCGCGACTGCACGGTCTCGATCGGTAGCCCGCCCTCCGCCGCAACGACCTTGCCGCCACCGATGTTCGACATCGGCGCGGCCGCGACGGGCGACGCGAGCAGGACGAGGCCGGCCGCCAAGGCGATGAGGGTCTTCATGGTGCTCACACTCCACAACGCGCCCGCCCGCGCGACGGGGCGCGCATCGGGCCAGGAACGAGGAGAGGATGCGGGTGGCAAGCTGAACGTCGCCTGAATGGCGCCACCGGCAGCCGCGACGGCGCCCTGGCCTTGCCAAGAACCCGCGCTGCGCGGTCGCGGCCGCCCCCGTGCAAGGCGCCTCCAGCTATGCTATTGACCCGCGCCCACGAGGCGGGGCGGCCGGGTTAGCACAGCGGTAGTGCAGCGGTTTTGTAAACCGAAGGTCGGGGGTTCGATCCCCTCACCCGGCACCATTGCACGATAATTTCTATATGATTCTCAATGGATTATTTCTCTTGGGCCGCGGCCGGTCCACCTATTAGTCCACCCGGGCGGTCCTGTCGGTAAGCGCGCTGATGACACACATCCCGCGAATGGGCGACACGGCACGCATCGCGCACGACTTGAGCACATATCGCGCGCTCCCGGGCGCTGCGTGCGCACTGTCGCCCTGGAGAAGCTGCGCGAGTTGACGCCCGACGCCGAGGCGAAGACGCGCTTCGTGCTGATCGACGCCGTCGGCGTGACGGAGAGCCTGAAGACGGTGTCGAAGCCGCTGGAGCGCGACCGCGTCGTCTCCTTCGACCGGTTGATCGACGACATCGCCGCCGGGAGGCGCAACGACGACACCTTCGCGACGCTCGCCGCCCGCCTCGCCGGGCTCTACCGTAAGCGGTGTCCTGACCTCACCTTCTTCGGTGGGGTTTGAGGGGGGACAGTAGCGATCCGATCTGGAGGATCGTTTTGTGTCCAGGCTTGACCATAGACTTGAGCCGGCAGGGCCGGTCCGGCGCCTTGAGGTGATCAGCGGCGCGCCAGCCGCCAGGCGCGGAGCTTCCCCATCGTCGCAGCCCTCGAGCCGTGGCTGCGCTAGAGCGTTAGCCGATCATGTTGCATCGTATCCGGCGTTGGCGAAGTAGTTTCGGCATTCGGCTGGCGTGAAGAGATCGACGATGCGGCCGATGGCGGCCCAGAGGCGGTCGACGGTGCGCTCGGCCGCCTTGCGCAGCAGGGCTTTC
>CAMDHY010000101.1 GCA_945898215.1 Pseudoxanthobacter soli DSM 19599 | reverse complement strand
AGGGGGAGGGACAGATCGCGAAGCGCTCAGGGTGGGGCCCGTGAATCAGGGGCTCGACCTCTACAAGCGTCGCACTTACAAGCGTCGCACTCCGGATTGACGGGCCCCACCCTGCCGGCTGCGCCGGCTGTCCCTCCCCCTGGCAGGGGAGGGACGAGCGACGAGGCCGGCCTCGCCCGCCTCACCGCTCGATCGGCACGCCGACGAGGTTGCCCCATTCGGTCCAGGAGCCGTCGTAGACGCGCACGTCCGGGTAGCCGAGGAGCTGGGTCAGGGCGAAATAGGCGACCGTCGCGCGGTGGCTCATCCGGCAGTAGGCGATCGTCGCCTTCTCCGGCGACAGGCCGCGCTCGGCCGCCATCGCAGCGATCTCGGCCTTCGGCTTGAAGCTCTGGGTCTCGTCGAACAGGTCCATGTAGAAGAGATGGCGCGCGCCGGGGATGCGGCCCGGCCGCACCGCGCCGACGTCCGGTCCGCCCGGCCCGCCGACACGCTCGCCGCGATACTCCTCCGGCGAGCGGGCGTCGACGATGGCGATCTCGGGATTGCCGAGAAGCGCCACGACACGGTCGCGCAGGATGCGCATCTCCTCGCGGCGCGGCGTCGGGTGATAGGCGCGCGGCGCCGGGGCCTCGGGAACCTCGGTGGTCAGCGCGCGGCCCTCGGCCAGCCAGCGCTTGCGGCCGCCGTCGAGCAGCCGCACGTCGGCGTGGCCGCAGTAGCGCAGCGTCCACCAGGCGTAGACGCCGAACTGGATGCCCTCGCCGTAGAATACCACGATGGTGTCGTTGCCGATGCCGGCAGCGCCCATGCGGCGGGCGAACTCCTCCGGGCTCGGGAACTCGCGCATGCGCGCGTCCCACAGCGCCTTCTTCCACTTCCAGGCGCGGGCGCCCGGCACGTGGCCGGCCCTGTAGGCGGAGAGATCGTCCTGGCCCATGCCGGCGATCTCGATCAGGCGGATGTCGCGGTGGCGGTTCGCCTCCAGCCATTCCGGCGTGACGAGGTCGGTCGGCTCGGGCGCCGAATCGGCCCCACTGCCCGTGTGCGCCGGATCGCTCATGCCGCCCGTACCCCTTCGCCGCCGTCGCGGTGGACCCTGACCACCATCTCCGAACCCGCCGCCATGCGGCTGCCGACGCCGCCGGTGAGCGCCTCGCGCTCGGCGAGCGCCACGCCGGCCTCGTCGAGGCCGGCTGGAACGATCACGTCGACGGCAATGCGCTCGCGCTTCTCGCCGCGCGCCGACGGCTCGAACGACACCTCGACGGCGAGCGGCTTCGCCGGCAGCCCGGCCGCCTCCAGCGTGTTGCGCAGCCGGCCGGTGACGCACGAGCCGATCGCCAGCAGCAGGAGTTCGCCCGAGGTGCAGCCGGCGTCGGTGCCGCCGTCCTCGCGGGTACGGTCCATGACGACGCGATGCTGGCGCGCCGTGCCCTGCAACCGCCGCCCCTCCTGCCGTTCGACGCGAACGTGTGCCACTCTCGGCCTCCCGGTCCGGATTGATTTGTCTGACCGTACGACGGTCATAGGGGTTGTCAATGGACGCTGCGGCTTGTCCACCAAGGTCGGGAGGGGCTGCGGACCGTTCGGTTGCCGCCGTTTCACCCGTCGAAGCGTTGACAGTCCGCCGCCGAGTCCGCTATCTCCCCGGCACGAAATCGACGGGTGCCGTGGTGCCCGCCCAGCCTTTTGCGCCGGAGCGCCGGGACCCATGAAGATCAAGAATTCGATGAAGTCGCTGCTCGGTCGGCACCGCGACAACCGTCTGGTGCGCCGCAAGGGCCGCATCTACATCATCAACAAGAAGGCGCCGCGCTTCAAGGCGCGCCAGGGCTGAGGCCCTGCGGCGCCGGCCCGTCCGGGTCGGCGCCCGGCGGCCGAGCGGCCGCCCTTCCATCGTCATGACAGATCGGGCGCGTGGCATCAGGTCGCGCGCCTTTTTGTGTTGCCCGCGCCGCCGCTGCCTTTGACCCGCCACGGGTGGCGCGCAATATCTGCGGAATGCGCACCCAATCCCCCCTCCGCGCCGGCCTGCTGGCGCTCGTCGCCGCGGCGGTGATCGCCGCCCTGCTGGCGGCCGTCCCGGCAAACGCCCAGTCGCCGGACGCCGTGCCGCCGGGCGTCACACCGCTGCCGGGCCTTCCCGCGCCCGGTGCGCCTGGACCCGATCTGCCGGCGCCCAATCCTCGGGCACCGACCCTGCTGGAGCCACCAGCCGAGCTGCCATCGGCACGCCCGCACCTGCCGCCGGGCCACCCGGAGACTGATGCGCAGACAGCGGAAAAGCCCGAGCCCAAGGCGGAGCCGAGCCTCGATTCGCTGTTCGCCGACCTCGCCAACGCCAAGGACGACCGCACCGCCGGCCAGGTCGCCGACCGCATCCAGCGGCGCCTCGCCGCCTCCGGCAGCGCCACCATCGACGTGTTGATGGGCCAGGCCCAGGCGGCGATCGGCGCCGAGAACCTGCCGGTCGCCCTCGACCTCCTCGACGCCGTCACGCGTCTGCAGCCCGCCTTCGCCGAGGGCTGGAGCCGGCGCGCCGCCGTCCACTACCAGCGCGACGACTTCGGCAAGGCGCTGGCCGATCTCGAGCACGCCCTCGCCCTCGAGCCGCGCGACTGGCGCACCCTCGTCGGCCTCGGCGTCGTGCTGCGCGCCCTCGACCGCGAGGAAGCGGCGCTGAAGGCCTATGAGGCGGCGATCGCCGTCCATCCGCGCAACGAGGAGGCGAAGAAGGCGCACGACGACCTCGCCGCCGAAGTGCGCGGCGTGGAGCTCTGAGCCCGCCGCCCCGCCACCGTCCCCGCCGCCACCGCCGCTGTTCGTGAGGGCCCGCATGATCGGCCTCGTCGCCGGAGCGGTCGTCGCCGTACCGCTCGTGGCGGCGGCGGCAGCCGCCCTCTCCACCCGCGTCCTCGTCGCCCGCATCGAGGCGGAGCACCCGCCCGTCGGCCGATTCGTCGAGGCCGGCGGGCGGCGCATGCACCTGGTCGACCTGCCGTCCGCCCCCGGCGCCGCCCCGGCGACCCCGGTCATCTTCCTGCACGGCGCGGTGGCCACTCTCGGCGACCCGCTGCAGGCCTTCCGCACCGCCCTCGAAGGCCGCACCCGCCTCGTCTTCCTCGACCGGCCCGGTCACGGCTACTCGGGACGCGCCGGCGAGGGCGACGCCGATCCGCTGGTCCAGGCCGACGCCATCGCCGCGACGCTGTCCGCGATCGGCGTTGAGAGCGGCATCATCGTCGGCCACTCCTTCGGCGGGGCCGTCGCCGCCGCCTTCGCCGTCCGCCACCCGGAGATGACGGCGGGCCTGGTGCTGCTCGCCCCGGCGACGCACCCGTGGCCGGGCGGCGTCTCCTGGTCCTACGACCTCGTCGGCGCGCCGCTGACGGGGCCGCTGTTCGCGGAAACCATCACGACGCCGCTCGGGCTCGCGCTGCTGCCCGCGGGCTTCGCCGGCGTCTTCGCGCCCGAGGTGCCAGCGGACGGGCTGATCGAGGCGACGGCGGCGAAGCTCGCGCTCCGCCCGCAGGCCTTCCGGGCGAGCGCCGAGGACATCCGCGGGCTGAAGGCGCGGCTCAGCGCCTTCGTGCCACGCTACGCCGAGATCGCCGCGCCCACCGTGGTCCTCGCCGGCGACCGCGACCGCGTCGTCTCGACCGACATCCACGCCCGTGCGCTCGTCGGCGCGGTCGACGGCGCCCGCCTTGTTGTGCTGCCCGGCGCCGGCCACGCCTTGCAGCACACCCGCACGGACGTGATCGTAGCGGAGATCGAGCGGATGCTCGCGGACCTCGCCTCCGCGCCGGACGCAGCCACCGCCGAAGGTTCGGCAGAGGGCAAGGCCCTTGCCGCGGCGAGTGCCGCGGTCGACTGACCGCGCCGGACCGTCGCCGATCGCGAGAGGCCGCCGGGCCCCGACGGGCCGATCGGATGCTTGATTCTACTTCGTGCCGTACATTCGGTCGCCAGCGTCGCCGAGGCCGGGCATGATGTAGCCCTTCTCGTTCAGCCGCTCGTCGACCGCCGCCGTGACGATCGGCACGTCGGGATGGGCGTCGCGCAGCTTGGCGATGCCCTCGGGCGCCGCGAGCAGGCAGACGAACTTCATCTCGGCCGCACCCCGTTCCTTCAGCCGGTCGACCGCCGCCACGGCGGAATTGGCCGTCGCCAGCATCGGGTCGAGGACGATGACGCGGCGCTCGGCGATGTCCGGCGGTGCCTTGAAGTAATACTCCACCGCCACCAGTGTCTTCGGATCGCGGTAGAGCCCGACGTGGGCGACGCGCGCCGCCGGCACGAGGTCGAGCATGCCCTCGAGCAGGCCGTTGCCGGCGCGCAGGATCGACGCGAAGACGAGCTTCTTGCCGGCCAGCACCGGCGCCTGCATCGTCGCGAGCGGCGTCTCGATGGTGGTCGTCGTCAGTTCGAGGTCGCGCGTCGCCTCGTAGCAGAGCAGCATCGAGATCTCGCGCAGGAGGCGGCGGAACTCGACAGTCGGCGTGTCCTTCTCGCGCATCAAGGTGAGCTTGTGCTGCACCAGCGGGTGGTCGATCACCGTCACCCCGTCCGCCCACATCTGCGCCATCGAGAATACCCTGCCCGCTCGCTGCCGAACCGCCCTGTCGCGTCGGCGCGGACTGTAGCGGCTCGGTGACGGGGCTTGAAGCGGCGAAGTCCGATGATGGGTGCGACAGGGTTGAGTGGCATCGGCCCCCTGCCGCAAACACACGGAGCCACTCTCATACCCACAGGAGTCATTCCCGGCCTTGTGCCGGGAACCCATTCCCCTCCACGCGCTCGACGATGGTGGCCCGCGGTGCCCGCGTCCGATGCCGCCTGGGTTCCCGGCACAAGGCCGGGAATGACTGCGGAGAGGTCTCCAGGCGCGGCACGCACAGGAAGAACAAGCGCCCAGAGGTCAATCGGCGCGGTGTGAGCCCCCCTCCCCCTGCATCAGCACGATGAGCACAATGCCCGTCAGGGTGATGAAGCGGTTGGCGCTGTCGAGGCCGTTCCACTGGTGGGACTGCCACATGGCGAACCACTCGCCGCCGACCACCGTGAAGCCGAGGCCGTAGAGGAGCAGCGCCATGATCAGCCCGACGGCGGCATAGCCCTTCACCGCCTGGAAGCGCGCCGCGTCGGCCGTCGCCAGCGCCAGCCGCACCGTTGCCGTGACGAGTACGGCGGCGGTGGCGAGCTGCCAGGCGATGATCGACCAGTAGCCGAGGGTCTGCAGCGTCGGATTGGTGATCGCCCGCCACCTCAGAGTGGAGTCCGCGAAGATCGTGTCCATCGCCAGGACGTGCTGCACGAAGGCCCAGTTCGAGCCGTAGTCGGTGAGGTTGCCGAAGGCGAAAGCCAGGAACAGCGCCGCCACCGTGCCCACCAGCGCCGTCTTGCCGAGCCGCAGCAACATTCCGAGCCCCCGTCATTCCCTCACGACGACGGCAAGCCGTCAGAACACCGTGCCGTCGCTTTCGATCTTCAACGGCGGCCCGCCGTCGCGGCGCAGCGTCCGCGCGATCCGCCGCCCGGCCGCCCAGGTGCCGCCCTCGAGCACCGCGGCGAGCGGCAGGCTGTCGGCGTCGAGGCCGAGGCGGGTGCGCACCAGCGGCGCCAGCCGGTCGATCAGCGCCACCGTCAGTGCCCGCCAGCCGACGACGATCGACGAGCCGACGGCATGGACGCGCTCGGCATCGGCCGGGTCCGTGAGGCGGATGACGCCGGTGTCGAGGAAGAGGCCGCCGTTGCGGTATTCGGCGAGACCGGTCAGGCCGTCGAGCTCCACCACCTCGACGCCGGCCCAGCCGAGCGGCTCGAGCAGCGAATAGGACAGCCACTGCGACAGCTTGTGCAGCGGCACCAGCCCCGTCGTGATGTCGTCGGTCGCGATCGCCGGGTGGCGCCAGGTGTCGCCGAGCGGCACTTCCGCCAGCACCAGCCGCGACGGCCAGATCGGCCCGAGGGCATCGAGCACCAGCGCGAGGATCTCGGCCGCCGGCAGCTGCCCGCCCTCGGCGCGGGCGACGAGGGCGTCGACGATGCCGCCGGGTCGCGGCTCGTCCTCCATCGCGAAGACGTCGTCGCGGTCGGCGCAGGTGATGCCGAGGCGGCGCATCAGGTCCGCCCGCCCGTCCAGTCCGGCGAGCGGGTTGCCCGGCTTCACCTTGAAGCCGGCCGAGAGCTCCTCGGTGGAAAGCGTGGCGAGCGAGACGGCGTCGGCGCGCAGCGGGTCCGCCGGCACGGCGGAGAACAGGCCGGAGACGAACATCGCGACGCTCGCGACCGCCAGCCCCTCCGAGCGCGAATAGGCCTCGCCGGTCAGGCCCTCGCGATAGACCCAGTCCGGCCCGGCGCCGGCGTCGAGCAGCACCGAGACGATGGCGAGGTCGGCCGCTGCGCGCGCCGCCGCCCGCGGGTCGGTCCACCCCCGCGCAGCGGCGATGGCCCCGAAGCGGTCGTGGCCGCCGGCGGAGAAGTGGCGGAAGCGCGAGTGCGGCGGCACCACGAGGTCCGGATAGGCGGCGCGGGTCGTCTCGGCGACGAGGTCGGCGGCGTTCTCGAGCCGGTCGAGATCGACCGAGAGCTCGGCGACGGCCCCGTCGAGGGTGGCGGCGAGGATCATGTCCGCCCGCTCGCGCACGGCATGCGCGGAGAGCAGCGAGCGCGCCAGCGCCTCGTCTGGGTGGGGGTAGGGGGCGCCCTCATCACGCTGCAGGGACATTCAGACTCCTGTCCGGGCCCGCGGGGCCGCACGTTCAAGCCGCATGACGACGTATCCAGTCGACGAAGGCCGCCTCGTCCAGCGTGCCGGCGGCCAGCCGCTCGACCGCATCGGCCGTCTCGTCCTGGGGCGCCGTGAAGGTCAGCCCGTTCAGTTCGAGGAAGGCAATGCAGGTCACGAACCCGGTCCGCTTGTTGCCGTCGACGAAGGGATGATTGCGCACGATCGCGGAGCAGTAGAGCCCACCGAGTGCGACGATGTCGTCCTCACCGGCATAGAGATGGGCGTTCATCGGCCGTGCCAGCGCGCCCTCGAGCAGTCCGGCATCGCGCACGCCGGCCGCTCCGCCGAACAGGCGAATGGCATGCTCGTGCAGTGCGAGCACGCCGTTCACGGTCATCCAGACGATGTCGGACATCAGCGTGCGAGACGCTTCATCGTCTCCGCGTAGCGGCGCATCACGTCGAGGCCCGCTTCGACCTGGCGGTCGATTTCCGAGGCGTCACGGCCGATCAACAGGCCGGAGTCCGTCGTCGTGCCGACGGCACTCTCGCCGGGCGCGATGCCGAGGAGATCGGCGACGCTGCGCGGCAGCACCACCTCTTCGGCGTCCTCGTCGATGCGAACGGAAATCCTGGTCATCGTCCTCACTCCCGCCCCGGCGCTCCGGAGGGCTGTCGCAACGGTAGCACACGAGCGGGCGGCGATCATCCGACGCCCTACCCCTCCAGCGGCCGCCCGACCACGGTCGAAAGGTCCGCCGCCCCCTCCGGCGCGTAGTAGCCGGCCGCCTTCTTCGCCTCCATCTCGACGTGGGCGTCGGGCGGCACGAGGCCTTCGGGGATCGGCACGCGCTCGCCGATGTCGATGCCGGAGGCGACGATGGCGTCGTACTTCATGTTCGACATCGACACGAAGCGATCGATGCGGGTCAGGCCGAGCCAGTGCAGCACGTCTGGCATCAGCTGCTGGAAGCGGGCGTCCTGCACGCCGGCGACGCATTCCGTGCGCTCGAAATAGGTCGCCGCCTGGTCGCCGCCGGCCTGCCGCTTGCGGGCGTTGTAGACGAGGAACTTCGTCACCTCGCCGAGCGCCCGGCCCTCCTTGCGGTTGTAGACGATAAGGCCGACGCCGCCCTCCTGCGCCTGCCGCACGCACTCCTCGATGCCGTGCACGAGATAGGGCCGGCAGGTACAGATGTCGGAGCCGAACACGTCCGAGCCGTTGCACTCGTCGTGCACCCGGCAGGTGAGCGGCGCTCGGCCCAGCATCGCCGGGTCGCCGAACACATAGACCGTCATGCCGCCGATCGGCGGCAGGAAGACGTCGAGGTCCGGCCGCGTCACGAGCTCGGGATACATCCCGGCCGTCTGCTCGAACAGCACGCGGCGGAGCTCGTCCTGGCCGACGCCGAAGCGCTCGGCGATGCCCGGCAGGTACCAGACCGGGTCGATCGCCGCCTTGACGACGGAGACGTCGCCGTTCGCCAGCATCACCGTGCCGTCGGCCTTCAGCCGGCCCTTCTCCACCGCCCGCTCGATCTCCGGCAGCGCCACGTGGGCGCGGGTGACGGCGATGGTCGGGCGGATGTCGACGCCCTCGGAAATCAGATCGGCGAAGATCAGTCCCGACATCGCCCCGAACGGGTCGAGCGAGACGATCTTCTGCGGCGTCGTCCATTGCGGATGTGGGCCGATCTCGACCACCGGAGCGGTGTCCTTGAGGTCCGGCCGCTGGATCGGGTTGAGCGCGCCGGACGACACCGCGAGCGCCCGGTAGAGCGCGTAGGCGCCGCCATAGGTGCCGATGACATTGCGGTCGCCCGGCCGGGTCACGCTCGCCACCACCGGTCCGCGCGCGCGGGGGTCCGCCGCCCCCCACTCGATCGGGAAGCGCACCGGCGTGCCGGCGCCGGGGTGCGAGGTCAGACGGATGTGGGTCGAGCGGTTCGGCGTGGTCATCGGGCACACTCGCACGGAACACGAGGCCGGCCGCGACGCCCGCGGACCGGCGAAGCACGGGAGTCTAGCACGGTGCGCGGGAAGGGCGAGGGGGTGGCGTCACCCACCGCACGGCTGCCCTTCCTCGTGCTGCCGTGCGAAGCTCGCGCGCCCCATTCAGGAGACCGAGCATGTCCCGCCGCGCCGTCGCCGCCCTCGCCGCCGTTTCCGTCTTCGCCGCCGGCCTCGCCCTTGCCGCCGGCTCGGCGCCGGCCCGCGCCGACGATGCCTACAACCGCTGCATCGACGAGTCGGACGGCACCAACGCCGCCTGGGCTGCCTGTGGCAGCGACTACGTCGCCCGCGCCGACAAGGCCCTGAACAGCACCTGGAAGCGCGTCTACGGCGCCACCGAGGGCCAGACGAAGACGGATCTGCTCGCCGCGCAGCGCGCCTGGATCGCCTTCCGGGAAACGGCCTGCGCCTTCTATGCCAACGGCGACTGGGGCCGGGAAGGCGAGGTGCTGAGCTACCCGGCTTGCGTCGCCCGCATCATCGAGGCGCGCAGCACGGATCTCGAGCTCTATGGCGACTTCTTCCAGGGGGAATGACGGCGACGGCGGCCGACCGATCGGGGCCAGTCCGGACGGCTGGCAGCCGTCGGCGCCCATGCCTCACCACAAGATCACCGCAGCCCCGTCAACCTGCCAGCCGCGCGATCTCCCCCGCCATCGCCGGGCACGCCTTCGCCAGCGCCGCGGCGTCGCCCATCTCGGCGTCGCCGGGGATGGCGCCGGGCCACGCCGTCGTGCCGAGCAGCGCGTAGCCGTCGACGCCGCGGGTGCGGGCGGCGTGGAAGGTGCCGCCGGGGATCAGGCAGGATGGCCGCGCGCCGGTCGTCACGCCGCCGCCGAGCAGCACCACCTCGCCGGAGCCCGCGGGATAGCCGCTGCCGTCGGGGTAGAGCAGCAGTAGCTCGAGGTCGTCGCCGGCGTGGTGCTGGTACATCTGGTCGACCCGTAGGCGGTGCAGGACGACGGGGGCATCGGGGGCGACGAGGAAGGTCAGCGCGGTGCCCGCGGGCCGCGGCCCGCCCAAGGCCGCCGGCAGCGCTTCGGCTGCGATCACGACGGGGGAGCGGAAGATCTCGCGGGTGTAGCCGCAGGTGCCGCTGCGAACGAGGCCGAGCGCGGAGATGATGTCGTCGCGGGCGGTCATGGGGGCTCCTGTCGTCGGTGCAGCGTAGCGGATCGACCATCCGCGGGCGAGCGGTTGCGTCGCCAACGGCGCCCTCGACGCGTCCCTCCCCTGCCAGGGGGAGGGACAGCCGGCGCAGCCGGCAGGGTTGGGCCTGTCAATCCGGACTGAGACGCCGGCTAGGTCGAGCTTCTGATTCACGGGCCCCACCCTGGCGACCTGCGGTCGCCTGTCCCTCCCCCTGGCAGGGGAGGGACGATCCAGCCACCGCTCCGCCCACCCCCCACTGCCCCCACCCACTCCCCACCGCCCCCTTCCCCTCCCGCCCTTTGACGTCCGCCCCGCCCGCGGCCACCAATCTCCCGAGCCCGGCGCGAAGCCGGCCGCAGCGACGGGAGACGATGATGTCAGACGACCGCAAGCCGGGGTTCGCCACCCTGTCGATCCACGCGGGCGCGCAGCCCGATCCGACGACGGGCGCGCGCGCCACGCCGATCTACCAGACCACCTCCTTCGTCTTCGACGACGTCGACCACGCCGCCTCGCTGTTCGGGCTGCAGGCGTTCGGCAACATCTACACGCGTATCGGCAACCCGACCTGCGCCGTGCTGGAAGAGCGCATCGCGGCGCTGGAAGGCGGCACCGCCGCGCTCGCGGTCGCCTCCGGCCATGCCGCCCAGGTGCTCGCTTTGCACGCCCTGATGAAGCCGGGGGACGAGTTCGTCGCGGCGCGCAAGCTCTATGGCGGCTCGATCAACCAGTTCACCCATTCGTTCAAGAACTTCGGCTGGAACGTCGTCTGGGCGGATCCCGACGAGCCCGGCTCCTTCGAGGCGGCGATCTCGCCGCGCACCAAGGCGATCTTCATCGAATCGATCGCCAACCCGGGCGGCGTCGTCATGGACATCGCGGCGATCGCCGAGGTGGCCAAGCGCGCCCGCGTGCCGCTGATCGTCGACAACACGCTCGCCACCCCCTACCTCTGCCGCCCGTTCGCGCACGGCGCCGACATCGTCCTCCACTCGGCGACGAAGTTCCTCGGCGGCCACGGCAACTCGATCGGCGGACTGATCGTCGACGGCGGCTCGTTCGACTGGTCGCGCGACGGCCGCTACCCGATGCTGTCGGAGCCGCGGCCCGAGTACGGCGGCATGGTGCTGCACGAGACCTTCGGCAACTTCGCCTTCGCCATCGCCGTCCGCGTGCTCGGCCTGCGCGATCTCGGGCCGGCGCTGTCGCCGTTCAACGCCTTCCTGCTCGCCACCGGCATCGAGACGCTGCCGCTCCGGATGCAGCGCCACTGCGAGAACGCGCTGAAGGTGGCCGAGCACCTGTCGCACCACGACAAGGTCAGCTGGGTGAGCTACGCGGGGCTGGCCGGCGACCGCTACCACGGCCTCGCCAAGCGCTACTGCCCGAAGGGCTGCGGCGCGGTGATGACCTTCGGCCTGAAGGGCGGCTACGACGCCGGCGTCGCGATGGTGTCGGGGGTGAAGCTGTTCTCCCACCTCGCCAACATCGGCGACACCCGCTCGCTGATCATCCACCCCGCCTCGACGACCCACCGCCAGCTCTCCGACGCCCAGAAGACGGCGGCCGGCGCCGGGCCGGAAGTGGTGCGGCTGTCCGTCGGCCTCGAGGACATCGGCGACATCCTCGCCGATCTCGACCAGGGCCTGGCGGCCGGCTGAGGCGGGGCCCCGTCACCACACGGTCTTCCGGCGCCGCTAGCGTCCCTCGTCCGAGGGCATGCGAGGGCGAGGCGATGACCGAACTGGTGGCGGCGGAACACGGGTCGACGGAACCGACGCCGGCCGGCCAGACGCGGGCAGCGCTGCTCGACGAGGTCCTCGCGCTGCGGGCGGCCGTCGTCGAGGGCGCGGCCGGGTGGTCGTCGCGCTTCGCCGTTGAGGCCGGCCGCGACGAGCCCGGCCTCGCCAACCTCGCCCACTACCTCGCGCTGCGGCGGCACGATCTTAGGCCGCTGCAGCGGCGCCTGATGGCCCGTGGCCTCTCTTCGCTCGGGCGCATCGAAAGCCGCGTCCTGCCGACCCTCGACGCCGTCGCGGCCACACTCGCCGCGGCGAGCGGGGGCACGTCGCTGGAGCCCGCCCCGGACAAGGCGACCTTCTTCGCCGGTGAGGCGCGGCTGGCGGCGGCGACCGATGCGCTGTTCGGGCCGGGCCAGGGGCACCGGCGCACGCGCATTATGGTGACGCTGCCGACCGAGGCGGCCACCGACGCCGGTTTCGTCGTCGATCTCGCCCGCCGTGGCATGGACGTCGCCCGCATCAACTGCGCCCACGACGACCGCGACGCCTGGCGGGCGATGGCGACGGCGGTGCGCGATGCCGGCACGGCGACGGGGCGGCGGCTCACCGTGCTGATGGACATCGCCGGTCCGAAGATCCGCACCGAGGCGGTGGCGATCGCGGGCAAGAAGAAGCTCGCGCCCGGCGACCTCCTGCGCCTCGTCGCCGAAGGCCCGCCCCGTCTCGATGCCGAGGCATCCTTCTCGGCCGCGGTGTCGCTGCCGGAGCTGGTGACGCGGCTCTCGGTCGGCGACCGCGTCCTCTACGACGACGGCAAGCTCGAGGCGGTGGTCGAGGCCGTCGCGGCCGGCGAGGCGCTGCTGCGGGTCGTCCGCGCCAAGGCGGGCGGCAGCAAGTTCAAGCCGGAGAAGGGCATCAACCTGCCCGATACGGCGCTCGGCCTGTCGCCGCTGACGGCCAAGGACGAGGCCGATCTCGCCGCCGTCATCGAGTGCGCCGACATGATCGGCTACTCCTTCGTCAGCCGGCCGGACGACATCGACCTGCTCGAGGCGGCGCTGGTGCGCCACGGCGCGAGCGAGCGCCAGCTCGGCCTGGTCGCCAAGATCGAGCGGCCGGAAGCGGTCGCCAACCTGCCCGACCTCATCGCCCGCGCGCTCCGTCAGCGGCCGCTGGCCATCATGATCGCCCGCGGCGATCTCGCCGCCGAGATCGGCTTCGAGCGGCTGGCCGAGATGCAGGAGGAGATCCTGTGGCTCTGCGAGGCCGCCGGCGTGCCGGCGATCTGGGCGACGCAGGTTCTGGAAGACCTCGTCAAGGACGGCGTGCCCTCGCGCGGCGAGATGACGGATGCCGCCATGGCGGCGCGCGCCGAGTGCGTTATGCTCAACAAGGGCCCGGCGGTCGGGGCGGCGATCGATCTCCTCGACCACCTGCTCGCCCGCATGGACGAGCACCTGTTCAAGAAGACGCCGACCTTGCGCGCCCTGCAGTCGTGGGCGTTCCAGCCTCCGGCCTGACGGCACGGGTCCTGACGACCGGTCCTCGGCCTCAGCCGAGCCGCAGCCGGTGCACCGTCGCCGCCCACAGCACGACGGCGGCGCCGAGCTGGTGGGCGAGGCCGAGCCAGAGCGGCACGACGGCGATCAGGGCGGCAATGCCGATCACCGCCTGTGCCGCCACGAGCCCGACGAGCCAGGTCGCCCGGCTCGCGGCCCGGCTCTCCGGCAGCGCCTTCGCAGGCAGCACGCGCGCCGTCTGCACGGCGTGGAAGATCACCAGTGCGAGCAGCGCGTAGGCGACCAGTCGGTGATCGAACTGCACCGTCTTCGGGTTCTCGAACAGGTTGATCCACCACGGGCTCTGAATCAGGAGGCCCTGCGGCACCAGCGCCCCGTCGAGCAGCGGCCAGGTGTTGTAGGCCCAGCCGGCCTTCAGCCCGGCGACGAGGCCGCCGAGGAAGATCTGCAGGAAGACGGCGGCCAGGATCAGCCCTGCCATCCGGCGCACCGCCACCGTCGCCGGCTCCGGCGAGCGGCCACGCGCGAGTTCCAGCGCCCAGACGAGCCCCGCCAGGATCAGGAACGCCATCGTCAGGTGCACCGCGAGGCGGTACTGGCTGACATCGACCCGCTCGACGAGGCCGGAGGCGACCATCCACCAGCCGATCGCCCCCTGCAGGCCGCCGAGGGCGAGGAGACCGACGAGCAGCGGCTTCATACGGCGCGGGATCTGGCCGGCGATCCAGAACACCAGCAGCGGCAGCGCGAAGGCGACGCCGATCAGCCGTCCGAGCTGGCGGTGCCCCCACTCCCACCAGAAGATCACCTTGAACTCGTCGAGGCTCATGCCCTTGTTGACGAGCTGGTATTCCGGGATCTGCCGGTACTTGTCGAACTCCTCCTGCCACTCGGCCACCGACAGCGGCGGAATGGCGCCGTGGATCGGCTTCCACTCGGTGATGGAGAGGCCGGAATCGGTCATCCGTGTCGCCCCGCCGACGAGGACCATGGCGATCACCATGAGGGCGACGACGAGGAGCCAGATCCGCACCGCACGAGGGGCGGCGTCGGCGGACGTGAACAGGCGGGCGGGCTGCGGCATCATGGGTGCGGCGGCTTCCGGTTGACGCGCGCGGCCGGCCGGCCCATGTGGCGCAGGGCCGCGGGACGCCGCCGACCCGCGGGGGGCGTGCAGCGAACTTATAGGGCGAGCCGTCGCCCCCGCCCGCCCCCGCCGACCGTCGCGCGACGACGCGTCGCGACCGCAGGAGACCGCCGATGACCCGATCCCGCCGCCGCAAGCTGATCGGCACGCTGCTGCTCGTCGCCCTCGTCAGCGTCTATGCCCTGATCGCCATGGCGGTCGGCTCGGTGGCGATGGCCGACAAGGGCCGCGGCGTGCAGCTCGCCTTCTTCACCATTGTCGGCCTCGGCTGGGTGCTGCCGGCCGCCCTCATCGTCTGGTGGATGGAGCGCCCTCGCCCGGAGGAGGGGGGATCGTGATGCACACGTCCGCAGACGCCGCCGACGGCGAGGCGGTGCGCCGCTTTCGCGCGGCGCTTGCCGGGGGCGAGGAGGAGTTGCTTCCGGCGGACCTCGTCGACCGGCTGTTGTCCGGCGACAATCCGCTGCGGGTCTGGCGCGAGTATCGCGGCCTGACGATCAAGGCGCTCGCCGAGGAGGCCGGCGTCGCTTCCTCCTACCTGTCGCAGATCGAGACCGGCAAGCGGGCGGGGACGGTGGAGACGTTGTCGCGGCTCGCCGCCATCCTGCGCACGACGATCGACGACCTCGTCCAGGTCTGAAACGGCGCGGGTCTGACGCTGCACGCTGCCTGACGGCTCACGCCGCCCGAAGCCTCACGCCGCCAGTTGCAGGCTCGGATGCTCGGGCGCCGGCGCGAGGGCGGCGGCGACCAGCGGGCCTCGCACGGCCGCGCGCACCGCCGCATGGGCGGCGACCGAGGCGGGCGGGCAGTCGCCGCGCTCGAAGGCGAACACGGCGGCCGCGGCGCGCGGCGCGGCGGCGGCGAGCAGGTCCGGCCGCGCCACAGGATCGAGCACCACGACGACGCGCTCATAGGTCTGCTGCAGCGCCTCGAGCACCGCGTCGAAGCGCTCGCGGCTGCCGTCGGCATCGATGAGCGGCTCGAGCGGCGCATCGTCGAGACGGTGGGCGTAGGACCCCGGACGGCGGACGATCGCCTCGCCGAACGAGGCCTTGCCGGCGAGCAGGGCGCCGAAGCCGGCGGCGGCGGCGGTCGCCACCGTCAGGTCGATCAAAATCGTCTGTTCCGCCGCCTCGCCGGCCTCGGCGACGAGGGCGGCGACGGTGCGCGCGGCCGCCGGCTCGCCGGCGACGAGCAGGCAGTGCGGCCCGGCGGTGGGCATCGCCAGCGCCGCCGCGATCTGGCGCGCGGCGGCGGCATCGCCGCGGCCGGCGACGCGGACGTCGATCGGCACGGTGCCGGCGACCGGCGGCAGCGCGTTGGCGACGGGCGCGGCGCGGCGGCGGCGCAGGTCGGCGGCGAACAGGCCGAGCCCGGCGGCCGTGCCGGCGGCGAGCGCCGAGAGGATGGCAGCGACGAGGCCGGTGGAGCGCTTCGGTGTGCCGCGGACGAACAGGCGCGCGGCGCCGCCGCCGACCTCGGCATCGAGGGCGACGTAGCGGGCGGCGACGGCCTCGGCGACC
>CAMDHY010000100.1 GCA_945898215.1 Pseudoxanthobacter soli DSM 19599 | reverse complement strand
CGACGGCCGCACCCGCGGCTTCGTCAACGACGAGCCGGCGAGCGCCGGGCTGATGCAGAGGCTCGGCGCGCTGCTCGTCGAGATCCACGGCCAGCATGACGCCCGCGCCCTCGTCGATCCCGGCGTGCACCGCGCTCTCCTCGACGCCTTCGGCGGCCACCGTCCCGCCGTCGCCGCCGTCGCCGAGGCGTGGAAGGCACGGCGCGAGGCGGAGACGACGCTGGAGCGCCACGTCGCCCGCGTCGCCGCCGCCGCCCGCGAGGGCGATTTCCTGCGCGCCAGCCTCGAGGAGCTCGACGCCCTCGCCCCCGAAGTCGGCGAGGAGGTGTCGCTCGCCGAGACGCGCGCGGCGATGACGCGGGTGGAGAAGGTCGCCGGCGACCTCGGCGACGCCTTCGAGGAGCTGAACGGCTCCGGCTCGCCGGTGCCGGGAGTGGCGAGCCTGATGCGCCGGCTCGAGCGCAAGCGCGTCGAGGCCCCGGAGCTGGTGACGGCGCCGGTCGACGCGCTCGGTCGCGCCCTCGATGCGCTGGAGGAGGCGCGCTTCGGTCTCGAGCAGGCCCTCGCCACGACCGCCTTCGACCCGAAGGTGCTGGAGCGCACCGAGGAGCGGCTGTTCGCGTTGCGCGCCGCCGCCCGCAAGCACCACGTGCCGGTGGACGAACTCGCCGCGCTGCGGGCCCGCATGACCGCGGACCTCGCCGACATCGATGCCGGCGAAGAGCGCACGGCGGCCCTGGAGCGCGCCGTCGAGGTGACCCGCTCCACCTACGCGACGGCAGCCGAAACGCTCACCACGGCCCGCCGGAGGGCCGCCGCGGCGCTTGCCGAGGCGGTGGAGAGGGAACTGCCGGCCCTCAAGCTCGAGCGCGCCCGCTTCGAGGCGGTGGTGGTGACCGATCCGGGCGAGCCCGGGCCATCCGGCATCGACGCCGTCGAGTTCCACGTCCAGACCAACCCCGGCACCCGCGCCGGTCCGCTGGCGAAGATCGCCTCGGGTGGCGAGCTGTCGCGCTTCCTCTTGGCGCTGAAGGTGGCGCTCGCCGACCGCGGCTCGGCACCGACCCTGATCTTCGATGAGATCGACACCGGCGTCGGCGGCGCCGTCGCCGAGGCGATCGGGCTGCGGTTGGCGCGCTTGTCGGAGCGCGTGCAGGTTCTGGCCGTGACGCACGCCCCGCAGGTGGCCGCGCGCGCCGCCGGCCACCTGCTGATCGCCAAGCAGGCTGTCGGTGCCGACGCGGTCGCGACCCGCGTCGACCCGCTCGCCGGGGAGACGCGCCGCGAGGAAATCGCCCGCATGCTGGCCGGCGCCGTCATCACGGACGAGGCGCGGGCGGCGGCGGACCGGCTGATGGCGGGGGTGGTGTAGGGGCTACGGCGCCTTCGTCAGCACGCCACAGGAGGCGACGATCGCCTGCGACGGGCTGAGGCCGGTGTGGGCGTAGCAGACCTCCATGCGGCCCGGGCCGGTGAGCGTGACCGACAGCGAACCGTCGGTGTCGGCGCCCATTCCGGTCTTGCCGTCGGGTCCGAAGGCGATCGCGAACGGCTCCTTGCGCGCCGGGTCCGACCACGAGTGCCCCCAGGTGACGATGCCGTCCTGGCCCTCGAAGGCCATCGTGAAGGCGATCTCGCGCACCCGCGGCGGCTGGGCGAGCGTCTCCGTTCCGGGGTGATGGGAATTGTGGCCGAAGATCACCGTCTTGAACGGCCCGGACCAGACGCCCGTGATGTCCGGCGGCGCCACCTCCTGCGCGGAGGCGACGGTGAGGCCGGCGGCGAGGGCGATGGTGGTGACGGCGGCGAGCAGGCGCATGGTCGTTGTCCTCCCTGACGTGTCTTAGGCACTTGGTGGCGGTACTATCGGCCGGCGGCGAGGGTGGCGGCAAGGGCCGCGGGGGTGGCGGGGTGCGCCGCGCGCCGTCCTCCCCCTGCAGGCGCAGCGGGCCCGCCCGCTGCGACCCCTCAAAGGACCCACGTCGGGCAAGACCGACTTGGGTGGGGAGGACAGCCGGCGGAGCCGGCAGGTGGGGGCCCGTCAATCCCAAACTCGACCTGCGTCTGGATTGACGGGCCCCACCCTGACCGCTTCGCGGTCTGTCCCTCCCCCTGGCAGGGGAGGGACACGTGGTGCGGAGTGGCGCCCCCGCCGCCCCGACCTCATGCCCCGAACACCGACCACCCCATCGCCTTGGTCAGCCGCTCCAGCGCCAGCGACCCCAGGTGGGAGTTCCCCGTGGCGTTGAGGCCGGGGGACCAGACGCAGATCGAGGCTTCGCCGGGGACGATGCCGAGGATGCCGCCGCCGACGCCGCTCTTGCCGGGAATGCCGACCTTGAAGGCGAAGTCGCCCGAGCCGTCATAGTGGCCGCACATCAGCATCAGCGCGTTGATGCGGCGCGCCCGCTCGCGCGAGACGACGCGGCGGCGGGTCGCCGGATGGTGGCCGTCCTCGGCGAGGAAGCGGCCGGCGTGCGCGAGGTCGCGGCAGCTCATGGCGATGGCGCACTGGTGGAAGTAGACGCCGAGCGTCATCTCCGGCGGGCTCTCGATGTTGCCGAAGGCCTTCATGTAGTTGGCGAGCGCGACGTTGCGGTAGCCGGTGGCCGTCTCCGACTGCGCCACCGCCTTGTCGACGACGATCTCCTCGTTGCCGCCGAGGAAGCGCATGAACTGCACGATGTCGCCGAGCGCCTCCTTCGGCGGATGGCCAGAGAGAACGACGTCGGTGACGACGATGGCGCCGGCGTTGATGAAGGGGTTGCGCGGCACGCCGTTCTCGCGCTCGAGCTGGGCGATCGAGTTGAAGGCGTTGCCCGACGGCTCGCGGCCGACGCGGCGCCACAAGGTGTCGCCGACGCGGCCGAGGGCCAGCGTCAGGGTGAACACTTTCGAGATCGACTGGATCGAGAACGGCTCGTCGGCGTCGCCGGCAACGTGCACGGCGCCCTCGGCGGTGACGACGGCGATGCCGAACTTGTTCGGGTCGACGCGGGCGAGCTGCGGGATGTAGCTCGCCACCCGGCCGCGCTCGCTCTCGCGCGTCATCGCGTCGGTGATCTCCGCCAGCACCGCTGCGATCTCCGGCAAGGCTGACCCCCTAAGCGTGCGCGCCGCTCGGCGGCGCGGCCGCATCCATAGCGCGCCCGTGGCGATAGCCAAACCCTCCACCGTCCATCGCGCGTGGCGGGGGGTGCCGGACCGGGGTCGCTTCGGGTTATGGGAGGGGCACGGCAGGCGAGCGGGAGTGAACCGGCGATGGCGAGGTCCAAAGACCGGGTGACGGGGAAGGCGGACGGTGGGGCGGAGCGGGCGGCGGCCGGCGAGGACGTCGCCGCGCTGACGCTGGAGGACGCGGCCGTCGAGCACGCCCGCCTCGCCGAGGAGATCCGCGGCCACGACGTCCGCTACTACCGCGAGGACGCGCCATCGGTGTCGGACGCCGAGTACGACGCGCTCCGCCAGCGGCTGGCGGCGATCGAGGTGGCGCACCCGGAACTCGCGAGCGCCGACAGCCCGACGCAGACGGTCGGCGCGGCACCGTCGGAGGCGTTCGGCCAGGTCCGCCACGCCGTGCCGATGCTGTCGCTCGACAATGCGTTCGCCGAGGAGGACGTCGCCGATTTCGTCGGCCGCATCCGCCGCTTCCTGCGCTGGCCGGCGGAGGAGGCGCTCGTCATCGATGCCGAGCCGAAGATCGACGGCCTCTCCCTGTCGCTGCGCTACGAGGGCGGGAGGCTCGCCACGGCGGCGACGCGCGGTGACGGGTCGGTCGGCGAGAACGTCACGGCGAACGTCCGGACGATCGCCGAGATCCCCGACACGCTGCCGAATGGGGCGCCGGAGGTCGTCGAGGTGCGCGGCGAGGTCTACATGTCCCACGCCGACTTCGCGGCACTGAACGAGCGCATGGCCGAGAGCGGTCGCGTCTTCGCCAATCCGAGGAACGCCGCGGCGGGGTCGCTGCGCCAGCTCGATCCGGCGATCACCGCGAGCCGGCCGCTGCGCTTCTTCGCCTATGCGTGGGGCGAGATGAGCGCCATGCCGGCGGCGACGCAGTCCGACATGCTGGCGCTGTTCCGCACCTGGGGCTTCCCGGTCAACCCGCGCATCCGCCGGTGCGAGACGGTGGACGAGGTCATCGCCTACTACCGCCAGACCGAGGCGGAGCGGGCCGGGCTCGGCTATGACATCGACGGCGTCGTCTACAAGGTCGACCGGCTCGATCTGCAGGCCCGCCTCGGCTTCGTCTCGCGCTCGCCGCGCTGGGCGATCGCCCACAAGTTCCCGGCCGAGCAGGCGACGACGGTGCTGGAGGCGATCGAGATCCAGGTCGGCCGCACCGGTGCGCTGACGCCGGTGGCGCGCCTCACGCCGGTGACGGTGGGCGGTGTCGTCGTCGCCAACGCGACGCTGCACAACGAGGACGAGATCGCGCGGAAAGACGTGCGCGTCGGCGACACGGTGATCGTGCAGCGGGCCGGCGATGTCATCCCGCAGGTGGTGGGACCGGTGCTGGAGCGCCGGCCGGAGGGGGCGCAGCCGTTCGTCTTCCCGACGGTCTGCCCGGCCTGCGGCAGCTATGCGGTGCGCGAGATCAACCCGCGCACGGGCAAGGAGGATGCGGTGCGGCGCTGCACCGGCGGGCTGATCTGCCCGGCGCAGTCGGTGGAGAGGCTCAGGCATTTCGTGTCGCGCCACGCCTTCGACATCGAGGGGCTCGGCGAGAAGCAGATCGCCGCCTTCCACGCCGACGGGATGATCAACGAGCCGGCCGACATCTTCACGCTGGAGGCGCGCGACCGGGCGTCGCTGAAGAAGCTGAAGGACCGCGAGGGTTTCGGCGCGACGTCGGTCGCGAACCTATTCAAGGCGATCGACACGCGGCGGCGGGTCGGGCTCGACCGCTTCGTCTTCGCGCTCGGCATCCGCCACGTCGGCGAGACGACGGCCCGCCTGATCGCCCGCACCTACGGCACCTGGGACGCCCTCTGGACGGCGATGACGGCGCAGCACGCGGAGGCGGCGGTGGCCGAGCTCGATGCCATCGAGGGCATCGGCGAGACGCTCGCCGAGGCTGTGGTCGACTTCTTCCAGGAGGCCCACAACCGCGAGGCGCTCGGCCGGCTCCTCGCCGAGGTGAGCGTCGAGAAGGTCGAGGCGCCGAAGGCGACGGGCTCGCCGGTCGCCGGCAAGACGGTGGTGTTCACCGGCTCGCTCGAGAAGATGACGCGCGACGAGGCGAAGGCGCGGGCGGAGCAGCTCGGCGCCAAGGTGGCGGGCTCGGTATCGAGGAAGACCGACCTCGTCGTCGCCGGCCCCGGCGCCGGCTCCAAGCTCAAGCTCGCGGCCGAGCTCGGCATCGAGGTGATCGACGAGGACGGCTGGCTGACGCTGATTGCCGATGCGTGACCGGACGGTGCGATCGGGGAGGCGCGATCGGGGAGGCCCGATCGAGGAGGCTCGGCGGTGGCGTTCCCCTTCTCCCGCGTCAGCGGGAGAAGGTGCCCGCAGGGCGGATGAGGGCCGCGCGGGACGCGCGGAAGGGAGGTGTCGGCACCCGCGGGTTCCGGCGCCCTTCGTGCGCCGGCCCTCATCCGGCGCTGCGCGCCACCTTCTCCCGCGTTGCGGGAGAAGGAAGAAGCCCGCTCAGCTCTTGCCGGCGTTGACGAGGCGCAGGATGAGCCAGACCGGGATCACCACAACGGCGCCGAGCAGGAGATAGCGGCCGACCTGCTCGACGGCGCCGAAGCCCATGTCGACAATGCTCTCGGCGGCGCGGACGATCCAGGCGACGAGGTCGAACGGCTCGAGCCCGAGGGCCGCCATCACCACGCCGACGACGAGCGACAATAGCAGGAGCTGTACGAGCACGCGCAAAGGCGAGCCGCCGAGAAAGCGCGAGACGCGTTCGTTCGCCATGATCCTGTCCGTCGTCCCGTCCTGCCGCGCCGTCGCGCTCGCTGCCGCGCCCTCGTGGGCGCCCGCTGCATATAGGGGGCCGTCGTGGCGAGTGCGAGGCGACAGGCTTCGCCCGTTCAGACCTTCTCGAGCAAATAGAGGTCCCAGCCGAAGGCCGACATCGCGACGTGCACGTTGCGGAAGCCGGCGTCGCGGAACAGGGCCTCGTTGTCGCGACGGCTGAGGGGGCGGAGCGTCGAGCGCACGGCGCGCTCCTTCTCCAGCACCTCGGGATCGGAAAGCCCCATCGAGCGCTTGTAGGCATTGAGCAGGTAGTGGTTGGTCATCTGACCCTTGCCGGCCTCGTCGAGCACCTTCTCGGCGACGACGGCCGTGCCGCGCCATTCGAGAGCCTCGTGGATCGCCGCCAGCACGGACCGCCGGTCGTCGAGGTCGAGGAACTGCAGCGTGAAGAGGCAGGAGACGAAGGCGGGAGCCGGCGGCAACGCGAAGGCGACGATGTCCTCGAGGACGTAGTCGGTGAGCGGGCTCGTGTCGCGGCGGCGCGCCTCGGCGATCATCTCGGGCGAGTTGTCGACCGCGACGATCCGGACGGGGGCGATGTCGCGCAGCTGGCGGCGGAGAATGCGCGGGAAGCGGCCGGTGGAGCACCCGAGGTCGACGCACACCGAGCCTGGCCGCACCACGGCGGCGGCGAGCATCGCCGCGGTGCGCAGGAACACGCCGTGGAAGGGCACCGACTTGAAGATGTGCGCCTCGAACCGGCCCGCCAGCTGGTCGAAGTCGATGTCGTTGCCGGCGATGCCGGGCTGCGCCGGCGGCGCATCCGCCTCGGCGATGGCGACGGCCGCAGCGGACGGGCTTGGGTGGCGCTTCGAGCGGCCGAGCAGCACGTACTGGCCGTTCGACATGACGTCGAGGTCCTCGATGACGAAGAACCGGGAGAAAATCCGCTTGTAATCCTTGAGGCTGAAGGCGGTGACGTGGGTGCTGGTGATCGTGTGCGGCCGCCCGTGCCACACCTGATCGTAGATCGTCTGCAGCGGCGACAGCGTGATCAGGATCCGCGCGTACTTGGCCGCGATGTCCTGCAGTACGCGGGCCGGATCGTCGAGGAACTCCTGGACGCCGATCATCACGGCGCATTCGGCGTCGGCCACCGGCACCGGGTCGCGGTTGAGATCGACGACCAGGCACTCGGGGGAGCGTGAGACCACGTCGGCCGGGACGTAGCCGATGCCGGACTGGCCGAGAAGCTCGCCGAGCTTCATGTTCCCGCAGCCGATGTCGAGAACGCTGGTGACACCGAAGGCGATGAGCTTGTCGGCGACCTCGCGGGCGCGCTGCGGGTTGGCGTGGCCGTAGGTCTCCTTCGGATCGGCCCAGCGTTCCGCCACGGGGACGAGGGCCTTCGCCGATGGCTTCGGAAGCTTCATGCGATCCTCGCGACCCCCTTGCGACGCCGCTGCGGCCCGATCATCGGCGCGGCTTCGATGCCTCCGCGGTGGGGACCTGAATCGCCGCGTATCGCCTCGGCACGGCCCCCCGGGAAGCGGTGCCCTCGATAGCCGATGCGGCTTCGCCCCTCCACCGCCGGCCGGTTGCACCTGCCGCGGGAAGGCCTCGCATTCCGCCGCCGCCCTACTCGCCGGCGCCCCACGTCACGCGGGCGTTGAAGAGGTAGCCGGCGCCGTAGACGGTGCGGATCAGGGTCGGCTCGGCGGCGGTGTCGTCGAGCTTGCGGCGGAGTCTGGAGACGCGCACGTCGACCGAGCGGTCGAAGGGGGTGCGCTGGGCGGCGATGCCAAGGCCGTCCATCAACTGGTCGCGCGACAGGATGCGGTTCGGCGCCTTCAGGAGCAGCACGAGGAGGGCGGCTTCCGCGACGCTGAGCGGGCGCGTCTCGCCTCCGGGCGTCGTCAGGGCGTTGGTGGCGGTAGAGAAGGAAAAGCCGGAGAAACGGGCGACTTCGGTGGCGCTGGCGGCCGTTGCGGTTTCAGGCCCTGCGAGGCGGCGCAGCACGGAGCGGGCGCGGGCGACGAGTTCGCGCGGCTCGAAGGGCTTCACCACATAGTCGTCGGCGCCGAGCTCGAGGCCGAGGACGCGGTCGGCAGTGTCGGCGCGGCCGGTGACGACGAGGATGCCGGTGCCGCCCTGGCGGCGCACCGCCTTGACGATGTCGAGCCCGTTGAGGTCGGGCAGGCCGAGGTCGAGGATGGCGAGGTCCGGCGGCTCCTTCGTGAAGCGCGCGAGGAAGTCGCGGCCGCGGGCGAAGCGCTCGACGCGCATGCCGAATGATTCGAGCGCGCGCACCACCAGCGCGGCGATGTCGTCCTCGTCCTCGAGCAGGAAGACGAGGGGGCCGGCCTCGCTCACCGGCGGCCCGGCCCGTCGGCGGCCACCGCGGCGGCGAGCTCGGCGGCGGTGAACGGCTTCAGCAGCACCGGATAGGGCAGCGGCGCGGCGGGCCGGCCGGGCCCGGCGAGGCGCTCGGCGTGGCCGGTGACGACGATGATGCGCAAGTCCGGCCGGCGGCGGCGGGCGATCGCGGCGAGGCTGAGGCCGTCCGGCCGGCCGGGCATGACGACGTCGGTGACGAGCACGTCAAGGTCTTCCACCGTCTCGATCAACTCGAGCGCCTCGGCGCCGCTCGCCGCGACGAGGACGGCGTGGCCGGCCTCGGTGAGCTGGCGGCGCAGCAGGGCGCGCACGTCCGGCTCATCCTCGACGACGAGCACGAGGCGTTGCTCGGCGAGCGCCGTCCGCCCGGGCAGAGAAGTGGCGGTCTCGGGCAGATCGAGCGTCGCCGCCGGTTCGGGTGCGCGCGGCAAGAGCAGCGTCACCGTCGTGCCGGCGCCGGGGGCGGAGGCGAGGCGGATGTGGCCGCCGGACTGCTTGACGAAGCCGTAGACCATCGGCAGCCCGAGGCCGCTGCCGGGCCGCTTGCGGGTGAAGAACGGCTCGAAGGCGCGCGACAGCGTCTCGCCATCCATGCCGGTGCCGGTGTCGGTGACGTCGACGCGCACATAGTCGCCCGGCGCCACGGTATCGTCGAAGCCGTCGAGGTCGGCGGCGTCGACGAGGCTGGTGGCGATCGCGAGGCGGCCGCCGGCCGGCATGGCGTCGCGGGCGTTGAGGGCGAGGTTGATCAGCGCGTTCTCCATCTGGTGCGGATCAACCAGAGCATAGGCCGTGCCGGCGCGATGGGAGAGGGCGATCTCGACGTCCTTGGACAGCGAACGGTCGAGCAGGCCGACCATCGAGGCGATCAGGGCGTTGATCTCGGTCGGCTGCGGGGCAAGCGGCTGGCGACGGGCGAAGGCGAGCAGGCGGCGGGTGAGGTCGGCGCCGCGACGGGCGGCGGCGAGCGCCGGCTCGACGAACTCGGCGGTGTCGGGGCGCTCAGCGAGCGTGGCGAGGTTGCCGATGACGATGGTGAGCAAGTTGTTGAAGTCGTGGGCGAGGCCGCCGGTGAGCTGGCCGATCGCCTGCATCTTCTGCGCCTGCACGAGCGCTGCCTGCGCTGCCTTCTCTGCTGTGATGTCGGAGGAGAGCACGAACAGGCCGGCCACCGCGCCGTCGTCGAGCACCTCGGGCACCAGCGTCGAGCGGGCGTGCACGGTGCGGCCGGCGCGGACGTCGGAGTACTCGTAGGTTGCGCGGTCGCCGCGGAAGGCCGCATCGATGTGCGGCTTGATGGCGTCGTAGACGCGCGGACCCAGGATGGCGCGCACCTTGCGGCCGAGCACGCCCTCCTTGCGCTTGCCGACCCAGTCGGCATAGCCGCGGTTGACGAACTGGTAGCGCTCGTCGCGGTCGATGTAGGCGATCAGCGCCGGCACGGCGTCGGTGATGAGCCGGAGGCGCGATTCGAGCCCCACCTTCTCGGCCAGGATGCGCCGCTCCTGCAGGCGCTGCTCGGTGACGTCGGAATAGACGGTGACGAAGCCGGAGCCGTCCGGCAGCGGCTCGCCGCGCACGGCGATGATGCGGCCGTTCGGGCGGACGCGCTCGATCGCGTGCGGCAGGAAGCGGCGGGCTGTCTCGACGCGTTGGGTGATCAGCGTGTCGACGTCACCCGGCCCATATTCCCCGCGCTCGGCGTTGTGGCGCATGAAGGCGGAGAACGGCGTGCCGCGGCGCGCGAGCCTTTCGGGGAATTCCAGCATCTGGAAGAAGACGCGGTTCCAGGCGACCAGCCCGAGCGTCCGGTCGAAGATGGTGATCCCCTGGTCGATGTGGTCGAGCCCGGCCTGGATCAACAGGAACGTCGCCTCGTCCGGTTCTGCTCGCCTGCGATTGGGCACCCCTGCCTCTCCCTTGGGGGATTGTCGTTCGGTTACGATCGATGCTCCGCCAGCGCCTGTAGATCAAGCGGGCTGTGGGGCTTGTTACAATCGCGTTACATTCCCGACCGATTGTCGATAAGATCGGGGGTCTAGAGTCCTGCAACAAACATGAAGGGAGGGCGCCGTGAACAAGATGGAGCGTGCGGCGCGCGCCGTCGATCCGTACGAGATCGGTCTCGACCGCAACGACGCCAATTTCGCCGTTCTGTCGCCGCTCGTCTTTCTCGCGCGCGCGGCGCACGTCTATCCGGACCGGCCGTCGGTCGTGTACGGCGACGAGCGCTACACCTGGCGCGAGACCTACACGCGCTGCCACCGCCTCGCCTCCGCCCTGCAGCGGCGCGGTCTCGGGCGGAACGACACCGTGTCGGTGATCGCCAGCAACATTCCCGCGATGATGGAGGCCCACTTCGGCGTGCCGATGTCGGGCGCCGTGCTCAACACCATCAACACCCGCCTCGATGCCGAGGCGATCGCCTTCATCCTCGACCACGCCGAGGCGAAGCTGCTGCTCGTCGCGGCGGAGTTCCTCGAGGTGGTGCAGCGCGCCGTGGCGCTGTCGGTGACGAAGCCGCCGCTGGTACTGATCGACGACGGCTCCGGCGTCGAGAACCGGGGGCTGCCGGACTACGAGGCGTTCCTCGCCGAGGGGGATCCGGCGTTCGCCTGGGCGCTGCCGGACGACGAATGGCGGGCGATCGCGCTCTCCTACACGTCTGGAACCACCGGCAACCCGAAGGGCGTCGTCACGCATCACCGCGGCGCCTACCTCAACGCCGTCGGCAATGCGCTCGCCTGGCAGATGCCGGCGCACCCGCGCTATCTCTGGACGCTGCCGCTGTTCCACTGCAACGGCTGGTGCTTCCCGTGGACACTGGCGATGCTCGCCGGCACCGCCGTCTGCCTGCGCCGCGTCAGCGCCGCGGCGATCTACGAGGCGATCGAGACGGAGGCCGTCGACCACTTCTGCGCCGCCCCGACGGTGCTGACCTTCCTGATCAACGCCAAGCCGACGGACAAGCGGACGCTGCCCCGGCCCGTGCGGGTGATGACGGCCGGCGCGCCGCCAGCCGCCCCGGTGATCGCCGCGATGGAGGCGGAGGGCTTCGCCATCACCCACGTCTACGGCCTCACCGAGACCTACGGGCCGGCGGTGGTGTGCGCGTGGAAGGAGGAGTGGGACGCGTTCGAGCCCGAGGCGCGGGCGCGGCAGAAGTCGCGCCAGGGCGTCACCTATCCCGTCCAGCACGGGCTCGCGGTGATGGACCCCACGACGATGACGCCGGTCGAGCCCGACGGCGAGACGCTGGGCGAAGTGATGATGCGCGGCAACATCGTCATGAAGGGCTACTTCAAGAACCCGTCGGCCACGGCGGAAGCGTTCTCCGGCGGCTGGTTCCACACCGGCGACATCGGCGTCATGCACCCCGACGGCTACATCCAGCTCAAGGACCGCTCCAAGGACGTCATCATCTCCGGCGGCGAGAACATTTCGTCGATCGAGGTGGAAGACATCCTCTACCGCCACCCTTTGGTGCAGGAGGTGGCGGTGGTGGCGCGCCCGGATACCACCTGGGGCGAGACGCCGTGCGCCTTCGTCACGCTGAAGGAGGGGGCGAGCCTGACGGAGGCCGAGCTCGTCGCCTGGGCGCGCGACAACATGGCCCGCTTCAAGGCACCGAAGACGGTGGTGTTCGGACCGCTGCCGAAGACCTCCACCGGCAAGATCCAGAAGTTCCAGCTGCGCGAACAGGCGAAGGCGCTGACATGACGGCGGCCGGCGACGTCATCCTCGAGACGAAGGGGCTCGTGAAAGAGTTCCGCGGCTTCCGCGCCGTCGACAATGTCGATCTCGCAGTGAAGCGGGGCACCATCCACGCGCTGATCGGGCCGAACGGCGCCGGCAAGACCACCTGCTTCAATCTGCTGACGAAGTTCCTCGAGCCGACGGCCGGCACGATCTCCTTCAACGGCCACGACATCACCCGCACCCGGCCGGCACGGATCGCCCGGATGGGGCTGGTGCGCTCGTTCCAGATCTCGGCGGTGTTCCCGCGGCTCACGGTGCGCGAGAACGTCCGCGTCGCCCTGCAGCGGCGGGAGGGCGCCTCGTTCGACTTCTGGCGCTCCGAGAAGACGCTGAGGCGCCTCGACGGCCGTGCCGAAGAGCTCGCCGAATGGGTCGGGCTGGCCGATTTCGTCGACACTGCCGCCGGCGACCTCTCCTACGGGCGCAAGCGGGCGCTCGAGATCGCCACGACGCTGGCGCTCGAGCCGGAGATGCTCCTCCTCGACGAGCCGATGGCCGGCATGGGCCAGGAGGACATCCAGCGCACCGCGGCCCTCATCCGCCGCATCGCCAAGGACCGCACCGTGCTGATGGTCGAGCACAACATCACCGTCGTCGCCGACCTCTCCGACACCATCACCGTGCTGCAGCGCGGCGCCGTGCTGGCCGAGGGGCCGTACAGCGTCGTCTCGAAGAACCCGGAAGTGGTGCAGGCCTACATGGGCTCCGGTCACGGGGCAGCACTCGCGGGGGCCGGGCATGGTTGAGGCTGCTTCCGCCACCACCAGGCGGCCCGCTGGAGCCGCTGCACCGCTTCTCTCGGTGCGCGACCTCAACGGCTGGTACGGCGAATCGCACGTGCTGCACGGCATGAGCTTCGACGTGCAGAAGGGCGAGGTGGCGACGCTGCTCGGCCGCAACGGCGTCGGCAAGACGACGACGCTGAAGGCGATCATGGGCATCCTCGGCCAGCGCAAGGGCTCGGTGACGTTCGACGGCGCCGAGACGATCGGCCTGCCGTCGAACCGCATCGCCCGCCTCGGCATCGCGCTCTGCCCGGAGGAGCGCGGCATCTTCGCGAGCCTCACCGTCCGCGAGAACCTCCTGCTGCCGCCGGTGGTGAAGCGCGGCGGCATGTCGGAAGCCGAGGTGATCAAGCTGTTTCCGCGGCTCGCCGAGCGCTTCGACAGCCCCGGCACCAAGCTTTCGGGCGGCGAGCAGCAGATGCTGGCGGTCGCCCGCATCCTGCGCACCGGCGCGACGCTGCTTTTGCTCGACGAGCCGACCGAGGGCCTCGCGCCGGTGATCGTCCAGCAGATCCAGGCGATCGTCGAGGACCTGCGCGCGCGGGGGTTCACGGTGCTGCTCGTCGAGCAGAACCTCGCCTTCGCCTCGGCGGTGGCCGACCGGCACTACGTCGTCGAGCACGGCACCGTCGTCGACAGCTTCGACCGGGCGGGCCTGCCGGCGAACCTCGAACGACTGAGGCGATACCTCGGCATCTGAGCGGACGCCGGCCCCGGCGACCGCTCACAACCCAAGGGCCAAGGCCCGCAACAGACTTCAAGGGAGAGAACGCGATGACGATGAGAACCCTTCTGCTCGGCGCCGCTGGCGCCTGCATCCTCGCCGGCAGTGCGGCCGCCCAGGGCTTCCAGAACGACGGCGTCAAGATCGGCGTGCTCACCGACATGTCGGGCACCTATTCCGACATCGCCGGTCAGGGCTCGGTCGTCGCCGCCGAGATGGCGATCGAGGACTTCGGCAAGCAGATCAACGGCAAGGCGATCGAGGTCGTCTCCGCCGACCATCAGAACAAGGCCGACATCTCGTCCGCCACCGCCCGCCAGTGGTACGACGCCGAGGGCGTTGACGCGATCTTCGACCTCGTGACGTCGGCGACCGCGCTCGCGGTTCGCGAGGTGGCGCGCGAGCGCGGCAAGATCGACATGGTGTCGGGGGCCGCGACGACGGCGCTGACCGGCAAGGCGTGCTCGCCGACCGGCTTCCACTGGGCCTATGACACCGCGGCGCTGGCGAACGGCACCGGCAGCGCCACCGTCAAGAACGGCGGCGACAGCTGGTTCTTCGTCACCGCCGACTATGCCTTCGGCCACGCCCTCGAAGCCGACACCACGGCCGTGATCGAGAAGAACGGCGGCAAGGTGTTGGGCTCGGTGCGCCATCCGTTCCCGAACGCCGACTTCTCCTCCTTCCTGCTGCAGGCGCAGGCCTCCGGCGCCAAGGTGATCGGCCTCGCCAACGCCGGCCAGGACACCACCAACGCCATCAAGCAGGCGGCCGAGTTCGGCATCGTCGAGAGCGGCCAGAGCCTCGCCGCGCTCCTGATGTTCATCTCCGACGTCCACAGCCTCGGGCTGCCGGCGGCGCAAGGGCTGCTGCTCACCACCGGCTACTACTGGGACCTCGACGACGAGAGCCGGCCGTTCGCCAAGCGCTTCTTCGACAAGACCGGCAAGATGCCGACGATGGTGCACGCCGGCGTCTATTCCTCGGTGCTGCATTATCTGAAGGCGGTCGATGCCGCCGGCACCGACGACGGCAAGACGGTCGCCGCCAAGATGCACGAGATGCCGGTGACGGACTTCTTCGCCCGCAACGGCAAGCTGCGCGTCGACGGCCGCATGGTGCACGACATGTATCTCGCCCGCGTCAAGAAGCCGGACGAGTCGAAGTATCCCTGGGACTACTACGAGATCGTCTCGGTGATCCCCGGCGACCAGGCCTACAAGCCGCTGTCGAAGGACTGCCCGCTCGTCACGCAGTGACGGCGCGCTGAGCGATCGGCCCGCCGCCTCGGTGCGGCGGGCCACCCGGTCGACGACCCGTCGACGAGCCCCCGGAGCCCGCCCCGTGTTCGAACTCCTCGGCATTCCGCCTCAGGCGCTGTTCGGCCAGCTGCTGCTCGGCCTGATCAACGGCGCCTTCTACGCCGTGCTCTCGATGGGGCTGGCGCTGATCTTCGGGCTCCTCAACATCATCAACTTCGCCCACGGCGCCCAGTACATGATGGGGGCGTTCGTCGCCTGGATGACGCTGACCTATCTCGGCGTCGGCTACTGGGGGGCGCTCTTGATCGCCCCGGTGATCGTCGGGATCGTCGGCGCGCTGATGGAGCGGCTGCTCTTGCGCCGGCTCGCCGGCCTCGACCACCTCTACGGGCTGCTCCTCACCTTCGGCCTGGCGCTCCTGATGGAAGGCGTCTTCCGCGAGGCCTACGGCGTCTCGGGTCTGCCCTATGCGATCCCGCCAGAGCTCTCGGGCGGCGTCAATCTCGGCTTCATGTTCCTGCCCTGGTACCGGGCGTGGGTGGTGGTGGCGGCGGTGGTCGTCTGCCTCGTCGTGTGGCTCGCGATCGAGCGCACCCGCCTCGGCGCCCTACTGCGAGCGGCGACGGAGAACCCCACGCTGGTGCGCGCCTTCGGCGTCGACGTGCCGAAGCTCGTGACGCTCACCTACGGCCTCGGCGTGGGCTTGGCGGGCTTCGCCGGCGTGCTCGCTGCGCCGATCTACTCGGTCAATCCGCTGATGGGTTCGAACCTCATCATCGTCGTCTTCGCCGTGGTGGTGATCGGCGGCATGGGCTCGATCCTCGGCTCCGTCGTCACCGGCTTCGCCCTCGGCCTCGTCGAGGGGCTGACGAAGGTGTTCTACCCGGAGGCGGCGAGCGTGGCGATCTTCGTCATCATGGCGATCGTCCTGCTGGTCCGGCCGGCCGGCCTGTTCGGCCGCGCGGCCTGAGAGCCTGTTTGGGAAATGGAGGCGGTCGTGATGGAGCTTCGGCGAGTCGGATGCAAGGAGGAGCGGCGGAGGCGATGCGTGTGCATCGGCGTGCCGATCCGACGCGGCAGCCGGCCGCCGAAGCTCCACCTTCGGCGGGAGCAATTCGGCCGCCCGCGGCGTCGGCGACCGCGGCCGATGCCGCAAGGCAT
>CAMDHY010000099.1 GCA_945898215.1 Pseudoxanthobacter soli DSM 19599 | reverse complement strand
CGGCCGAAACCTGACCCTGCGCCGCGCCGTGGCGGACGAGGCCGGCGTCGCCGCGGCCGCCGAGCGCGAGCGACAGAGCATCGAGCAGGATCGACTTGCCGGCACCGGTCTCGCCGGTGAGCACGGTGAGGCCGGCCCCGAAGCCGACCTCCAGGCGGTCGATCAGCACGATGTCGCGGATCGCCAGCTCGACCAGCATTACCCGACCCCGCGACTGGCGGACCGCGCCCCCGGCGTCAGATCAGCCGGATGTTGGCGAACGCCTTGCTGATCCAGCTGCCGCTGTCGTTCTCCGGGCCGTAGCCGCCGGTCTGCAGGAGCGTGTAGGTGCTCTTGTACCAGGGGCTGTCCGGGAAGTTGTGTCCGAGCACGGCGGCGGCGGTCTGCGCCTCCTTGACGACGCCCATCGCGTAATAGGCCTCGGCGACGCGCGCCAGCGCCTCCTCGACGTGCCGGGTCGTCTGGTAGTCGACGATGACGATGCGGAAGCGGCTGATCGCGGCGATGTAGTCCTTCTTGTAGAGATAGAAGCGGCCGACCTCCATCTCCTTGCCGGCGAGCTGGTCCTTCATGGCCAGCACGTTCTTGCGCGCCTCGTCGGCGTACTCCGAGTCGGGATAGCGCCGGATCAACTCCTCATAGGCGCCCATCGCCTTGAGGGCCATCTCCTGGTCGCGCGTCACGTCGGGGACCTGGTGGTAGTAGGACTGGCCGATGATGAAGAGCGCGTAGGCGGCGTCCGGGCTGCCGGGGAACAGCGTCAGGAAGCGGCGGCAGGCGTTCACCGCCTCGGTGTAGTTGCCGCGCGAGTATTCCACATAGGCGGTCATCACCATCGCCTTGCGGGAGTACTCCGAATAGGGGTGCAGCTGGTCGAGCTTCTCGAAGGTGCGCGTCGCCTCGCGCAGGTCGCCGCGCTGCACGAAGGCGAGGCCCTCGTTGTAGAGCTGGTCGGCGGGTGTGTCGTCGAGGAACAGGTCGTCTTCCTTGTCGGCGCAGGCGGCGAGTGCGAGCCCGCAGGCGACGACGGCGGCGAAGAGGCCGGAGCGCCGCCACTCAGCCCGCTTGGGGAGCGCGGTCCGCTTCGAGAAGATGGGCTCCGGCAAGCGTCCCTCCAGGCTTTCCATACGGCGGCGATCCTGGCGATGTCTCGCCGCCGCCCGACGTCTCGCATACACCGAATCAACCGGCGGGCGCCACGAGGGCGGGCGCAGGTCGCCGAAGGTCGTTGTGATGCGCGGGAGTTTGGAGCGAAACTATGGCGCGGCCGGGGCCGAGATGGCAGCGCGCGGTGATCGGCGATGAACAGGCCGGGGCAGCGCCCCGTCTTTCGCCGTCAGGACCGCTCGGGGCCGTAGGCGGCGGCGGCGACGGCGGCGCCGAGTTCGGCGTGGCCGACCTCGCGCAGCGGCTCGCGGCGGGCGTCGAGCTCGATGATCTCGTAGGCGGAGGGGTCGGCGAACAGCGCCTTCAGCACCGCGACGTTGATGCGGTGGCCGCCCTTGTAGGAGCGGTAGAGGCCCTGGATCGGATAGCCGGCGAGAGCGATGTCGCCGACGGCGTCGAGCGCCTTGTGGCGGACGAACTCGTCTTCCCAGCGCGTGCCGTCGGGGTTGAGCACCCGGTCGCCGGCAATGGCGATAGAGTTGTCGAGCGAGGAGCCCTTGGCGAAGCCCATCGCCCACAGCCGCTCGACGTCGCAGATGCGGCCGAAGGTGCGGGCCCGCGACAGCTCGCGGCGGAACATGCCGGGCGACAGCTCGAACTCGATCGACTGCGTGCCGATGAGGTCGGTGTCGAAGTCGATCGTCACCTCGAAGCGGGCGGTCGGCCAGGGCTCGAGTTCGCCGAAGGAGTCAGCCGAGTCGACCCGCACCGGCTTCAGGACCCTGAGCACGCGGCGGCCGGAGGACTGCGTCATGGTGCCGACCTGCTCGATCGCCTCGACGAAGGCGGCGGCGCTGCCGTCCATGATCGGCATTTCGGGGCCGTCGACCTCGATCACGGCGTTGTCGATGCCGTAGGCGGCGAGTGCGGCCATCAGGTGCTCGACGGTGGAGACCGAAGCCCCAGAGCGGTCGGCGACGACGGTGCAGAGTTCGGTTGCGGTGACGGCGCGGTAGGTGGCGGAAATGCCGGCGTGGCCGTCGTCGAGGTCAGAGCGGATGAAGACGATGCCGGTGTTCGGCTCGGCCGGATAAAGGATGACGGTGGCGGGCTCGCCGCTGTGGACGCCGATGCCGGAAAGAGAAACGCTGTCGGCAAGAGTCTTCTGAAGAGCGTGCCCAGCCCGCGCCATCGTCCGTCCCTTCCGATCGCCGCCGACGTGCGACCCGCCTCTACGCCACTCGGTCGACATACGCTCGACCCCGGATCGCCTCGGTTCGGCACCCGCCCCAAGCAGGGAGCGCGGCGATCTCGTAGGCGGACCCTAGCCAGAGCGGCGGAGCCCGCAAAATCACGCTTCCTTACTGTTTGTAACAACAACCACCCTTTTGAATCCCTTAACGAACACGGCGCCCGGCCGATGGATCGGCGGGCGCCGTGAAGGAGGTGCCGGACGCCCCGCGGGGGCGCCGACGGCCGGTTCGGTGTCAGTTCGCCTGGCGGCGCAGGAAGGCCGGGATCTCCAGCTGGTCGTCGTCGTGATGTCCGCGCGGAGCCTGGCGCTGCGGCTCCTGCTCCGGCGCGCGGGCGCGCTGGTAGGGGTCGGCCTGCGGCGCGCGCGGGGGGGCCCGGCGCACCGGCTCGACCGGGGCGGCTTCCGCCACCGGGGCCCGGCGGGGCGCCGCCGGCGGGGCGATAGGGGCACGCACCGGCGGCTCGTCATCGTGATCAGTGTGGCGCGACAGGCCGCTCGCGATGCGCCGGAGAAGGCTCATCGGACGCTTGTCCTCCTCCTGCGTCTCCTCGCGCTCGGCGCCGCGAATCGCTCCCTGGGTGTGGGCCGGGAAGTCCTCGAGGCGCGGCATGCGCGGCGACACGCCGGCTGGCCGCTCCGCCACCGGCGGCACGTAGGGCTCCACCTCCGGTTCGTCGTCCTCGTAGGGGCCTTCGTCGCCGTGGGCGTCGATCGCCGCATCGAGGTGCGCCGGTGCGTGGTGGTAGTCGACCATCATCGGCTCGACCGCCGCGAGGGCGGCCGGGGCGAGATCGGCCTCGAGCGCGGCGGCGGCACGGGCCTCCACCGTCGCCACCCGCGCGGCGGCGACCGCCGGGGCGTTCGCCTTGCCGCCGGTGACGGTGCGCAGGCGGTTGGTGAGCTCGGCGAGCCGCGCCTCGGTCGGCGTGACGTCCTCGCGCATCTCCTTGTCGATGCCGGTGGCGACGACGGAGACCCGGATGATGCCCTCGAGGCCGTCGTCGAAGGTGGCGCCGAGGATGATGTTGGCGTCGGGGTCGACCTCCTCGCGGATGCGGGTGGCCGCCTCGTCGAGCTCGAACAGCGTCAGGTCCTTGCCGCCGGTGATCGAGATCAGGAGGCCGCGGGCGCCCTTCATCGAGGTCTCGTCGAGCAGCGGGTTGGAGATCGCCGCTTCCGCCGCCTGGCTGGCGCGCTTGTCGCCGGAGGCCTCGCCGGTGCCCATCATCGCCTTGCCCATGCCGCGCATGATCGAGCGGACGTCGGCGAAGTCGAGGTTGATCAGGCCTTCCTTGACCATCAGGTCGGTGATGCAGGCGACGCCCGAATAGAGCACCTGGTCGGCCATCGCGAAGGCATCGGCGAAGGTCGTCTTCTCGTTCGCCACCCGGAACAGGTTCTGGTTCGGGATGACGATGAGCGTGTCGACGCTCTTCTGCAGGTCCTCTATTCCGGCTTCGGCGATCCGCATGCGACGCTGACCTTCGAACTGGAAGGGCTTCGTCACGACGCCGACAGTCAGTATACCCATCTCACGGGCCGCCCGTGCGATGACCGGGGCGGCGCCGGTGCCGGTGCCGCCGCCCATGCCGGCGGTGATGAACACCATGTGCGAGCCGGCGAGATGATCGTTGATCTCGTCGATCACCTCCTCGGCGGCGGCGCGGCCCACTTCCGGCTGGGAACCGGCGCCGAGACCCTCGGTGACGGCGATGCCCATCTGGATGATGCGCTCGGCCTTGGCGAGGCTCAGCGCCTGCGCGTCGGTGTTGGCGCAGACGAAGTCGCAGCCCTGCAACCCCGCCTGGATCATGTTGTTGACGGCGTTACCGCCGGCACCGCCGACACCGAAGACGGTGATGCGGGGCTTGAGCTCGGTGATGTCGGGCATCTTCAGGTTGATCGTCATGGTTGCCTCGTCGCGTGATGGCGTGCCCGCTCTTGACCGCGGCCGTCCGTCCCTCTGCCTGCCGTCCCCGGGCCCGCGCCCGCGAACGACGATTTTCCGCACCGCCTCATTGTGCGCTCCCGAACCACCGCCCGACCCGGGCGAGGTAGCCGTCCGTTCCCGTGAGGCGCAGGCGGGACTGACGAATGGGGAACTGCTCGAACTGCACCACCTGCGGGTAGACCAGCAGGCCGACCACGGCGGCGAAGGCGGGGCCCTTGGCCGCCTCCGGCAGCCCGGCGACGCCGAGCGGCCGGCCGAGGCGGATGGAGCGGCTGAGGATGCGGCGCGCCACTTCCGGCAGTCCGGTGAGCTGGCTGGCGCCGCCCGTGAGCACGATGCGGCGGCCGATCTTGCCGGCAAAGCCGGAGGCGACCAGGCGATCGCGGACGATCTCGAGGGTCTCCTCGACGCGCGGCCGGATGATCCGGTTGAGTTCGGCGCGCGGCACCTGGGTGGCGGAGGAAGCATCGTCCTCGCCGATCGGGTGAACGGTGAGGATGTCGCGCTCGTCGGCAGAGCCAGGCAGGGCGCTGCCGTGCAGCGTCTTCAGCCGCTCGGCGTCCTGGACCTTGATCGACAGGCCGTTGGCGATGTCGAGGGTGACGTGGGCGCCGCCGACCGCGATGGCATCGGCGTGGACGAGGTGGCGGTCGGAGAACACCGCGAGCGAGGTGGTGCCGCCGCCGATGTCGACGCAGGCGACGCCGAGCTCGGATTCGTCCTCGACCAGGGTGGAGAGACCGCTCGCATAAGGCGTCGCCACCATCGCCTCGACCTCGAGGTGACCGCGGCCGACGGTGAGGAGCAGGTTGCGCAGCGGCGCCGTGTCGGCGGTGACGACGGTGCAATCGATGCCGAGGCGGCGGCCGAGCATGTTCCGCGGGTCGCGGATGCCGCGGCTGCCGTCGAGCGTGTAGCCGATGGGCAAAGTGTGCACCACGGTCCGTCCCTCGCTGACGGAGTGGGCGCCGGCGGCGGAGAGGACGCGGGTGATGTCGCCGTCGTTGACGGTTTCGCCGACGAGATCCACCGTCGTCCCGAAGCTCTCGCTGCCGAGGCGGCCACAGGTCACCGTGACGATAAGTGATTCGACCGTCACACCGGCCATCCGTTCGGCGGAATCGACGGCGAGCCGCACCGCCTGCTCGGCGGCGTCGAGGTCGACGACGACGCCGGACTTGACGCCCCGCGCCCGCTGGTAGCCGTAGCCGAGGATCTCGATGGCGTGGGTACGGCCGGCCAGCACGTCGGCGGAATCGCGCGGGCGCAGCCGGGCGATCAGGCAGGCGACCTTCGTCGAGCCGACGTCGAGGACGGTGACGATTGCAGACCGCCGCTGCGACAGCGGCTTCAGGCGGCTCATCGGGTCGGGCTGGCCGAAACGCATTACGTCGCCGCCCCTTTGCGCTTCGCCTGCTTGGCGAGATCGGTCCGCCGCTTTTCCGCCGCGTCGGGCGTCAGGCGGATGGTGATGCGGTCGGGGATGCGCAGGTCGACGATGGCGACGTCGCGCTGCAGGAGCTTCGCCTGCGCCTCGAGCCGCACGACTTCCTGCAGCGCCGCCTCCTGGCCCACTTCCGGCAGGCGGATCGTCGGCCCGTCGGTCAGGAGCACGTCCCAGCGGCGGTCGCCGACGCGCACCAGTGCCGAGACGCGGTCGGCGAGCGCCTCGTGCGCCGAAACCATCGCCATCGCCGCCTCGGCGAGTTCCGGCGCGCCGCGCCCGGCCACCATCGGCAGCGTGTCGTAGGAGACGTCGAACTCGTCGGTGATGAGCACGCCGTTGCGGTCGATCAGGAAGACGCGGTTGCCGTCGTGCCAGCGCGCGAAGGCCTGCTTCTCGGTGACTTCCACCGACAGCGCGTCCGGATAGAGCTTGCGGATCGTCGCCGAGGCGATCCACGGCAGCGTCTCCAGCCGGTCGCGAGCGTCGGCGACGTCGAAGGCGAGCAGCGAGCCGCCGGGCTCGATCGACAAGGCCGCGAGCAGCGCCGAATCGGAGGTCTCGATCTGGCCGGTGAGGCGGACGGCGGAAATCTGGAAGCCGGAGCGGGCGGTGACGAAATCGACGAGGGCGGGCCCGTGGCCGCCGAGCACGACGCCGTAGCCGACGAAGGCGGCGAGAAGGGCAGCGGCCGAGATCGAGCCGGCGTGGCGCGGCACCCGCTCCACCACCTCGACCAGCCGCTTCATCCAGCGGCGCGAGGAGGAGCGGCCGATCGGCAGCGGCTCGCCGGGAACCGGCGCCGTCCGTCGAGCTCCAACCGCCGCTTGCCCTACCGACCGCAACTCGCGTCCTCCACCATCCACTCGACCAACTCGCCGAAGGACATCCCGTCGTGCGCCGCGAGATCGGGCACCAGGGATGTGGGCGTCATGCCGGGCTGGGTGTTGACCTCGAGGAGGACCAGTTCCTCGCGGGACGGATCGAAGCGGAAGTCCGCCCTCGATACGCCCCTGCACCCCAGCGCGCGATGCGCTTCGAGGGTCACCTTCCGGCAGGTTTGGTTAACGTTCGGTGAAAGACGGGCGGGCACTTCGTGCCGCGAACCGCCGGGAACATATTTCGAGTCATAGTCGTAGAAGGCGTGGCCGACGGGCACGATCTCCAGCACCTCGGTGGCCCGGTCGGCGATCACCGCGCAGGTCAGTTCGTGGCCCGGCACGTAGCGCTCGGCGAGCAGGAAATCGCCGTAGCGCCAGTCCTCGCGGAAGAGCTCCTGGGGCGGATGCTCGG
The DNA here is from genome assembly GCA_945898215.1 of Pseudoxanthobacter soli DSM 19599. Taxonomy (GTDB): domain Bacteria; phylum Pseudomonadota; class Alphaproteobacteria; order Rhizobiales; family Segnochrobactraceae; genus CAMDHY01. The sequence continues at coordinate 9,551 of CAMDHY010000099.1, read as the reverse complement.
CGTCCTCGCGGACGATCAGCACGCCGTAGCTCGACCCCTCGGCGATCGGCTTCAGGACGTAGGGCGGCGCCATGACGTGCTCGCGCGCCGCGTCGAGGCGGTTGACGATCTGGTGCTCGACGAGGGGCAGCCCGGCGGCGGCGAAGACGAGCTTCGCCTTCTCCTTGTTCATGGCGAGCGCCGAGGCGAGCACGCCGGAGTGCGTGTAGGGCAGGCCGAGGAACTCGAGCACGCCCTGGATGGTGCCGTCCTCGCCAAACGGCCCGTGCAGGGCGTTGAAGACCGCGTCGGGCCTGAGCTCAAAGAGCTCGCGGCCGACATTGCGGCCGACGTCGATGCGGGTGACGCGGTAGCCGCGCTCCTCCAGCGCCCTGGCGCACTCGCGGCCGGACGACAGCGACACCTCGCGCTCGCTCGAGAACCCGCCCATCAGGACGGCGACGTGCTTGTTTTCGGCCATCAGCCTCTCCCCAGAAACGGTTGCACGTCGCCGCCGGCGCGGAATTCGCCGAGACGCTTGATCTCCCACTCGAGCCGAACACCGGAGGTTTCGAGCACGCGGGCGCGCACCGTCTCGCCGAGCCGCTCGATATCCTCGGCCGTGGCGCCGCCGGTGTTGATCAGGAAGTTGCAGTGCATCTCCGACACCTGCGCGCCGCCGACCGAGAGCCCGCGGCAGCCGGCCGCGTCGATCAGCTGCCAGGCGCGTGCGCCCGTCGGGTTCTTGAAGGTCGAGCCGCCGGTCTTCTCGCGGATCGGCTGCGCCGCCTCGCGGTGCGCCTGCACGGCGTCCATCGCCGCCTGGATCGCCGCCTCGTCCTCCGCCGGCCCCTCGAAGAGCGCCTGCGTGAAGACCAGCTCCGACGGCGCCCCGGCGTGGCGGTAGCCGTAGCCCATCTCGGCGTTCGTCAGCGTGTGCAGGGTGCCGGCACGGTCGAGGGCCCTCACCGCCACCACCCGCTCGCGCGTCTCGGCGCCGTTCGCGCCGGCGTTCATCCTGAGCGCCCCGCCGAGGCCGCCGGGTATGCCGTGATAGAAGGCGAAGCCGCCGATGCGGTGCTCGAGCGCGAAGGCCGCAAGCCGCTTGTCGGGCAGCGCCGTGCCGGCGCGGATGCGCGTGCCGTTTTCCACCGACAGCGCCCCGAAGCCGCGCATCGACAGCCGCACGACGGCCCCTGGAATGCCGCCGTCGCGGACGATGAGGTTGGAGCCGAGCCCGATCACGGTGACGGGCACGTCCGCCGGAAGCGCCTGAAGGAAGGCCGCGAGGTCCTCTTCGTCCGCCGGCTGGAACAACAGCTGTGCCGCACCGCCCGCGCGGAACCAGACGAGGTCGGCCAGCGGCGCATTGACCGCGAGCGAGCCGCGGATCTGGGCCTTGTCGAGAAGTGGGCGGAGATCGGGGAAGGTCATCGCGCCTGCCCCAGGTGTAACGACGTCCCTCCCCTGCCAGGGGGAGGGACAGCCGGCGCAGCCGGCAGGGTGGGGCCCGTCAATCCAAACGCAGTTTGGCATTGGGATTGACGGGCCCCCACCTGCCGCGCCTGACGGCGCGGCTGTCCTCCCCCCTGGCAGGGGGAGGACGGACCAACCGCGACTAAAAGTGCCAGATCCCTCACCCCTTCCCCCCGTCCAGGGCAGCGAGGTCCTTCGGGAGGGCGTAGGCCCACTGGGTGATCGAGCCAGCGCCGAGGCAGACGACGATGTCGCCGGGGCGCACCAGGCCGCGGACGAGGTGGGCGAGGTCGCCCGGACCGGGCAGCGCGATGACGCTGCGGTGGCCGCTGGTGCGCAGGCCCTGCACGAGGCCGTCGCGGTCGGCGCCGGCGATCGGCGCCTCGCCTGCCGAGTAGACGTCCGCCACCACCACCGTGTCGGCGTCATTGAAGCAGGTACAGAAATCCTGGAACAGGCTCGACAGCCGCGTGTAGCGGTGCGGCTGCATCACCGCCACCACCTTGCCCTTGGTCGCCTCGCGCGCCGCCGCCAGCACGGCGGAGATCTCCACCGGGTGGTGGCCGTAGTCGTCGAAGACGGCGACGCCGTTCCAGTCGCCGGTGTGGGTGAAGCGCCGCTTGACGCCGCGGAACGCCGCAAGCCCGGCGCGGATCGCATCACCGCCGATGCCGAGCCGGTGGGCGACCGCGATCGCGGCGGTGGCGTTGGAGACGTTGTGGCGGCCGAGCAGCGGCAGCGCGAGATCGGCGATCGACGTCTCCGTGCCGGCGGCGCGGTCGCGCACCAGCACCGAGAAGCGCGACATCTGCGGCTCCATCGAAAGGTCGAGGAAGCGCACGTCGGCCTGCGGGTTGGCGCCGTAGGTGATGATGCGGCGGTCGTCGATGCGGCCAACGAGGGCCTGCACCTCCGGGTGGTCGAGGCACATCACCGCGAAGCCGTAGAACGGCACGTTCTCGACGAACTGCTCGAAGGCGTCGCGCACCTTGTCGAAGGAGCCGTAGTGGTCGAGGTGCTCGGGGTCGATGTTGGTGACGATGGCGATGTCGGCCGGCAGCTTGACGAAGGTGCCGTCGGATTCGTCCGCCTCCACCACCATCCAGTCGCCGGCGCCGAGGCGGGCGTTGGTGCCGTACGCGTTGATGATGCCGCCGTTGATGACGGTCGGGTCCATGCCGCCGGAGTCGAGCAGCGCCGCCACTAGCGAGGTGGTCGTGGTCTTGCCGTGGGTGCCGCCGATGGCGATGGCGTGCTTGAAGCGCATCAGTTCGGCGAGCATCTCCGCCCGCCGCACGATCGGCAGGAAGCGCGCCCGCGCCGCCACGAGCTCCGGGTTGTCGTGCTTCACCGCCGACGAGACGACGATCACCTCGGCCTGGCCGATGTTCTCGGCCGCGTGGCCGATCACGACTGCGATGCCGTTGTCGCGCAGCCGCGCGACGTTGGCGCCCTCGGCGACGTCGGAGCCCTGCACGCGGTAGCCGAGATTGTGCAGCACCTCGGCGATGCCGCTCATGCCGATGCCGCCGATGCCGACGAAGTGCACCGGTCCGATATCCTGGGGCATCTTCATGGGCTTAGTGTCCTTGGCTGTGGATCGGTCGGCGGGCGGCCACCGCATCGACGAGGTCGGCGAGGCGCTCGACCGCGTCGGGCCGCCCGACGGTGCGCGCAGCAGCGGCGACGGTCGACAGCCGCGCCGGGTCGGCGAGAAGGGTCGTCAGCTCGGCGGCGAGGCGCTCTGGGGTCAGTTCCGCCTGCGGGAACGCCCAGGCGCCGCCGGCCTTGGCGATGACGGCGGCATTCGCCGCCTGGTCCTGGTCGCGGGCGTGCGGCAGCGGCACCAGGATCGACGGTCGGCCAATCGCCGCGAGCTCGGCCACGGTGGAGGCGCCGGAGCGGGCGACGACCAAATGGGCGTGCGCCATCCGCGCCGGCAGGTCGGTGAAGAACGGCGCGAGCTCGGCGTCGACACCCATCTCGGCATAGGCGGCGCGGGTCCGCGCCATGTCCTCGTCGCGCGTCTGCTGGACGATCGAAAGCCGCGCCCGCAGCGCCGGGTCGAGGGCGGCGACGGCCGGCGGCACGAGGTCGGCGAAGACGCGCGCCCCTTGGCTGCCGCCGAACACGAGAAGCCGGAGCGTGCCGCCCGGCTGCGGCGGGTCGTAGGGGATGGCGGCGGCCGCCACCACCGGCGGGCGCACCGGGTTGCCGGTGTGGACGGCGATGCCCGCGTGCGCGCCGAGGCCGCCGGGGTTCGGGAAGCCGGTGGCGATGGCGGTCGCGAAGCGGGCGAGCAGGCGGTTGCCGAGGCCCATCACGGCGTTCTGCTCGTGCAGCAGGATCGGCACGCCGGAGAGCTTCGCCGCCACCAGCGGCGGCACCGTCGGGTAGCCACCGAAGCCGATCGCCGCCACGGGCTTCAGCCGCCGCACGATCGGCAGCGCCTGCAGCGTGCCGCGGCCGAGCGTCAGCGCCGTGCCGGCGAGCGCCAGCGGCGAGCGGCCGTTGACGGTGGCGGCGGCGATCAGGTGCACCTTGCGCGCCGGGAAGTCGTGGCCATAGCGGTCGGCGCGCTCGTCGGTGGCGAGCTCGACGACGTGGCCGCGCGCCTTGAGCGCGTGCGCCAGCGCCTCCGCCGGGAACAGGTGCCCGCCGGTTCCGCCCGCCGCGATCAGGATGGCGCCTGGCGCCGTCGTCATGCCGCGCGTTCCCGCATCACCACCGTCCGCTTCGGCAGCACCGCGTCGATGCGGGGCCGCCGCCGGGTCAGCGCCAGCACGAAGCCCATGCCGAGCGCCACCGCGATCAGCGACGAGCCGCCATAGGAGATGAACGGCAGCGTCATGCCCTTCGCCGGCATCAGGTGCAGGTTCACCGCCATGTTGATGCAAGCCTGCACGCCGAACAGCACGAGCAGGCCGGAGGTGGCGAGCCGCACGAACATGTCGTGCTCGCGCTCGGCGTGGCGCAGGCCGCGCAGCACGACGAAGGCGAAGGCGAGCACGATCAGCCCGCAGGCGAAGATGCCGAACTCCTCGGCCGTAACGGCGAAGACGAAGTCGGTGTGGCTGTCCGGCAGGATCAGCTTCACCGTCCCCTCGCCCGGCCCGCGCCCGAGCCAGCCGCCGGAGACGAAGGACTCGATCGCCGTCTCGACTTGGAAGTTGTCGTGGGCGTCTGGGTTGAGGAAGCGGTTGATGCGGCCGGCGACGTGCGGCAGCAGGAAGTAGGCGCCGATCAGGCCCGCGGCCCCGAGGCCGGCGAGAAAGACGGTGAGGAACCACGACAGCCCGGCGAGGAAGAACAGTGCCCCCCAGACGATCGCCACCAGCATCGCCTGGCCGAAGTCCGGCTGGGCGACGAGCGGCGCGAGCACCATCGCGAGCAGAAGCGCTGCGAGCGGCTTGCCCGGCACCTCCGGCCGCTTCGCGCCCTCCGCGAACAGCGCCGCGACCAGGATGACGAAGGCGGGCTTCAGGAACTCCGAAGGCTGCAGCGACATCCCGAGGAAGGAGATCCAGCGCGTCGAGCCCTTCACCTCGGCGCCGAAGAACAGCGTCGCGACCGTCAGCAGGAAGGCGAACAGGAAGACGCCGACGGCGGTGAGCCGCACCTGTGCGGGCGACAGCAGCGAGATGCCGAGCAGCACCAGCACCGCCGGCACCGCGAAGAACGCCTGCCGCTGCACGAAGTGGTAGCTGTCGATGTTGAGGCGCTCGGCCACCGGCGGGCTCGCCGCGAACGAGAGCACGATGCCGCCGGCCATCAGCACCAGCACGGCGAGCAGCAGGTAGCGGTCGACGGTCCACCACCACTCGGCGAACAGTCCGCGATCGGCGCGCGTCACCATCAGGCGTGTCCTCCGAAGCGGGTGCCGGGAAGCTTTCGGACGAGGGCGCGGAAGGCGTCGCCGCGCGCCTCGAAGTTGGCGAACTGGTCGTAGGACGCGCAGGCCGGCGAGAGCAGCACCACGGGTTCATCGGCGCCGTCGGCGGCGGCCGCGGCGGCGGCGTGCGCCACCGCCGTCTCGAGCGTGCCGGCGATCTCGTGCGGCACGTCGGGGCCGAGCGTCGCGGCGAACTCCGCCGCCGCCTCGCCGATCAGGTACGCCCGCGCCACCCGCGGAAACAGTGGCCGGAGCGGCTCGATACCGCCCGCCTTCGGCTTGCCGCCGGCGATCCAGTGGACGCGGGGGAAGCTCGCCAGCGCCTTCTCGGTGGAATCGGCGTTAGTCGCCTTCGAGTCGTTGACGAAGACGACGCGGCCCTGCCGGCCGACCTCCTCCAGCCGGTGCGGCAGGCCGCCGAACGACGGCAGCGCTGCGGCGATCGTCTCGGCGTCGACGCCGAACGAGCGCACGGCGGCGATCGCCGCGGCGGCGTTCTGGGCGTTGTGGGCGCCGCGCAGCGTGCCGATGCCGGCGAGTGACCACCGCGCCCGCTCTTCCCCGTCCTGCCGCTCAACCACCGCGGCGCCATCGGCGGCGAACGAGCGCCCGCGCCCGCCGAGCGGACGCTCGGCCGAGATTGCGATGGTCGCCGTTCCGGGGTCGCGGCCGGCGCGCAGGAGGTTTGCGAGGAAGCGCCCCTCCGGCTCGTCGACGCCGACGATCGCCACCTTCGGCCGCCCGACCTCGAACAGCCGGCGCTTCGCCGCGAAGTAGCCGCCGTGGCCACCGTGGCGTTCGTGGTGGTCGGGGGTCAGGTTGAGGAACACGCCGACATCGGGCGAAAGCCGCCGCGCCTGGTCGAGCTGGAAGGACGACAGCTCCAGCACGACGACGTCGCCCGGCCCCGGCGGGTCGAGGTCAAACACCGGCCGGCCGATGTTGCCGCCCATCTGCACCGAGCGGTCGGCCTTCTCGAAGAGGTGCCGCGTCAGCGCCGTCGTCGTCGACTTGCCGTTGGTGCCGGTGATGGCGACGACCGCCGCACCCGAATGTGCGATCGTCTCGAAGAACAGGCCGATCTCGTTGTCGACCGGCACGCCCTCGCCCCAGGCCCGGCGGATCACCGGATGCGGCTCGGGATAGAGGTGGGCGACGCCGGGGCTCGCCACCAGAAGGTCGACCGCCGGCCAGGTTCCGCCGGCGAGGTCCGCCGCCTCGACGCCGGGGCGGATCTCCCGTTCCACGGCGGCCGCGCTGTCGTCCGTCACCACTGCCGTCGCCCCTCCCGCCACCAGTGCGGCGACGACGGCGCGCCCGGCCTTGCCGAGGCCGAGCACGGCGACACGTCGACCGGCATAGCGGGGGAGCGGGATCATCGGCGGCTCACCGCAGCTTCAGGGTGCTGAGCCCGATCAGGGCGAGCACGACGGCGATGATCCAGAAGCGGATGACGACCTGCGGCTCGGTCCAGCCGAGCTTCTCGAAGTGGTGGTGGATCGGCGCCATCCTGAAGACGCGCTTGCCGGTGAGCTTGAAGGAGGCGACCTGGATGATCACCGAGACGGCTTCCAGCACGAACAGGCCGCCGATGATGGCGAGCACGATCTCGTGCTTGGTCGCCACGGCCACGGTGCCGAGCATGCCGCCCAGCGCCAGCGAGCCGGTGTCGCCCATGAAGATCGCCGCCGGCGGCGCGTTGAACCACAGGAAGCCGATGCCGGCCCCGATGACGGCCCCGCACAGCACCGCGAGCTCGCCCGCCCCGACGACGTTGTGGATCTGCAGGTAGTCGGCGAACACCGCGTTGCCGGCGAGGTACGCGATGACCCCGAACGAACCCGCCGCGATCATCACCGGTACGATCGCCAGACCATCGAGGCCATCGGTGAGGTTCACCGCGTTGCCGGCGCCGACGATGACGAACAGGGCGAAGGCGACGTAGAACCAGCCGAGGTTGAGCACCAGTTCCTTGAAGAACGGGAAGGTCAGCGTGGTGGCGAACGGCGCCACGCCCACCGAGGCGATGGCGAAGGCCGCCGAACCGGCGATAGCGATCTCGATCAGGAGCCGCACCCGGCCGGAGAAGCCCTTGTGCGTCTGCTTCGTCACCTTCAGGTAGTCGTCGTAGAAGCCGACGAGGCCGAAGCCGATGGTGACGAGCAGCACGATCCAGACGTAGGGGCTCGTAAGGTCCGCCCACAAGAGCGCCGAGACGATGAGGGCGGCGAGGATCATCAGCCCGCCCATCGTCGGCGTGCCGCGCTTGGTCAGGAGGTGGCTCTCCGGCCCGTCGGCGCGGATCGGCTGGCCCTTGCCCTGGCGCATCCGGAGCGCATTGATCGCCCACGGTCCGGTGATGAAGACGAACAATAGCGCCGTCATCATCGCCCCGCCGGTGCGGAAGGTGATGTAGCGGAAGACGTTCAGCCAGGAGACCTGGCCCGAGAATTCCGCGAGATAGGTGAGCATCCGCCGACTACCCCCGCTTCGCCGCGTCGCCCGCCGACGCGAACCGCGCCCTGAGGCCGGCCACGATCGGCGCCATGCGGCTGCCGTTGGAGCCCTTCACCATGATCGCGTCGCCCGGCCGGACGTCCGACAGGATCGCTGATTCGAGCCCCGAAGAGGCGTCCGCATAGACGCCCCGGCGGCCTTCCGGCAACGCCTCGAACAGCGAGCGCATCAGCGGGCCGCAGCAGTGGACGACGTCGATGCCCTCAGCTGCGAGATCCTCGGCGAGGCCGGCGTGCAGATCGGCCGCGGCGTCGCCGAGCTCCAGCATGTCGCCGAGCACCGCGACGCGACGCCCCTCCCCCGTGATGGGGGCGAGGCGCAGCACGGCGAAGGCGGCGCGCATGGAGGTCGGGTTGGCGTTGTAGGCCTCGTCGATGAGGAGCGCCGTGCCCTCCCCCACCGTCAGCACGTGGTGGGCCCCGCGCCCGGCGGGCGCGCCGAAGGAGGCGAGTGCCGCGGCGGCGGCACCGACGTCGGCCCCGAGTTCGGCCGCCGCCGCCAGCACGGCGAGGCTGTTCATCACAAGGTGCTTGCCGGCCGCGCCGATCCGGTAGGCGATCGGCTTCGCCAGCATCTCGACCTGCACCGTCGAGCCCTCGGCTTCGAGGTCGGCCCGGACGAGGCGGATGTCGGCGCCCGGCAGTTCGCCGAAGCCGAGGATGCGGTGGACGCCGGCGTCGCGCGCCGCACCGGCGAGGCGGGCGAAGTAGCGGTTGTCGCGGTTGAGGATCGCCGTGCCGCCCGGCTCGATCCCGACGAGGATCTCCGCCTTGGCGTCGGCGATCGCCTCCTCGGAGGAAAAGTTCGCCGCATGGACGGCGCTGACCGTGGTGATGATGGCGGCGTGCGGGCGCACGAGCTTCGTCAGCGGCGTGATCTCGCCGGGCGCGTTCATGCCGATCTCGAAGACGCCGAAGGCGGTGTCGGCCGGCATGCGGGCAAGCGAGAGAGGCACGCCCCAGTGGTTGTTGAAGGAGGCAACGGAAGCGTGCACCGACCCGCTCGGGGCGAGCGCAACCCTAAGCATCTCCTTGGTGCCGGTCTTGCCGACGCTGCCGGTGACGGCGACGATCCGCGCGGCCGTCCGGGCCCGCGCCGCGGCAGCGAGCCGGCCGAGCGCCGCCAGCACGTCGTCGACGACGACATAGCGGCCGTCCTCCGGCAGCGATGCGAGCCGCTCCTCCGCCACCACCGCGCAGGCTGCACCGCGCGACAGCGCCGCGCCGACATAGTCGTGACCGTCGACGCGCTCGCCGAGGATGGCGAAGAACGCCTCACCGGCGGCGATCGTCCGGCTGTCGATGGAGATGCCACCGATCTCGGTCAGCACCGGGCCGACGATGCGCCCGCCCGTCGCCTCCGCCAGCGCCTCGATCGTCCACAAGGACGTGCTCATAACGCGGTCTCCCCGAGGGCTTCGCGCACGACGGCGTGGTCGGAGAAGGGCAGCGTGACGTCGCCGACGATCTGGCCGGGCTCGTGGCCCTTGCCGGCGACGACCAGCACATCGCCCGCCTTCAGCATGCCGACCGCCTCGATGATCGCGGTGCGGCGGTCGCCGATTTCGAGCGCGCCCGGTGCGGCGGCGAGGATCGCGGCGCGGATCGCCGCCGGCGGCTCGCTGCGGGGGTTGTCGTCGGTGACGATGGCGACATCGGCGAGGCGCGAGGCGACGGCGCCCATCAGC
>CAMDHY010000098.1 GCA_945898215.1 Pseudoxanthobacter soli DSM 19599 | reverse complement strand
GCCCTTCTGGTTGGCGACCGTCAGCACGCGTGGTCCGCCGTGTCCGGCCGGCCGTGCGAGACCGTTGATTTCGCTCATCGTTCCGTCCCGATCCGCGGTCCGATCCGCCAGCGGCTGCGTCATCCGAGCCTGCGCAGTCCGCGGATGTCCACGAGCCGTCCGGCCGGGTCCGTCCGCGAGGGATGTTCTACCAGATCGAAGCCCCAGTGGTCTCGCGTCGCAGCGATCTCGTCGGCAAGCTCCCGCCCTTTGTGGAAAAGCCCGGTGGCCCCTGTCGCGAGCAGCGGCTCGGCGAGGCCGAGCAACTGGTCGAGCGGCGCCAGCGCCCGGGCTGTGACGAGGTCTGGGGTGAGCGTGCGGGCGAGGACCGGCACGACATCCTCGATGCGGCCGATGTGGACGGTGGCGGGCGCCCCGGTCTCGCGCGCGACGGTGCGCAGGAACGAGCCCTTGCGGGCGTTCGCCTCGACGAGGTGAACGGCGGCCCCCGGCGTCCCGGCGAGCATGACGGCCACGACCATGCCGGGGAAGCCGGCGCCGGAGCCGAGGTCGACGACCGTGCGAACGTCGGGGGCGATGTCCAGCACGGCGGCGCTGTCGAGCATGTGGCGCGTCCACACGTGCTCCAGCGTGCCGGGGCCGACGAGGTTCTTGATCTTCTGCCAGCGGCCGAGGAGCTCGACATAGTGAGCGAGCCGGTCGCGTGTTTCACGTGAAACAGGCCGGGCCAGCGCGTCGAGCGCGCCGGGTCCCTCCACGAGGGCCTCAGGCGGCATCGGCGGTGCGCTCGCGGCGGCCGCCCTTGGCGCGCGACAGCACGAGCGTCAGCGCCGCCGGCGTCATGCCTTCGAGCCGGGACGCCTGGCCGAGGGTCGCCGGCCGGACGGCGGCGAGCTTCTGGCGGAGCTCCATCGAGAGCCCCGGCAAGGCGAGGTAGTCGAGGTCGGCCGGCAGGGCCACGCCCTCGTCGCGCTTGAGCGCGGCGACGTCGCTCGCCTGGCGGTCGAGATAGACGGCGTAGCGCGCATCCGTCTCCACCGTCTCGCGTAAGCCCGGCGGGATCGCGGCAAGCTGCGGCCAGACCGCCGTCAGGCGCTCAAGGTCGAGTTCGGGACGGGAGAGCAGGTCGAAGGCGGTGCGGCGGACGCCATCGCGGTTGAGCGCGATGCCGTGGCGCTCCGCCTCGCTCGGCGACAGCGCCACCGCGTGCAGCAGCGACCGCGCCTCCTCCAGTGCCGCGCGGCGGCGGGCGAAGGCGGCGTTGCGGGTGGCCCCGACGAGGCCGAGGCTATCGCCGAGTGGGGTCAGGCGCTCGTCGGCATTGTCGGCGCGCAGCGACAGCCGGAACTCGGCGCGCGAGGTGAACATCCGGTAGGGCTCGCTGACGCCGCGGGTGACGAGGTCGTCGACCATGACGCCGAGATAGGCGGCGTCGCGCCCGATCGTCACCGGCTCGGCCCCGCTCGCCCGACGGGCGGCATTGAGGCCGGCGATGAGCCCCTGCCCCGCCGCCTCCTCGTAGCCGGTGGTGCCGTTGATCTGGCCCGCGAGGAACAGGCCGCGGGCAACCCTCAACTCCAGCGTCGGCGAAAGCTCGGTCGGGTCGACGTGGTCGTATTCGATGGCGTAGCCCGGCTTCAGGATCGTCACCCGCTCGAGCCCGGGGATGGTGCGCAGCAGCGCCTCCTGCACGTCCTCCGGCAGCGAGGTGGAGAGGCCGTTCGGATAGATCGTCGGATCGTCGAGGCCTTCCGGCTCCAGGAAGATCTGGTGCCCGTCGCGCTCGCCGAAGCGGACGATCTTGTCCTCGATCGACGGGCAGTAGCGCGGGCCGCGGCTGCCGATCTCGCCGGAATACATCGCCGAGCGATGCAGGTTGTCCCGCACGACCTGGTGTGTCGCCTCGGTGGTGCGGGTGATGTGGCAGGCGACCTGGGGCGTGGTGATCGCGGCGGTCAGCGCCGAGAACGGCTGCGGCGGGTCGTCGCCCGGCTGGGCGTCGAGGCCGGCGAAGTTGATGGTGCGCCCATCGAGGCGCGCCGGCGTGCCGGTCTTCAGCCGGCCCATCCTGAGGCCGAGGGCCTTGAGGCTGTCGGCGAGGCCGACCGACGGTGCCTCGCCGGCGCGCCCGGCGGGAAACTTGCGGTCGCCGATGTGGATGAGGCCGTTGAGGAAGGTGCCGGTGGTCAGCACGACCGCGCCGGCGGACAGGCGGCGGCCGTCGGCGAGGGTGACGCCGCCGATGCGGCGGTGCTGCAGGTCGTCGGCAGCGCTGTCGAGGATCAGCGCCGCTGCCTCCTCCTCGACGATCGTCAGGCCTTCGATCTCTGCGAGCGCCGCCTGCATCGCCGCCTTGTAGAGGGCGCGGTCGGCCTGGGCGCGCGGACCCTGCACGGCCGGGCCCTTGCGGCGGTTGAGGACGCGGAACTGGATGCCGGCGGCGTCGGCGACGCGCGCCATCAGCCCGTCGAGGGCGTCGATCTCGCGGACGAGGTGGCCCTTGCCGAGGCCGCCGATCGCCGGGTTGCACGACATCGTGCCGATGGTGTCGGCGCGGTGGGTGAGAAGCGCAGTTCGCGCACCGGCGCGCGCGGCCGCAGCCGCGGCCTCGCAGCCGGCGTGGCCGCCCCCGACGACGACGACGTCGTAGTGCGTTTCGGTGTCCGCGATCCGGTCCATGCCGTTGCTGTAGCCGAGGCGCGGCGGGGCGTCAAAATCCCCGTGTGCGAGGGTGTTTCACGTGAAACACCCCATGTGCTCGGTTGGACGTGTTTCACGTGAAACAGACTGGGGCACTGGATCGGCGCGGGCGTTCACTTGCCGATGCAGAAGGCCGAGAAGATCTGGCCGAGCACGTCCTCCACGCCGACGGCGCCGACGATCCGCCCGAGCGCCTCGCTCGCGAGCCGCAGGTCCTCGGCGACGAGCTCGGGCGAGACGGCCGGTGCGGTCGCCCGGTCGAGGGCCGCGACCGCCGCCTCCGCCGCATCGCGGTGACGCGCCCGCACCAGCACCGCCGCCTCGCCGCCCTGGAGGCCCGCCGCGGCTCGCGTAGCGATGAAGGCGATGAGGTCGGCAATGCCGGCGCCGGAATGGGTGGAGATTGCGAGGGGTGCAGGGTTGACGAGCGGTTCGGAGTGGGTGGCGGAGGGGTCTTTGTTTTCCAGCGACCCTGCAGGAGCCGCGACGCTTGCCTTCCCCTCTCCCGGCGTGAGGCGGGAGAGGGCGACCCGCAGGGCCGGGTGAGGGCCGCGCCGCGTCGGCGCGGAAGCGAGGTCCGCCTTGGTCAGCACCACTTGCAGCGGCGCCGTCGGCAGGTCATTCGGTGGCCTCTCCGGCGCATCGGCCGCTGAGAGCCAGAGCACCAGATCGGCATCCTCGGCCCGAGCCCGCGCGCGGCGGATGCCCTCGCGCTCCACTGTGCCCGCGGCCTCGCGCAGGCCGGCGGTGTCGGTGACGATCACCGGCCAGCCGCCGAGATCGAGGTGGACCTCGATGAGGTCGCGCGTGGTGCCGGCCTCCTCGGTGACGATCGCCACCTCGCGGCGGGCGAGCGCGTTGACGAGGCTCGACTTGCCGGCATTCGGCGGGCCGAGGACGACGACGCGGAAGCCCTCGCGCAGGCGCTCGCCGCCGCTGCTTTCGGCCAGCGCCGTGGCAATCTCGTCGCGCAGCGCCGCCGCCCCCGCCCTCGCCTGCTCCAGCGCGTCGGCGGCGACGTCGTCCTCGTCGGCGAAGTCGAGGCTCGCCTCGGCGAGCGCCCGCGCTTCGAGGATTTTGCTCCGCCAGAGCCCGACGCGGGCGCCGAGCACGCCGCTCGCCTGCGCCAACGCCTGCCGGCGCTGGGCACCGGTGTCGGCGGCGACGAGATCGGCGAGGCCCTCGACGGCGGCGATATCCATCCGACCGGCGAAGAAGGCGCGGCGGGTGAACTCGCCGGGCTCGGCCAGCCGCACCGCGGGCAGTGCCGTCAGCGCCTCGAGCATGGCGGCGATGACGGCGCGGCCGCCGTGCACGTGAAACTCGGCGACGTCCTCGCCCGTCGGCGAACCGGGACCGGGCAGGAAGAGCGCCAGTCCCTGGTCGAGAGTTTCGCCGCTGCGCGGGTCGCGGAAGTGGGCGAGACTGGCGTGGCGCGGTGGCGGCAGGCGGCCGCAGAGGGCCCGGACGGTCTCCGCCGCGCGCGAGCCCGACAGCCGGATCACCGCGATCGCCGCCGGCGGACGGCCGCTGGCGAGCGCGACGATGGTGTCGGCGGCTGTTTCCATCCGGTCGATCATGAAGGCGACCAGGCCGAGGGCGCAGACCGGGGCCAGGCCGCAGACGTCACCGGACGCATTGCCGGCCGGTTGCGATGACCTTCCTCGCTCCGGTGCGTTATGGTCGCGAGGGTCGATACGGGAGCGCAAAGATGCAGAAACACGAGGCCTCCGGGGCCAGCGGCGGGAGCAATCGTCTCGGCGGCGAGACCAGCCCCTATCTCCTGCAGCATGCCGGCAATCCCGTCGACTGGTGGCCCTGGGGGGCGGCTGCCTTCGCCGAGGCACGCGCCCGCGACGTGCCGGTGCTGCTCTCGGTCGGCTACGCCGCGTGCCACTGGTGCCACGTGATGGCGCACGAGAGCTTCGAGAACCCGGCGATCGCCGCGGTGATGAACCGGCTGTTCGTCAACATCAAGGTCGATCGCGAGGAGCGGCCCGACGTCGACCAGATCTACATGGCGGCGCTGCACGCGCTGGGCGAACAGGGCGGCTGGCCGCTGACGATGTTCCTGACGCCCGAGGGCGCGCCGTTCTGGGGCGGCACCTACTTCCCGCCGGAGCCGCGCTATGGCCGGCCGGGCTTCGTGCAGATGCTGGAGGCGGTGGCCGAGACCTACCGCAACAAGGGCGAGGCGGTGGCGCAGAACACCAGCGCGCTGCTCGCCGTGCTCCGGCAGCGGCGCCGTGGCGACCCGGTGGCGCTCGACGCCGGCGTGCTCGATGCGGCGTCGGAACGGCTGTTCGCTGTCATGGACCCCCGCCACGGCGGCCTGCAGGGGGCGCCGAAGTTCCCGAACGCCTCGGTGATGGAGCTTCTCTGGCGGGCATCCCGGCGCACCGGGCGGAGCGACTATCGCGCCATCGTCGTCTCCTCGCTGGAGCGCATCTCCAATGGCGGCATCTACGACCACCTCGGCGGCGGCTACGCGCGCTATGCGGTCGACCACCGCTGGCTGGTGCCGCACTTCGAGAAGATGCTCTACGACAACGCCCAGCTCGTCTCGCTGCTGACCCTTGCCTTCGTCGCCACCGGCGAGGACGGCTTCCGCCGCCGCATCGAGGAGACGATCGGCTGGCTGACGCGCGAGATGATCGCGGAGGACGGGGCATTCGCCGCCAGCCTCGACGCGGATTCCGAGGGCGAGGAAGGCAAGTTCTACGTCTGGACGCCCGCCGAGATCGCCCTGGTGCTGGGCGACGACGACGCGGCGCGGCTCTGCGCCGCCTATGACGTCACCGAGGGCGGCAATTTCGAGGGCCGGTCGATCCTCAACCGGCTGGCGACGGGCTTCCCGAGCGGCGTCGAGGAAGCCGCGCTCGCGCCGCTCAGGGAGCGCCTGCTGGACGCCCGGGCCGAGCGGGTACCGCCCGGCCGCGACGACAAGGTACTCGCCGACTGGAACGGGCTGATGATTGCGGCGCTGGCCGAGGCCGGTTCTGCCTTCGACCGGCCGGACTGGATCGCGCTGGCGGAGCGGGCGTTCGGCCGCATCGTCGCGTTGCTCGGGCGGGGTGACCGGCTCGGACATTCGGCGCGGGCCGGGCGCAGCACGTTTCCGGGGCTCTCGACCGACTATGGCGCGATGATCCGCGCCGCCCTGGCGCTCCGCCAGGTGACCGGCGACGAGGGCTATCTCGCCCGGGCGAACGCGTGGATGGCGGCGCTGGAGGCCCATCACTGGGTGGAGGCGGAGGGATCCTATGCGCTCGCCGCAGACGATGCCGACGACCTCATCGTCCGCATGGCGACCGCGGTGGACGAGGCGACGCCGAGTGGCAATGCGCTCGCCGCCGATGCGCTCGTTCGGCTGTGGCTGATCACTGGCGACGATGCCTATCGCGCCCGCGCCGACCGGCTGTTCGCCGGCTTTGCATCGGAGATGACGAACAATGCCTTCGGGCACTCGGCCTTGATGAATGCCCTCGATGGTCGGCTGGCGGCCGAGCAGATCGTCGTGGTCGCGCCGACGGCGGAGGCGGCGGCGCCGCTCGCGGACGTGGTGCGGCGGGCCCCCTTCCCCGGCCGCGTCCTCACCGTCACCGACGGCCGTGACCTGCCGGACGGGCACCCGGCGGCGGGCAAGACGACGATCGACGGACGCGCTGCGGCCTATCTTTGTCGGGGGGCGACGTGTTCGTTGCCGATTCTGGAGGCGGAAGAGCTCGTCGAGGTGCTCGGGTGACGGATTTCGGGGAGAGGCGCACCAAGTGCGTTTCATTCACTGCTGCAACGAAGATGCAAAGGTCGATAGGCCCGCAGATCGAATAGGAGACTCGCTGGCGCGCGTGTTCGTCCGCGGGTCCGGACATAGCGGCGGGTCGCGAAATCGCGATCCTGAGCCATTTTTAGGGGTCGCGTTCTCGGCGAGCCGGTATAAATACCACAATCGATAGTTGTTTCGGCCCAAGGCCGATTCGGTTCATGGTCCCGTCGCGGTCGACGAGCCAGTGCTTGAGCGCTCCGGCAACGTGCACCAGGGTCGCGGCGACGAGCACCCAGGCGAGCCAGGCGTGTGCCGCCTGCAGCACGGCGAAGGTGGCGGCGTCGGGCGCAATGAGCGGCGGCAGGGTGAACCAGCCGAACGGCCGTGTCGGCATCGACAGCGGCGACGATGAGGCGGTCAGCCAGCCGGTGACCGGCAACGCGACCATCAGAGCGTAGAGCAGCGCCCGGACGGCGGTCGCCGAGACGCGCTCCCACCGGCCGATCGACGCCGGCCACGGCGGAGCGCCGCGCAGCCGCTCCGACAGCCGGAGCGCCACCAGCGGCAGCACGACGAGGCCCCAGGACTTGTGCTGCTGGTAGAGCCAGAAGCTGGTGCCGAGGTCGGTGTGCAGCCACGTCATGGCGAGCCCGATCGCCACGAGGAACGCGAGCAGCGCCGCCATCGCCCAGTGCAGCAGGCGGATCGACAGCCGCCAGCGCGGCGGCTCCGCCGGGGTTGCGGTGGGGGGCGAGCGGTTCACCGCGCGGCGACTTCGGTCGCGACGGTGATCGTCACGTCGTCGGAGACGAGCGGCTGCCCGTTGATCAGGCCGTAGCGGGAGCGCTGCAGCACGCCGCTCGCCGAGAGCGCGACGGTTCCACCGCGGCGGTCGACGCCGACGTCGAAGTCGGCCGGCTTCGTGACCCCCATCAGCGAGAGGTCGCCGGTGACGCGCACCGTGCGCTCGTCGAGCTTTTCGACGGCGGTGGAGACGAAGGTAATCTCCGGGAAGCGCGCCGTGTTCAGGAAGGCGGAGCTGCGGATGTAGTCGTCGAGCGCGGGCGCGCCGGTGTCGAGCGAGGCCGCCTCGACGGTCAACGCGATGCGGCTGCGATCGGGGTGGTCGAAGTCGATGGTGATGCGGCCCGTGAAAGCGCGGAAGACGCCGCGCGTGGTCGGAAAGCCGACCGCCTCGATGGCGAAGTCGATTTCCGTGCGGGAGGGGTCGAGGGAGACGGAGACCGGCCTCGCTGCGGCGGGCGCCAGCATCGCGACGACGACGAGTGCGATGAAGAGGACGCGGCGCATGCCCGGCGTTCCTGCATGTGCGGCAGCCGGGGGCGCCGGGGCCGTTCGGAAGCAGAAGCTAGCGCGGGGCGGCGGCGGGAACAGGGTGGGCGTCGGGGGTTCATGCGCCTTGGCGTCACCCCGGACAACTGAGGTTGTCTCGCGGGCCGCCGCTGTGCGCTTGCCCCTCTTGAGGTCATTCCCGGCCTCGTGGCGGGAACCCATCCCTCGCCACGACCGGTACGTCCCCCCGCGAGCGATCGACACCGGCAGCGTTGCATGGGTTCCCGGCACGAGGCCGGTAATGACTTCAGAGGGGCGGGTCGAGCTCGGGGAGGACTTCAGAAGAGAAGGTCGAGTTCCGGGAGGGGAAGGTTGGTTGAGTCGGGCAGAGCACGGTGAGCGACCGTCATCATCGGGGTGCCGCGACGGTCGCCCTGGGCCGTCAGTCTCCCGTCACCCACCGCCGTCATTCCCGGGCTTGTGCCGGGAACCCATTCGTTGCCGCGATCACGTCGCCCTAAGGGAGGACACCGCTGTCGGAAGCGTTGTCTGGGTTCCCGGCACAAGGTCGGGAATGACGACGGAAGGGGTGTGCGTCCCAACCAGTAGCGGAGGAGCGCAGCGGCGGGGCGCCGCCCGCGGTGCCGCGACGGTCCGCCCCGGACGGAGCGGCGGGAGGCGCTCCGCCGCCTCGTCAGGTGTTCATCGAGTCGAAGAAGTCCTGGTTGGTCTTCGTCTGGCGCAGCTTGTCGAGAAGGAACTCGATGGCGTCGACGACGCCCATCGGGTTGAGGATGCGGCGCAGGACGTAGGTCTTCTTGAGCTGGTCCGGCGGAACGAGCAGCTCTTCCTTGCGGGTGCCGGAGCGCTGGATGTCGATCGCCGGGAAGACGCGCTTGTCGGAGACCTTGCGGTCGAGAATGATCTCCGAGTTGCCGGTGCCCTTGAACTCTTCGAAGATCACCTCGTCCATGCGGCTGCCGGTGTCGACCAGCGCGGTCGCGATGATCGTCAGCGAGCCGCCCTCCTCGATGTTGCGCGCCGCGCCGAAGAAGCGCTTCGGGCGCTGCAGGGCGTTGGCGTCGACACCGCCGGTCAGCACCTTGCCCGACGATGGCACGACGGTGTTGTAGGCGCGGCCGAGGCGGGTGATCGAATCGAGCAGGATGACGACGTCGCGGCCGTGCTCGACGAGGCGCTTGGCCTTTTCGATGACCATCTCTGCCACCTGCACGTGGCGCGTCGCCGGCTCGTCGAAGGTCGACGAGATCACCTCGCCGCGCACCGAGCGCTGCATGTCGGTGACTTCCTCCGGCCGCTCGTCGATGAGCAGCACGATCAGGTAGCACTCGGGGTGATTGCCGGTGATCGAGTGGGCGATGTTCTGCATCAGCACCGTCTTGCCGGTGCGCGGCGGCGCGACGATGAGGGCGCGCTGGCCCTTGCCGAGCGGCGAGACGAGGTCGATGACGCGCGCCGACATGTCCTTCTTGGTGCCGTCCTCGAGCTCCATCTTGAAGCGCTCGTCGGGATAGAGCGGCGTCAGATTGTCGAAGTGGACCTTGTGGCGTGCCTTGTCGGGGTCCTCGAAGTTGATCGTGTTGACCTTGAGGAGAGCGAAGTAGCGCTCGCCCTCCTTCGGGCTGCGGATCATGCCCTCGACGGTGTCGCCGGTCCGGAGCGAGAAGCGGCGGATCTGCGACGGCGAGACATAGATGTCATCGGGGCCAGGCAGGTAGTTGGCGTCCGGCGAGCGCAGGAAGCCGAAACCGTCCTGCAGCACCTCGACGACGCCCTCGCCGATGATCTCGACTTCCTGGGCCGCGAGGTTCTTCAGGATGGCGAACATCAGCTCCTGTTTGCGCATGGTCGAAGCGTTCTCGACCGCGAGCTCCTCGGCAACGGCGAGCAGCTCGGTCGGCGTCTTCGCCTTGAGCTCCTGGAGCTTCATCTCCCGCATGGAAAAGTCCTTGGGTGGGGACCGGCCGCGTGGTGGGGCAGCCGGGACTTGGATGGGATGGGATGTCTGCGACTCTTGGCGGGGACGACATCGCCCCGCGCGGCGGCACCACGTTCACCGGATATGTTAACGATCCGGTCCGCGGGCGCCCGATCGCCTTTGGTGAGATAGTTTGAAGATAGAGGCTTCGTGCCGGATCGGCAAGACCGGCCGGCGCGTCGGCGCGCCGCAGCGTGCGGAATGCCCCCGTGTCAGCGCGGCGGCCAGAGCGGGTCGTTGTCGCCGCCGAGGAAGGTCGCCGACCACGGCGCCTCGATCTTTTCCACGACGTCCGCCGACGGCGCCACGTAGCCGAGTGCCTCGGCGTCGGCGGCGCCGGCCTTCAGGCCGTAGTCGAGGAAGCGCAGCACCGCCACGGCGGGGCGATTGTCGTCGGGCACTTTCGCCATCGCGGCATAGGTGACGGTCGGGATCGGCCAGGCGCCGGGGGGCGGCGCGGCGGCGAGCGCCGCTTCCATCGCGCCGACGTCGGGAGCCGCGGCGAAGGCGGAGGTGAGGGCTGCCTGCATGGCCAGCGCGTCGGCGGCGATCGGCCGGGTGCCGCCGACGACGAGCCGCGGCACGGCGAGCCTGGCGATGCGGGCGTCGGCGAGGGCGGCGTAGCCGATGGCGCCGGGCGTCGCCGCGACGGCGCCGGCGACGCCCTCGCTGCCGCGGTAGCCGTTGCCGACCGGCCAGGCGACCTGTTCGCCATGGCCGATGGCGGCGGCGAAGTCGGGGCTGGTGCGCTCGAGGAAGCGGGTGAAGCGCAGCGTCGCACCGGAGGGGTCGGAGCGGGTGACGACGGTGACGGCGGTGGCCGGCAGCTTCGCCTCGGGATTGAGGATGGCGATCGACGGATCCGACCAGGTGGTGATCTGGCCGCGGAACAGGCCGGAGAGGGTCGCCGCGTCGAGGACGAGGCTCTCGACACCGGGCAGGTTCACGACCGGCACGATGGCGCCGAAAGCGACGGGAAACTGCGCGTAGTCCTGTTTCTGGGCATCGGTGGCGGCGAAGGGGACGTCGGTGAGGGCGAAGGCGACGGTGGAATCGTCGAGCGCTTCGCGGCCGGCGGGGGAGCCGAGCGGCTGGTAGGAGACGATGTCGCCGCCGGGCTTCTGGAAGCCCTCGATCCACTGCTCGACGAGCGGGAAGACTGTAGTCGAGCCGGCGCCGGTGGCGACCGTCTGGGCGCTGGCGGGCAGGGTGAGGGCGAGGGTGATCGCGATGGTTCCGGCGATCGTTCCGGCCGAAGCAAGCGCGCGAAACATCTGGTGTTCTCCCTGCCCCGACCGGGCGGCTGGATGGCTTGCAAATTCGCGCGGCGGCGGCAAGCGGGGATGCGGTCGACACCTCCCCCGCAAGGGGGGAGGGTCTTGTCACGCTTACCGCCCGCGCCTTCTCCCACCCGGGCGCGTGTTCTTGACGGCGAGGTCCGGGCGGCCCTTCGGGCGGTCGTCGCCCTCGCGCAACGGCACGGGCATGTCGGTACCGGGGCCCATGTCGTCGAGGGAGGGCTTCGCTGCCTTGCCGCCGCGGCCGAGGGCTTCCTTCGAGGGCATGTTGCCGGTGGCGCCGTACTTGCGCTCGCCCTTGAAGCGGCCGGCACTGCCCTCGACGTCGGACTGGCGGGCGAGCGGGTCGTCGGCCACCGCGAGCTCGGTCGCCTGCAGGCGCTTCAGCTCGTCGCGCAGGCGCGCCGCCTCCTCGAACTCGAGGTTGGCGGCGGCGTCGCGCATCCGCTTCTCGAGGTCGCCCATGTGGGCCTTGAGGTTGTGGCCGACGAGCGTGCCCGTCGCGGCCAGCCCCGCCTCGACGGTGACGTGGTCGCGCTCGTAGACCGAATCGAGGATGTCGCCGATCGAGCGCTTCACCGATTCCGGCGTGATGCCGTGTTCCGCGTTCCAGGCGAGCTGCTTGGTGCGGCGGCGCCCGGTCTCCGCCATCGCCCGCTCCATCGAGCCGGTCATGCGGTCGGCATAGAGGATGACGCGGCCGTCGACGTTGCGGGCGGCGCGGCCGATCGTCTGCACCAGCGACGTCTCGGAGCGCAGGAAGCCCTCCTTGTCGGCGTCTAGGATGGCGACCAGCGCGCACTCGGGGATGTCGAGACCCTCGCGCAAAAGGTTGATGCCGACCAGCGCGTCGAAGGCGCCGAGGCGGAGGTCGCGGATGATCTCGATGCGCTCCAGCGTGTCGATGTCGGAGTGCATGTAGCGCACCCGCACACCGTGCTCGTGCAGGTACTCGGTGAGGTCCTCGGCCATGCGCTTGGTCAGCACGGTGACGAGGGTGCGGTAGCCCTTCGCCGCCACCGCCTTGACCTCGCCGAGCAGGTCGTCGACCTGGCTCTTCGCGGGGCGGATGTCGATCGGCGGGTCGACGAGGCCGGTCGGGCGGATCACCTGCTCGACGAAGACGCCGCCGGACTGGTCGAGTTCCCACTGCGCCGGCGTCGCCGAGACGGCGATCGTCTGCGGCCGCATGGCGTCCCATTCCTCGAAGCGCAGCGGCCGGTTGTCCATGCAGGACGGCAGGCGGAAGCCGAACTCGGCGAGCGTCGCCTTGCGGCGGAAGTCGCCGCGGTACATGCCGCCGATCTGCGGCACGGTGACGTGGCTCTCGTCGACGAAGACCAGCGCGTTGTCCGGCAGGTACTCGAACAGCGTCGGCGGCGGCTCGCCGGGCAGGCGGCCGGTGAGATAGCGCGAGTAGTTCTCGATGCCGGCGCAGGAGCCGGTCGCCTCCATCATTTCCAGATCGAAGCGGGTGCGCTGCTCCAGACGCTGCGCCTCGAGCAGCCGGCCGGCGCGGGTGAGCTCGACGAGGCGGCCCTTCAGCTCCTCCTTGATCGAGCGGATCGCCTGGGCGAGCGTCGGCCGCGGCGTGACGTAGTGGGAGTTGGCGTAGATCTTCACCGACTTCAGGCTGTCGGTCTTCTGGCCGGTCAGCGGGTCGAACTCGACGATCGATTCGATCTCGTCGCCGAACAGCGTGACGCGCCAGGCGCGGTCCTCGTAGTGGGCGGGGAAGATCTCGATGGTGTCGCCGCGCACCCGGAAGGTGCCGCGGGCGAAGCCGATGTCGGCGCGCTTGTATTGCAGGGCGACCAAGTCGGCGAGGAGCTGGCGCTGGTCGACCGCCTCGCCCACTTCCACCGCGAACGTCATCGCCGTGTAGGTCTCGACCGAGCCGATACCGTAGATGCACGACACCGAGGCGACGATGATGACGTCGTCGCGCTCGAGCAGCGAGCGGGTGGCCGAGTGGCGCATCCGGTCGATCTGCTCGTTAATCGAGGATTCCTTCTCGATGTAGGTGTCCGTGCGCGGGACGTAGGCCTCCGGCTGGTAGTAGTCGTAGTAGGAGACGAAGTATTCCACCGCGTTGTCGGGGAAGAAGCTGCGGAACTCGCCGTAGAGCTGCGCGGCCAGCGTCTTGTTCGGCGCGAGCACCAGCGCCGGGCGCTGGGTGCGGGAGATCACCTGGGCGGCGGTGTAGGTCTTGCCGGAGCCGGTGACGCCGAGGAGCACCTGCATGCGCTCCTTCTGGTCGACGCCGGCGACGAGTTCCTCGATCGCCTGCGGCTGGTCGCCCTTCGGCTCGAATGGCGAGACGAGGCGGAACGGGATGCCGCCTTCCGATTTCTCCGGCCTGACCGGGCGGTGCGGCGCCCACGAGCCGTCGCGGAACTCCGGCCGGCCGTTCTGGATCAGCTGCTCGAGCGCGGCGACGGTGGCGGTGACGGCGTTGGCCGGCAGCGTCTCCGCATCCTCGAGCGAGATGTCGAAGCCGGCGACGGGGTTGAGGCCGCCGGCGACGCGCTCCTTCGCCGTCTTGCCGCTGCCGCCGGTGGACGTGCCGCGCGCGGTCCGCGACGGGCCGGCCTTCGACGGCTTGGCCTTCGTTGCGGGGATCGGCTCGGGTGCGGCCGGCGGCCGATCGGCGTCGGCGATCTCGGCCGCCCAGTCGGCGATGGAGCCGCCGAGCGGGGCGCCGGACAGCGGCGCCTGCGGCGCTTCGCCGAAGCCGTCGGGGCCGCGATCGAGGATCGTCTCGGGGGTGCGGGGCCGGACCGAGGAGCGGGGGAGGGAGGGGCGCGACATGGATCAAAAGTAGAACGCCGGCGCCCCCGGGAAAAGGGCGCCGGAGCGTTTTTGTTCGGGTCCGGCCGCTTGTCGCGGTCCAGCCTCGGCGGACTGTGCGGGGCGCTCACGCCGCGAGACACGTCCTGGCGATCGCCGCGACGTGGCGGTGGTCGGTGCCGCAGCAGCCGCCGAGGATGGTGAAGCGGCGGTGGCGGGCGCGCAGGGCGGCGTAGTCGCGGCCGAGCTGGTCCGGGTCGCCGGCGTCGAGGTCGGGGGCGGTGTCGAGCTCGGCGTGGCTGCGCTTCGAGGCGTTGGCGCGCACGCCGCGCAGTTTCGCCAGCCACGGCTCCCCGGCCTCCACGGCCGCGTCGATCATCGCCGCGAAGTGGGTGGGGTGGGCGCAGTTCACCATGTAGTAGGCCGGCGCGCCGTCGCTCTCGCGCTCGACGAAGCCGATCGCCTCGCCGAGGCTCTCGCCGCTCGGCAGCCGCGCGTCGGTCTCCAGCGTGAAGGAGATGCAGGACGGCAGTCCGGAGGCTGCGGCGGCGCGGGCGTAGCCGGCGGCCTCGGCGGCGTTGGTCATCGTCATCGCCGCCACCATGTCGGCGCCGGCCTCGGCGAACAGCTCGGCCTGGAAGCGACCGTAGGCCTCCGCCTCGGCCACCGTCATCGCCGCGCCGGGGACATAGCCGTCGCCGCGCGGGCCGACGCAGCCGCCGATGACGACCGGCGTCGCCGCGCTCTCGAATTCCTGCCGCAGGGGGTACAGCATCGCGATGGCGTCGTGGTTGAGACGGGCGAGGGTGGCGCGATCGTAGCCGAGCTTCGCCCCCCAGTCGGGGCTGGCGCGCCAGGTGACGCTGTCGATGACGAAGCCGGCGCCCGCGGCGCGGGCGATCTCGAGGTAGCGGCGATAGTAGGCCTCGAGGATTTCGCGCCCACCGGGGCGGTCGAGCATCGTCACCGAGGCGAAGTGCGGCAGCTCGAGGCCGTCGTGGAAGATCAGCGTCGTCTCAAGGCCGCCGTCGGACAGGAACGGCCGGTCGGCCAGCTGCGGCAACGCGTGGCGCCAGCGCGGGGCGGCGGCGCCGGCCGGGGCGGCATCAGTCGGTTCAGGGATTTCCGTCGGCATGGGCGTGTTCCAGCAACCTGCGATCAATCCGCCGGCGGCGTTTGCCCGGGCGGCCGGGGCGGCCTGCTGCGGACCCCGCCGGCGACGACGGGACTCTGCCTGAGCGGACGGCGCGGGTCGGTGATCCGCGTCACAGACCGCCGCCGACCTCGCCGGTAGACTGATGCCGGCCCGCGCCGTTGGCGCATCGCCGAGCGTCGAGCGGCCGCTCCACCACCCGGCCGGCTTCCGGCCGCGACGCCCGGATCTCACAGCGTTGTCGCGGCCGTGCCCTTGAACAGGATCGGCCCGGTCGGGCGGCCGGTTGGCGAGCCCGTCGCCGGCTCGAGCGTGATCTCGAAGAGCTGCTCGGGCCGGGTCTCGGGCAGGCCGCCGGTCGACAGGCGGACGGTGCGCGGGCGGTCGAGGAGGCCGATCGACACCGGGCCGCGCTCGTCGCTCCACTTCGTCCACACCTCCAGAGCCCGGCCACTCGGCACGGGCACGTTCTCGAGCGGCAGCAACTCGGCCGTGCCGTCGGCGAAGACGTTGACGACGGCGCCAATCTCGCCGGTCTCGGTGACGAGCACGGCGATGTAGGTCGGCGGCGGCGGCGCCAGCACCAGGCGGCCGAGGCCGAAGGCGAGCACGATCGCCGCGGCGGTGGCGACGGCGGCGAAACCGCGCCACAGCGTCAGGCTGTGCCACCAGTCGGCGAGACCGCCGCTGCGCGGCGGAGCGGGCGCGGTCCGGGGCGCGGAAGCCGGCGGCGCCGTGGTCGCGGCCGTGCTCGTGACGGCGACGGTCGCGGCGGTCGTCTGCGGCGGCAGGTCCGGGGCGGTGGCGAGGGCCGTCTCGATGCGCCGCCAGAACGCCTCGTCCGGCACGACGGGGGCGGCGCTCGCGTCGATCTCGGCGAAGCGGACGCGCCAGCGGGCGACGGCGGCGGCGAGCGCCGGCTCGGCGGCGAGGCGCGCCTCGAAGGCAGCCTCGGCGGGTCCCTCCAGCAGGCCGGCGACGTATTCGCCCGCCAGCATCTCGTCCTCGGGGCCGATCGGGGTGCCGGCGGGGGGTGCGGGGGTGCTCATCCCATGCACTCCCGAAGCGCCAGCAGCGAGCGGCGGATCCACGTCTTTGTCGTGCCGAGCGGCACGCCGAGCTTGCCGGCGATCTCGCCGTGCGTCAGGCCGTGGGCATAGGCGAGCATGAGGACGCCGCGACGGCGCTCGTCGAGAGCCTCCAGGCAGCGGCGGAGCAGGCTGGCGTCGGAGAGACGGGAGACTATGGCCTCCGGATCGGGGGCGTCGTCGGCGACGTCCGGCAGGTCGTCGTCGGGCGAGACCTCGCGGCCGGACGTGCGCAGCAGTGTCAGGCAGCGGTTGCGCAGCACGGCGTAGATCCAGGTGCGGCCGCCGCCGATCTCCGGCCGGTAGCTCGCGGCGCCGCGCCAGATGCGCAGGAAGGCGTCCTGCACGGCCTCCTCGGCGAGATCGCGGCGACGCAGCATGCGCGTCGCGACGCCGAGCATCGTCGCCGCCTCGGCGTCGTAGAGCCGGCGCAGCGCCGCCCGGTCGCCGGTCGCGCAGAGCACGATCAGGCCGGCGTGTTCGTCCGCCTCCGATGAGCGCGCGGTCATCCGCGTTTTCTCCGGCACGTCATGTCGACCACCGTCACCTGTCCCGTCCGCCGCCACGGCAGGCACACGGATCCGACTCGACTACGCTTCATCCCACGGCGCGGATGCAAGCGG
>CAMDHY010000097.1 GCA_945898215.1 Pseudoxanthobacter soli DSM 19599 | reverse complement strand
GGGCGCCCGCCTGCGGCGACGGCTCCTCCCTGAACTCGGCCCGGCCGGCCCGCATGGCGCGACCGGGCCGCCTTTTTTTGTGGCGCGCCTGCCCCCGGCGGGTGCAAAACCACCGCAATCACACACGAGGTCGGCCCCGCCCGGCGCATGCGCTCGATCGACATGCGCCCAAGCCCCGGCCGTCGCGAGGAAGTCCGATGAGCCACACCGCCGTTCTCGCCGCCTGCGGCCTCGACGCCGCCTCCCTCACCGGCGGCACGCTCGCCGTCCGCTCGCCCGTCGACGGCGCGGAACTCGCCCGCCTGAAGGAGCACACCGCCGACGCGGTGCAGGCGGTGATCGACGCGGCCGCGAGCGCCTTCCCCGCCTGGCGCGACACGCCGGCGCCGCGCCGCGGCGAGCTCGTCCGCCTGCTCGGCGAGGAGCTGCGCGCCTCGAAGGCCGAGCTCGGCCGCCTCGTCTCGCTGGAGGCCGGCAAGATCCTGCAGGAGGGGCTCGGCGAGGTGCAGGAGATGATCGACATCTGCGACCTCGCGGTCGGGCTGTCGCGCCAGCTGCACGGCCTCACCATCGCCTCCGAGCGGCCGGGCCACACGATGCGCGAGACCTGGCACCCGATGGGGCCGTGCGCGATCATCACCGCCTTCAACTTCCCGGTCGCGGTGTGGTCGTGGAACGCGGCCCTCGCCCTCGTCTGCGGCGACCCGGTGATCTGGAAGCCGTCGGAGAAGACGCCGCTGACGGCGCTCGCCACAATGAAGATCTTCGAGCGCGCGCTCGCCCGCTTCGGCGACGCCCCGGCGGGCCTCGCCGGCATCGTCATCGGCGGCCGCGCCGTCGGCGAGGCGCTGGTGGAAAGCCCCAAGGTGCCGATCGTCTCGGCCACCGGCTCGACCCGCATGGGCCGCATGGTCGGCCCGAAGGTCGCCGAGCGCTTCGGCCGCTCGATCCTCGAGCTCGGCGGCAACAACGCCATGATCGTCGCGCCCTCCGCCGACCTCGAGATGGCGGTGCGCGCGGTGGTGTTCTCCGCCGTCGGCACCTGCGGCCAGCGCTGCACGTCGCTGCGACGCCTGATCGTCCACGAGAGCGTCGCGGACGGCCTCGTGCAGCGACTCGCGTCCGCCTATGCCGGCCTGCCGGTCGGCAGCCCGCTGGAGGCCGGCACGCTCGTCGGCCCGCTCGTCGACCGCGCCGCCTTCGAGGGCATGGAGCGGGCGCTGGATGCCGCCCGCGCCGACGGCGGCAAAGTCCACGGCGGCGGCCGCGTGCTGGCCGACCGCTTCCCGGAGGCCTTC
This sequence comes from Pseudoxanthobacter soli DSM 19599, assembly GCA_945898215.1. GTDB lineage: Bacteria > Pseudomonadota > Alphaproteobacteria > Rhizobiales > Segnochrobactraceae > CAMDHY01. Next base: position 15,488 of record CAMDHY010000097.1, on the reverse strand, counting down.
TACGTGCGGCCCGCCATCGTCGAGATGCCCGGCCAGACCGACATCGTCCGCCACGAGACCTTCGCGCCGATCCTCTACGTGCTGCGCTACAGCACGCTCGACGAGGCGATCGCGCTGCAGAACGGCGTGCCGCAGGGGCTGTCCTCCTGCATCTTCTCGACCGACGTGCGCGAGACGGAAACCTTCCTGTCTTCCGCCGGCTCCGACTGCGGCATCGCCAACGTCAACATCGGCCCGTCCGGCGCCGAGATCGGCGGCGCCTTCGGCGGCGAGAAGGAGACCGGCGGCGGCCGCGAGTCGGGCTCCGACTCCTGGAAGGGCTACATGCGCCGCCAGACCGCGACCGTGAACTACTCCCGCGCCCTGCCCCTCGCCCAGGGCATCAGGTTCGAGATCTGATGCCAGTGGCCGCCTTCGTGTCCGCGTCGCTTTTCTGTATCGGGGGTCATTCCCGGCCTTGTGCCGGGAACCCATTCCTCGCCATGAGCGATAGCCTTGCGGAAGAGCCCGCAGCCGCCCCCATGCCGTTCCGCTGGGTTCCCGGCAGAAGGCCGGGAATGACTGCGGAGGGGGATGTGCCGGCGGTAGGCACGGTGGTTCTTGCCACCCCCGCCCACTCGGACGCCCCACGATGACCGCCACCCCTGCACCCGACCAGCGCGTGCGCGCGCTGCTGCCGCGCTTCTTCGCCTACTATCGGCCCTATCGTGGGCTGTTCCTGCTCGACTTCGGCTGCGCCGTGCTGTCGGGCCTGCTCGAGCTCGGCTTCCCGATCGCGGTCAAGCTGTTCGTCGACCGGCTGCTGCCGAGCCAGGACTGGGCGCTGGTGGCGCTCGCCTCGGCCGGGCTGCTGTTCATCTACCACGTCAACTCCGGGCTGATGGCGATCGTCAACTACTGGGGCCACATGCTCGGCATCAACAACGAGACCGAGATGCGCCGCAAGGCGTTCGAGCACCTGCAGAAGCTCTCCTTCGCCTACTTCGACAACCAGAAGACCGGCCGCCTCGTCGGCCGCCTGACCAAGGACCTCGAGGAGGTCGGCGAGGTCGCCCACCACGGTCCCGAGGACGTCTTCATCGCGGTGATGACCTTTGTCGGCGCCTTCATCCTGATGCTGTTCGTCAGCGTGCCGCTCGCCCTCGTCACCGCCGCCGTGGTGCCGCTGATCGTCTGGGTGACAAGCCACTACGGCGGCCGCATGACCGCCAACTGGCGCACCCTGTTCAATCGCGTCGGCGACTTCAACGCCCGCATCGAGGAGAACGTCGGCGGCATCCGCGTCGTCCAGGCCTTCGCCAACGAGGCGCACGAGAAGCGGCTGTTCGCCGTCGACAACCAGAACTACCGCACCACCAAGCTCGAGGCCTACAGGCTGATGGCGTTCACCAACGCCCTCAACTACGTCTCGCTGCGCCTCACCCAGATGATCGTCATGGTGGCCGGCAGCTACTTCGTGCTGACGGGCCAGCTCACCGCCGGCGGCTTCGTCGGCTTCCTGCTCCTCGTCAACGTCTTCGTGCGGCCGATCGAGAAGATCAACTCCGTCATCGAGACCTACCCCAAGGGCATCGCCGGCTTCCGCCGCTACCTCGAGTTCCTCGACACCGAGCCCGACATCGTCGACCGCCCGGCCGCCGTCGCCGTCCAGGGCCTGAAGGGCGACATCCGCTACGAGACCGTCTCCTTCGCCTACAAGGGCGGCGGGCGCCCGGTGCTGTCGAACATCGATCTCGCCATCCGCGCCGGCGAGACGATCGCCTTCGTCGGCCCGTCGGGCGCCGGCAAGACGACGATCTGTTCGCTCCTGCCGCGCTTCTACGAGGTGACGGGCGGTGCGATCACCATCGACGGCATCGACATCCGCGACATGACGCTCGCCTCCCTGCGCGGCCAGATCGGCATCGTCCAGCAGGACGTCTTCCTGTTCGCCGGCACGCTGCGCGACAACATCGCCTACGGCCGCCTCGGCGCGAGCGAGGCCGACATCGTCGACGCCGCCCGTCGCGCCCATCTCGACGCGGTGGTGGCGGCGCTGCCGAGGGGCCTCGACACCGTCATCGGCGAGCGCGGCGTCAAGCTCTCCGGCGGCCAGAAGCAGCGCCTCGCCATCGCCCGCATGTTCCTGAAGAACCCGCCGATCCTCATCCTCGACGAGGCGACCTCGGCGCTCGACACCGAGACCGAGCGGGCGATCCAGCAATCGCTGGCCGAGCTCGCCGAGGGCCGCACGACGCTCGTCATCGCCCATCGGCTGGCCACCATCCGCGACGCCGACCGCATCGTCGTCGTCGACGAGAGCGGCATCGTCGAGCAGGGCCGCCACCGTGACCTCGTCTCCGCCGGGGGCGTCTACCGCCGCCTCCACGACGCCCAGTATGGCGCCGGCAGCCTGTGAGACGCCGCGCGGTGCTGGCCCCGGCCGCTGCGCTGTTTTAAGGAAGAAACCGGCGCTTCGGCCGAAGCGCGGGGTTCGTGCATGAACGTTTCGCGTTTCCTGTTGCGTGTCGCACTGCCGGTCGTGGCGCTCCTCGGCGGGGCGCTCGCGCTTGCCGTCATCGTGCTCTTGACCGCCGCCCGCGGCGCCGACGAGGCCGCCGTCGTCGCGGAGACGAAGCTCCTCGCCACCGCCACCCGCGAGCGCGTCGAGGAGGTCTCGAAGGAACAGCGCAGCGTCGCGATCTGGGACGATTCCATCCGCAACATCCAGTTCGCCTTCGACGAGGGCTGGACCCACGTCAACTTCGGCGCCTGGATGTTCGAGTACTTCGGCCACGACCTCACCTACATCCTGGCCGACGACGACCGCCCGGTCTACGCCTCGGTGGACGGTGTGCGGGTCGAGCCGCGCTACTTCGGCCCCGTGCGCGAGGACGTCGCTCCGCTGATCGCGTCGGTGCGCGCGCTCTCCGACGCCCGCCAGCAGGCCCCGGTGGTCGCGGGAGGGGAACGGCCCGCCTTCGCCGCCGAGGCGGCCGTCTCGATCGTCGACGGACGCCCTTCGGTCGCCGCGGTGATGACGATCGTCCCCGAGGACGATGCCCTGCGGGCCGGCGCCCGGCCCTACCTGCTCGTCAGCGTCAAATATCTCGATCGCGCCTTCCTCGATGCGCTGGTGCGCGACTATCAGCTCGCCGGTGCCGAGTTCCGGCCGCAGCCACCAGCCTCCCCGGACCAGGCCGCAGTGGCGCTGCGCGACGCCGCCGGCACGCCGCTCGCCTTCCTCGTCTGGACACCGGCGCGGCCGGGGGCCGGCATCCTGGCCAACGTCGCCGCCGCCTTCTGGCTCGCCGCCATCGCCGTGTCGACCCTGACGACCGCGGTCCTCACCAACCTCTGGCGCACCTCGAGCCAGCTGCTCGCGAGCCGCCATGAGGCGAACGTGCTCGCCGGCCGTTCCGCCGACCTCGCCAGCCACGACGCCCTCACCGGGCTTTCCAACCGCAGGGTTCTCCTGGACGTCGCCGGCGCCTGGCTCGCCGCGGCCTCCCCCGGCCGCGGCGTCGCCCTGCACTCGGTCGATCTCGACGACTTCAAGGGAATCAACGACCGCTTCGGCCACGCCACCGGCGACGCCTATCTGCGCGAGATCGCGCTGCGGCTCACCGGCTTCGCGCCGAGGGGCGCCTGCGTCGCCCGGCTCGGCGGCGACGAGTTCGCCATCCTGGTGTCCGACGTCGTCTCGCCAGATGAGGCGGAACTGCTCGCCGCCCGGCTGGTGGCGGCGCTCCGGGTGCCGGTGGAGGTGCGCGGAAGCGAGTTGCCCGCCTCTGGGTCGGTCGGCACCGCCTCGAGCTTCACGACGGCGATCGACGGCTCGGAACTGTTCCGGCGCGCCGACGTCGCGCTGTTCGAGGCGAAGCAGCAGCCCGGCGGAGGCCGGCGCGCCTACGACGAGACGATGAGCGAGCGGGTCCGGCGCGAGCGCCAGCTGCGCGAGGACCTCGCCGCCGCCATCGCCTCCGACGGCATCGCACTCGCCTACCAGCCGATCGTCGCCCGCAACGGCGCCATCGTCGCCGTCGAGGCGCTCGCCCGCTGGCAGCGCGACGACGGCACCAGCGTGGCACCGTCGGAATTCGTGCCGATCGCCGAAGCGAGCGGGATCATCGGCCTGCTCACCGACCGCGTCCTCGATCGGGCCGCCCGCGACGCCGCCGGCTGGGAGGGCATCGACGTCTCGGTCAACGCCTCGCCCACCGACCTGGTCTCGCCCGGCTTCCCGCATCGGCTCGCCGGCGTACTGCAGGCCGCCGGCCTGCCGGCCTCGCGGCTGATCATCGAGGTGACGGAACAGGCCTTCGCCGGCGGCGGCGATCTCGCGGCCGCTCTCGCGGCCCTGCGCCGGCTCGGCGTCACTGTGGCGATCGACGACTTCGGCTCGGGCTTCTCGAACCTGTCGCGCCTCGCCCGACTGCCGATCGACATCGTCAAGATCGACGCCTCCCTGGTCGCCGCCGCGGCGGCGGAGGAGCCGCTGTCGGCGGCCGGGGAACCAACGGCGGAGCCGCCGGCCCTCGGGTCACCGCCGCCGGGCACGGCGGTACCGGTCGATCCGGTCGGCAAGGCCGTCCTCGGCGCCATCGTCGCGCTCGGCCGGGCCGTCGGGCTCACGGTGATCGGGGAGGGGATCGAGCGCCCCGCCCACCGCGAGGCGGCGCTCGCCGCCGGCTGCGACCTCCTGCAGGGCTACCTGCTGTCGCCGCCGCTCGACGCCGCCGCGGTCGCCCGCCGTCTCGCCCGGGCCGGCGCCCGTGGAGACGACGACCCCCGCGCCGAGGCCGGCGAGGCCTCGGCGCCCGCAGCTCTCTGAGCCGGGCGCCGGCGGAGCGGCCTCCGGGCGTGCCCGAGGCAGCGCCGCGAGCCCCGCCTCTGCCCTCAGGCCGCGCGCACCTGCGCGACGAAGCTGTCGAACAGGCCGCGCAGCGCGGCCGCCTGCTCGTCGAGATCGTTGGCGGCCTTCGCCACCTCGAAGGAGACGCGGCCGGTCTGGTCGGCGGCCTGGCGCACGCCGCTGATGTTCGACGACACCGCCCGCGTGCCACTCGCTGCCTGGTGGACGCTCTCGGCGATCTCGCCGGTCGCCGCCCCCTGCTCTTCCACCGCCGCGGCGATGGTGTTCGACACCTCGTCGACCCGCTTGATGGTCGAGGTGATCGCCCCGATCGCACCCACCACCTGGCCGGTGGCGCTCTGCACCGCCGCCACCTGGGTGGAGATCTCGCCCGTTGCCCGGGCGGTCTGTTCGGCGAGGGTCTTCACTTCCTGGGCCACCACCGCGAAGCCCTTGCCGGCCTCGCCGGCGCGGGCCGCCTCGATCGTCGCATTGAGGGCGAGCAGGTTCGTCTGGGCGGCGATCGACTCGATCAGGCTCACCACTTGGCCGATGCGGTCGGCGCTGTCGGACAGGCCTCTGATGAGGTCGGCGGTGCCGCTCGCCTGGATGGTCGCCTCGCCGGCAATGGCGGCGGCGGTGGTGACCTGGGTGCCGATCTCGCGCACCGAGCCGGCGAGCTCCTCCGCCGCGGTAGCGACGGTCTGTACGCTCACTGTCGCCTCCTCCGCGGCGGCGGCGACGGCGGTCGACTGGGCGGTGGTCTCCTCGGCGCACGAACTCATCGAGGCGGCGCTCGCCTTCAGCTGGCTCACTGCGGCGGCGACGTTGCGCACCACCGCCGAGACCTGTCCGTCGAGAACGGCCACCTTCTCCATGTTGGCGGCCCGCGCCAGGCGCGCGGCCTCCTCGGCGGCCACCTGATCGGCGCGCAGCCGCTCGGCCTCTTCGCCGGTCGCCTTGAACACCGCGAGTGCCTCCGCCATCGCGCCCACCTCGTCGGTGCGGCCGAGCCCGGGAACCACCACGCCCGCTTCCCGGCGCGACAGCCGCAGCATCGCGTCGGTCATGCGGCCGATCGGTCCGATGACGCCGGCGAACGCCGTCCACAGCGAGAAGCCGAGGGCGCCGAGCCCGAGCACGGCAGTGGCGACCATCACGCCGGTGGCCAGCCCGTAGGCCCGCTCGACCCCGTCGTAGACCTGCTTCGACACCGACACCTGCAGGCCGATCAGCGCGCTGATCGCCTCGGAGATCGGGTCGATCGCCGGATAGAGCCGGTCGACGACGAAGGCATCGAGGGCCGCCTTGTCATTGCTGCGCAGGATGGCGACGAGCGTGTCCACCTCGCCGGCGGCATCCGCCTTCAGCCGTTCGGCCTGGTCGGCGAGCGCCCGCTCGTCGGCTTCCATGTAGGTCAGTTGGTAGGCCGCCCACAGGCGATCGATGTCACCGCGCGCCGCGTCGATTGCGGCGATGCCGGCCTCGTTGCTGATGTTGCCGTTGCGCACCTTGTGGGCGGCGTCGACGATGTTGACCGCATAGGCATCGGCGATCGCCTTGAGGTCGGCGAGCGGCACGACGCGGTCGGCGTAGACCGTCACCAGCCCCTTCTGGGCGGTGCGGGCGGCGTAGAGCCCCGATGCGCCGATCGCCACCAGGGCGACGAGCATCAGGCCGAGGGAGACGGACAACTTCGAACGGATGGTCATGAGTGTTTCTCGAGGGCTACAGGTGGGACGGCGGTCTCGCCCGGCAGGCCCATCGGCCTGCGCGATGCGCGCCGCTAGGCAGGCCGGCTCGAGGCGGCTGATGGGCTGGAGCGTCGGCTGGCGGACCGACCACGGGGTCAGTTCATCACACCCGGCGCTTGCCCGGGCCTTGCGTTCCGTCCCCGCACCCGCCGATTTGCTCCGTCGCGGAGAAGCGGTGCTGCCCGAACGGCGGGCCTGCGCGGCGGCGGGCCGAGGCAGGCGGCGCCCGCTTGGCTGCGCGCGGCCGCCAGACGATCGCACTCACCGCACGGGTGGTTGCGCCGGTGTGTGGCGACCGTCAACGCGCCTTGACACTCCTTGCCGGTGTGCAACGATGTGAAGGCTTCGGTCCTCGCGGATAGACGAAATCTCAGAGGCTAAGAGGGAACCCGGTGCGCTGGTCGTCAGCAATGCCGGGGCTGTTCCTGCACCTGTGAGCGGAAAACCGTCTCGCCTGTAACGCCACCGCCGGGGTCCGCCCCTGCCGGCGCGGCGTTCAGTTGCGACGATCCGCGAGCCAGGAGACCTGCCGGGGTCTGGACGTTCGCGGGCGGGGTGCACCGGCGGAACGCCTCGGCCTGGTGTGCCCGTTCCGGCTGCCGGTCCGGGGGCGTGCCTCGATCACTGCCCATAACAATCGTTTGGGAGGATCGGATGGCTGGCCTGGCGCGCGACATCTCACCGGCGGACGACGTCGCGGACCTGTCGGATGCGGGCCGCCGTGATCCAGGTCTCCGTGATCGAGGTCTCCGTGATCCAGGTCTCCCTGATCGAGGTCTCCCTGATCGAGGTCTCCGTGATCGGTCCCGTGTCGATCCCGCCCGTGTCGACCCCGCTCGCCTCGATCTGGCTCGCCCGCTCGCCGATCCGGCCCTGACGACGCTGTCCTACCGCAGCCGCGCTCGCGAGGTTCCGGGCGAGGACGAGATGCAGCAGCTGCTGCTGGATGCCCGCACGCGCAACCGCTCTCTCGGCGTCACCGGCATGCTGCACTTCACCGGCGGCCGCTACTACCAGTGGCTCGAGGGCCCGGACAAGGGCGTCGCCGAGGTCTGGCACTCGATCCGCTGCGACGGCCGCCACGCCGAGGTCGAGCTCCTCGGCGCGCGGGCCGCGCCGGCGCGGCTGTTCGCCGGCTGGGACATGCAGTGGTTCCGCCACGCCGATGCGGCGATCGATCCGGGTGGCAGCGCCGACCAGCGCGCGCGCACCGAGGATGCCGCGGCGCTCGCGCACTTCGCCGTCGCGGGCGACCGCGCCGCGGTGGACGGCCTCCTCGCCGGCCGTCTCGTGCCGGGCAACCCTGTCCGCTCCCTGTTCGGCAGCCTGGTCGAGCCGGCCGTGCGCCTCCTCGGCGACTGGTGGCGCGAGGACCGCTGCCGCGACGTCGACGTGACGCTCGCCCTCGTCCTCCTGCAGGGCGCCGTCCGTCCGCTGGTGCTCCCCCATCCCGCGCCCTTCCAGGCGAAGGCGTGCCGCGTCCTCGTCACCCCGCAGCCGGGCGAGCACCACATCCTCGGCTCGGCCCTTGTCGGCGAGTGCTTCTGGGATGCCGGCTGGAACGTCACGGTGGAGTTCCCGAAGTCCGACGCCGAGCTGTCGGCGCTGGCGGAGGGCACCTGGTTCGACGCGATCACCCTCTCGCTCAGCGACGTCTACGGCCGCGAGGAGTGGCTCCCCCGCATGGCCGAGACGATCCGCGCCGTCCGCGCCGCCTCCCGCAATCCCGACCTCGTCGTCGGCGTCGGCGGGCGCGCGTTCCTGCACCAGGCGCAGGTCGCGGCCGTCACCGTCGGCGCCGACATCGGCGTCTCCTCGGCGGTCGAGGCGGTCGACGAGGTGAGCTACGCGATGTACCGCCGCGCCACCTTCTCGATGCGCCGCTCCCGCGCGCTCACCTCCCTCGTCGCCCCGCCCCCGGTCATCACGCTCGCCGCCGCCGTCTCGCCAGGCTGGAAGATCGTCCACTGAGGGGGGAGGGGGAGGCGCGCGCCTGTCGCTGGTGGTGACGCCCTCTTGGCCGGTGTCCCCGGCGCGGTGCCTTCCCAGCCGGCCGGGCGCACGCTCGGTCCAGCGCGCGATCGGTCATCGGCCCCTGGGGAGCGGCGCTTGGGCGCGCTTTCGGACCGCGCACCGTCATCCGTCTTGCTCAACCCGTCCGCGGCCCAATGTGCGACGCGCTACCCTCCTCCTCGCGGGGGAGAGCCTGCCCCGGACCTGATCGGGGGTCGGCGACCGCAGGTCGCGCCGGGCGGGGGCCGCGCGGTAGCGCGGCGAGAAGACTGACCCTCGGCAGCCCGACCCTGCCTACTCGAGCGCCGGCTCAAATCCGCGATCTGTAGGACCCGACATTCAGGCTATTGGCAGAGGGCAGCGTAACGGGCAATGTGACACCGCAAGGGGGGACGATGCGCTATGCGTGATGTCGCAGCACAGCACCACTCAGAACAAGGCGATTGCCAATCTAAGTGGAAGAATCATCTTTATTACGGTGACAATCTAGCAGTATTGCGAAGCAAAATTGCCAATGAAAGCGTGGATCTTTGCTATATTGACCCCCCATTCAACTCAAAGAGAAACTATTTCCAAATCTACAACAATCAGGGAAGCGAGGATCGCGCTCAAGCTCAGGCCTTTGTTGACACATGGGAGTGGGGAGACGAAGCCCGAAATGGATTGGAGTGGATAAATGATATCGCGCAGCTAAATAATGGAAGATTAACAGAACAAACAGTTGAGCTTATTAAGGGCTTTGAGAGGGTCCTTAAGCATGGTAGTTTACTCGCTTACTTAGTTCATATGACTTTGAGAATCGCTGAGATTCACCGCGTATTAAAATCAACTGGTAGTTTTTATTTGCATTGCGATCCGACAGCTTCGCATTACCTAAAACTTATCTGCGATAGTGTATTCGTCGCTGAGCGTCGCGGCGGGCATTTCCGAAATGAAATAATATGGCACTACCTTAAGTGGTCGGTAGCGCAGCGTCAATTTGTTTCAAATCACGACGTGATCTTTTTCTATACGAAAACTGATTCGAAGGCCCGAGTTTTTAACACACTATTCGTGGAGCGTTCTCCTGCAACTAAGAAGAGATTTGGGAATGCGCGAATAATCTCTAGTCATAGCGATGACGGAAGCAGACTGCCTTCGCAAGTATCTGGCGATTCAGATGGCGTGGCGATGGATGATGTTTGGGACATTAGCCGAGTCCCGCCGATAAAGCAGCTATATCCCACCGAAAAGCCGGAAATTCTGCTTGAGAGAATAATACGAGCGTCATCAAATCCCGGCGACACGGTACTAGACGCATACTGTGGCTGTGGAACAACTGTTGCCGTGGCGCAGGAGCTTGGTCGCCGGTGGATAGGAATTGATATTACTTACCAATCGATTTCTCTGATCCTCCGAAGGCTTGAAGGAAAATATCAAAATAATTGGCCAGCTATCGAGTCGTCTATTTTCATGGATGGAGTTCCACGAGATATTGCTTCGGCGAAAGCACTCGCTGCCAGGAAAGATGATAAGACTCGAAAAGAATTCGAGAAATGGGCGGTGCTTACCTATTCAAGTAATCAGGCGCGCATAAATGACAAGAAGGGAGCCGATGCTGGGATCGACGGTACAGCGTTTTTTCTGAAGGATAAGGGTGAGAATGGAAAGGCGATATTTCAAGTGAAATCTGGCGGTGCAAATCGCGCCACGGTAGCAACGCTAAATAGCGATCGCATTCGAGAGAAGGCTGAATTCGGAATTCTTATCACAATGGATCCTCCGTCGCGATCTATGCGAACTGAAGTAAGCGCGGCTGGAACGTATCGCCATCCGCTTTTGAATCGTGAAGATGATAGAATTATGATCGTTACTGTCCAGGAAATTCTCGATGGTAAGCGGCTAGATTTGCCTATGTCTCGCCAAGATACTGTTAAATCAGCTGCAGCGATTGACGATCAAATCCCATTATTCTGACTATGATTCACTCCGAGCGATTCCAAACCGCTGATTTTTCGAGGTAGTGAGAGAGTAGCGAACTCCTCGTAAAGGATGCGCTTAGCAGATGAGCGTCACCCCACCGCCCCTCATCCTCTGCTACTCTCCCCCATCCGCCGGCACCGCACCACGCCGGCGCAGAACATCACCCCGGGGGAATCGCCCATGTCCTTCAACTCCATCGCCGTGCTCGGGCTCGGCAAGGTCGGCACGCTCGCGGCGACGCTGCTCGCCGAGAGCGGCTTCACCGTCACCGGCGTCGACGCGCGCCCGGCGGCGGCCGACCTGCCGTTCCCGGTCGAGGTGGCCGACGTCGCCGACGCCACGGTGCTGCAGGGGCTGTTTTCCGGCCGGCAGGCGGTGCTGTCGTGCCTGCCCTACCATCTCAACCGCGCGGTGGCCGAAGTCGCACATGCGGCCGGCCTCCACTATTTCGACCTCACCGAGGACGTCCCGACGACCAAGGCGATCATCGGCCTGTCGGCGACGGCGAAGGGGCTGATGGCGCCGCAATGTGGCCTCGCGCCGGGCTTCGTCGGCATCGTCGGCGCGAGCCTCGCCGCCGAGTTCGAGCTCTGCCGGTCGATCCGCATGCGCGTCGGGGCGCTGCCGCAGCACCCGACGGGCCTGCTCGGCTATGCCTTCAACTGGTCGCCGGAGGGCGTCGTCAACGAATACCTCAACGATTGCGAGGTGATCGAGGAGGGCGAGCGCAAGTGGGTCTCGGCCATGGAGTGGCTGGAGACGATCTATGTCGACGGTGTGAAGCTCGAGGCCTTCACCACCTCCGGCGGGCTCGGCACGATGTGCGACACCTTCCACGGCAAGGTCGCCAACATCGACTACAAGACGATGCGCTATCCCGGCCACGCGGAACTGATGAACTTCTTCTTCCACGAGCTTTTGATGCGCGAGAAGCGCGGGCTCGCCGGCGAGATCCTCACCAACGCCAAACCGCCGGTCGACGAGGACGTCGTCTACGTCCACGTCTCGGCGGAGGGCCGCGCGGAAGGCCGGCTGCAGCGGCGCGAGTTCGTCCGCGCCTACTATCCGCTGACCCTCGCCGGCCGCCACCGCACGGCGATCGCCTGGACGACCTCGGCCTCCGTGGTGGCGGTGATCGAGATGGTCCGCGACGGTGCGCTGCCGGACACCGGTTTCCTCAGACAGGAAGATATTCCGCTGCCCGCCTTTCTCGCCACCCGCACGGGCCAGTTGTTCGCGCAGGGCGGGCGGCGCTAGCGGCGGGGGGAGACAGAGCAGCCCTCAGCGCACCGTGATGACGAAGGGCTTCTCGGTGCCGGCGACGGGGTCGAACTGGCTGCGCGGCACGACGTTGAGGTGGCGGCCGTAGAGGTGCAGCGACAGCGACAGGCTCGCCGTCCTGTTCTCGACGCTGTGGATGTCCGTCGGCGAAACGGTGACGACGGTGCCGCGGATGAGCTCCGTGACGGCGCCTCGCGCGAGGCTCGCATGGCCGGGGTCGGAGCCATCGTCGGTGCGCCGCCAGGCCGTGTTGGTCTCGGTGCCCTCGACGCCGCAGACGACGCCCCAGGTGCCGTGATTGTGCGCCGGCGCGCCGCGGCCGGGCAGCCAGGCGACGCAGAAGACCGCGAGATCGTGGCCGGGCTCCTCGTGCAGCAGGTGCGAGCCGAAGCCCTGCTCCGGCAGGGCCCCGCGGAGCTCCGGCGTCAGCCAGTCGGCCGACAGGGCGGTCGCGCGCAGCGGCTCCGACAGGGCCGCGACGATGGCGGCCGGGTCGGCGGTGCTCGCCGTGACCGTGCGGGCCTCCACCACGAGGGCGGCGATTGAAAGGGCGGACGAAAGCGTCACGGGCGATCTCCGCGGCACGTATGGGCAAGGCCTCGAGCAGCCTAGCGGTGTCGCGGGCGACGCACCATGCCGGTTCGCCGGGGCGGAACCGAAAGCCCGGAGAGGACGTTCTCACCGCACGGCCGCCCGCGGCTTCTGCCACCCCGGAGTATCGACCGATGCTCACCCGCCTCGACACCTGTCCCGGCTTTCCTGTGCCGGGCGAAGGAGTGTGCTTTCGCATGCGCGACGTCCGCCGCCGCACGGTCCGCTTCTTCGCCTCGAATGCGCTGCTGCGCCGGGTCACCGGCCGGCCGGTGACCGACGAGCGCGAGGCTTTCATCGCCGCGCGTGGCGACATCGAGGCGCTCGCCCGCCTCGCCCACGCGAGCTGGCCCTATGACGACGACAGCGTCATCGAGCTCGATTCCAGCCACGTCCCCGGCCGGGCGATGAAGGCGGAGGTGCGACCCTATGCACAATCTCCGGTAGTGGAGGCCAGACACACCGCAGCGGCGTGACGGTGCGGGTATCGGTGACGGTCGCCGCCTGTCCCGTAAGCGGGCGTTGATCTACGTTGTTTTTCATGGGCTTGCGGGCGCACTGCGGCGCGCCTGCCAGGCGTTGATCTGGGCGCGGGAAAGTACAACGATTTCAGCCTGTTGACCCCATCGGCACGGCACTTCGACGGTGCGTGCAATGGTGCTTGCCGCTGACGGCACGCGGCAAGCACCGTCGAGGACGCCCCGCCAAACGACCGTCTCCTGCCGCGCTTTCTCCAGTCTTTCCAGTCGGTTGGCCGTCGCCAGCGTGCGCGGCAGCAGCACCTCGCCGTCGTCGGGCATCAAGATCAGGGTAAAATGCGGAACGTGATCAAAGATCACGATCGTCTCCGGCGCCGCGTCGATCAGCCAGGGGTGCGGGTTCAGCGGGCACGCCGCGGCCATGACGGTGGCGTAGTCCTCGCCGTAGAAGTGGCCGTAGAGGTGCTGCGCCGGCCACAACAAGGTAGTCGCCGCCTTGGCGTAAGTCTCTGGCGAAACTGAGGTCTTGAAGCGATCGCCGGGCCGCGGCGGGCGCGTCGTCAGGGTGTGGACGACGCCGCAGCCCTCGGCGGCGAGCGTTCCGATCAGCGTCGTCTTGCCGACGCCGGTCGGCCCGCCGATCAGCACCAGCATCCCGTCGCCTCAGAGGTCGCGGGCGTGGCGGATGGCGGCGATCGCCGTGTCGGCGTCACCGACGAGATTGAGCAGCACCAGGATCAGCCGCGCATCGAGGCCAGCACTTTCCTCCGCGGTCAGGCCGGAATGGGCAAAGAGCAGAGCGGCATAGACATCGTCACTCCGCCCGCCGAGCCGGTCGGCGCCGAGGTCGATCGCAGCGCCGGACCGCTCCGACGAAGCCGGCATCTTGTGGTCCGAGCCGCTCATGCCGCCCTCTCGTCGCTGCGGCGGGCCACCCCGCCGGCCCTCGCGACCGCCTCCGCCATCATCGCTGCCGTGGGTCTGCGCAGCCTCGCGGCGACGTGCTGGTCCGGGCGGATCAGGTAGAGGACATCCGTCCCATAGCGCGCCGCCACGAGGCCGTCCGGATCGCCGAGCCCGCCGCCGCCGACGCGGACCAGCCGCTCCCGGGACGGCGGCACCGGGAGATCGCCGATCGCGAGCCAGCAGAAGTCGCCGCCCAGCCGGTCGAGCAGGTAGCCCGCCTTGCCATCGGTGCCGGTCACCGGCGCATCCGGGCAGACCCGCCCCGGCTCGACGCCCTCGCGATCCTCCGCCGGGGTCTGCAGCGACAGGCCGGAAAGCCCCGCGGGCAGCGACAGGCGGCCCGAATTGACGAAGCGGCGGGCGAACGGCTCGGTGGCGGCGAGCCTCAGCACCGCGGCGCGGAAGGTGCGCTCGGCCTCGCTCTTCGGCGTCATGAAGTGGGTGGAGCGGGCGGAATTCAAGATGTTCTCGTCGGCGGCGCGGATGCGCTCCTCGTCATAGGTGTCGATCAGCCCCGAGCCGGCTTCGCCCCGGATGACGCGGGCGAGCTTCCAGGCGAGGTTGTCGGCGTCCTGGATGCCGCCGTTGCCGCCGCGCGCGCCGAAGGGCGAGACGACGTGGGCGCTGTCGCCGGCGAAGACGACGCGGCCGTGCACGAAGCGCTCGAGCCGCCGGCACTGGAAGCTGTAGACCGACACCCAGTCGAGCTCGAACGGTCGCTCGCCGACCATCGCGCGGATGCGCGGGATCACCTTTTCCGGCCGCTTCTCGACCTCCGGGTCGGCGTCGGGGCCGAGCTGCAGGTCGATGCGCCAGATGTCGTCGGGCTGCTTGTGCAGGAGCGCCGACTGGCCGGCGTGGAAGGGCGGCTCGAACCAGAACCAGCGCTCCGGCGGGAAGGGCGCCTTCATCTCGACGTCGGCGATGAGGAAGCGCTCCTCGAAGGCCTCGCCGGCGAAATCGAGGCCGAGGGCGCCGCGCACGGTGGAGCGGACGCCGTCGCAGGCGACGAGCCAGTCCGCCTCCAGCGCATAGGCGCCGTCGGGGGTCTCGACCGTCAGCGTCACGCCGTCGAGCCGCGTCGCGACACCGGCGACGCGGTTCTTCCATCGGAGCTCGATGAGGTCGGGGAAGTCGGCCGCGCGCTCGGCGAGGTACTCCTCGACGTAGTATTGCTGCAGGTTGACGAAGGCCGGCATGCGGTGGCCGGGCTCCGGCAGGAGGTCGAAGGCATAGACCTCGCGGTCGCGGTGGAAGAGGCGCCCGACCTTCCAGGTGACGCCCTTCTCGACCATCCGGCGGCCGACGCCGAGGCGGTCGAAGATCTCCAGCGTCCGCTTCGACCAGCAGATCGCCCGGCTGCCGACCGAGACACGGTCGTTGTCGTCGAGGACCACGACGGGGATGGCGTGCATGGCGAGGTCGACGGCGACGGCGAGCCCGACCGGCCCGGCGCCGACCACCACCACCGGCCGCCGCCCCGGCCCGCCGCCCGCGAGTTCCGCGGGCTTTTCATAGGGAAACGTCGTGTAGGCGTAGCGCGTCATCGCCTCCCCCCGTCGGTCCGCCTGCGGCGACCGTTTCGCGGCAGTCTAGCGGGGGACGGGG
>CAMDHY010000096.1 GCA_945898215.1 Pseudoxanthobacter soli DSM 19599 | reverse complement strand
CACGCCGGGGAACATCAGTTCCTCGGTGGTGTACTCGTGGTTGACGACGAGGAGGGCGCGGGTCGCCGGGTCGACGCCGGGGATCTCGACGATGCCGAGGAAGTCGTTGTTGTAGCCGAACTGCTTGGCCTGGGCGGCGGCGGTCTGGTTCATCGGGTCGAAGGCCGGCGCGTCGGCCTCGACGGGATCGCCCCAGCGGATCAGCACGTCGGCGTCATAGCCCGGCGCGACGTGGTGCTCGCGGTCGACGCCGGCCTCGATCTCCTCAAAAACGAAACTCGGGGTGGCGGCGCGGGCCTCGTCGGCGGCGAAGAGCGCGAGCGGGCTGACGGTCGCCGTGATGGCGGAGACGGCAAGCGAGCCCTTGAGGAAGCCGCGGCGCGAGAAGCGCAGTGCGATGATGTCGCCCATGGTGGGATTGGGCGACGTGTTGCGGCCGGCGTCCTCGGACGCCTCGATTACCTGGGCGCGCGACAGCGGGCGGGGCTCGGTCATCGGTGCTCTCCTGGTCGAAAAGGGGCGGGCCGGAGGCGCTGCCACGGCCTCTAAGGTCGACTTAGAAGACTTCGATGTAACGCCGGTGACAGTGGCGGGGACAAGGCGGGGGGTGGCCGCGGGCGGTTACGCGCCGCCCGCGCGGCGCGACCCTCATCCGCCCTGCGGGCACCATCTCCCGCGAGCGGGAGAAGGGGGTGTGACGGGCCGGCGTGCACTGGTTGCAAGGGGAGGGGGTGGAGTTCATTCTTCAAAGGCAGGGCACCACCGGCGAAGCGGGCGCCCCCTTCTCCCAGCCTGCTGGGAGAAGGTGCCCGAAGGGCGGATGAGGGCGGCGCGCCGAGCGCGCCGAAGCGGCGGGCGAGGCGTCGATGGGGGCGTCAGGAAACCAGGAAGCGCGGGCGCGGCGGGAGACACGCGAGCGGGCGCGGGCGCTCCGCCGGCAGCTCACCCCGGCGGAGGCACTCCTCTGGACCCGCCTGCGCGGCCGCCGCTTCCTGGACTGGAAGTTCGTGCGGCAGGCGCCCATCGGCCCCTACATCGCGGATTTCCTCTGCCGCAGCGCCCTCGTCGTCGTCGAGGTCGACGGAGCGACACATTCGACCGAAGCCGAGGTGGCGCACGACGCGCGGCGGACGGCGTTCCTTGTCGGCCAGGGCTATCGCGTCGTGCGTGTCGGCAACATCGACGCGCGCGACAACCCGGAGGGCGTGGAGGAGACCATCCTCGCCGCTCTGGAGAAGCGTTTGGTAGGGGTTCCGCGCCGCTTGCGCGGCGCGGCCCTCATCCGCCCTTCGGGCACCTTCTCCCGCGACGCGGGAGAAGGGATGCGCGGCGGGCGTAGAGATTTCGCTGCAGCGTGATGCGGCGAAGCGGGTGCCCCCTTCTCCCAGCCTGCTGGGAGAAGGTGCCCGAAGGGCGGATGAGGGCGGCGCGCCGGGCGCGCCGAAGCGGCGGGCGAGGCTTCGATCGTCACCTTCCGCGGCTGGGTCGCCCGCAAGGCAACGTAGAGGCCCCCCAAAACGAAAACGGGGCGCTTGAGCGCCCCGTCGTCGTCCGTCCGAGAGGGTCGGGCGGGCGTGACCGCCCGAACGCCCCGACGTCAGCCCGAGTAGTACATGTCGTACTCGACCGGGTGCGGCGTCATCTCGTAGCGCATGTTCTCTTCCATCTTCAGATCGATGTAGGCGTCGATCTGGTCGTCGTCGAACACGCCGCCGGCCTTCAGGAAGTCACGGTCGGCGTCGAGGCAGCCAAGCGCCTCGCGGAGCGAGCCGCACACCGTCGGGATCTGCTTCAACTCTTCCGGCGGCAGGTCGTAGAGGTTCTTGTCCATCGCCTCGCCGGGATGCATCTTGTTCTTGATGCCGTCGAGGCCGGCCATCAGCATCGCCGTGAAGGCGAGGTAGGGGTTCGCCAGCGGATCGGGGAAGCGGACCTCGACGCGCTTGGCCTTCGGCGACGTCGTGTAGGGGATGCGGCAGGAGGCGGAGCGGTTGCGCGCCGAATAGGCGAGCAGCACCGGCGCCTCGTAGCCCGGCACCAGCCGCTTGTAGGAGTTGGTCGACGGGTTGGTGAAGGCGTTGATCGCCTTGGCGTGCTTCAGGATGCCGCCGATGTAGTAGAGGCAGGTCTCCGACAGGTCGGCGTACTGGTTGCCGGCGAACTGCGGCTTGCCGTCCTTCCAGATCGACTGGTGCACGTGCATGCCCGAGCCGTTGTCGCCGAACACCGGCTTCGGCATGAAGGTCGCCGTCTTGCCGTAGGCGTTGGCGACCTGGTGGACGACGTACTTGTAGATCTGGATCTTGTCGGCGTTGCGAACCAGCGTGTCGAACTTGAGACCGAGCTCGTGCTGGGCAGCGGCCACCTCGTGGTGGTGCTTTTCCACCGTGACGCCCATCTCCTTCATCACCGAGAGCATCTCGGAGCGGCAGTCCTGCAGCGAATCCATCGGCGGGACGGGGAAGTAGCCGCCCTTGATGCGCATCCGGTGGCCGAGGTTGCCGGTCTCGTACTCGGTGAAGGAGTTGGTCGGCAGCTCCATCGAATCGACGATGAAGCTCGTATTGTAGGGCGTCGCCGAGAAGCGCACGTCGTCGAACACGAAGAACTCGGCCTCGGGGCCGAAATAGACCGTGTCGCCGATGTTGAGCGAGCGCATGTACGCCTCGCCCTTCCGGGCGATCGAGCGCGGGTCGCGGTTGTAGCTCTCGCCCGACAGCGGGTCGAGGATGTCGCAGAAGATCGAAATCGTCGACTGCGCGAAGAACGGATCGACGTGGGTGGTCTCCGGGTCCGGCATCAGCGTCATGTCGGACTCGTTGATCGCCTTCCAGCCGGCGATCGACGAACCGTCGAAGGCGACGCCGTCGGCGAACATGTCCTCGTCGACGAGATCGACGTCCATCGTCACGTGCTGCAGCTTGCCGCGCGGGTCGGTGAAGCGCAGGTCGACGTACTTAACGTCCTTGTCCTTGATCATCTTGAGGACGTCAGAGGCTGTCGTCATCGCAGTTTCCTCGGATTTGATGCTGGGTGTTGGGACCGCGGCCGCGGGGCCGAGAATCCGTGCGGGAACCTGGCAGGCGGGCCGCGGGTCCGTGGCGGCGATCGCTCAGATGGCGTCGTTGCCCGTCTCGCCGGTGCGGATGCGGATCGCTTCCTCGACGTTGGAGACGAAGATCTTGCCGTCGCCGATGCGGCCGGTCGCCGCGGCGTTGCGGATCGCCTCGACGGCCTTGTCGACCATCTCGTCGGTGAGCACGACCTCCACCTTCACCTTCGGCAGGAAGTCGACGACGTACTCCGCGCCGCGATAGAGTTCGGTATGGCCCTTCTGTCGACCGAAGCCCTTCGCCTCGGTGACGGTGATGCCCTGGAGGCCGACCTCCTGCAGCGCCTCCTTCACCTCGTCGAGCTTGAAGGGCTTTATGATGGCTTCGATCTTCTTCATCGCCTCCCTCGCGCCGGAGTCCTCGGCCCGGGCCACGCTCCGATCGCCGACCCGCCCCGAAGTTTGCATGGTCCGTGCCACGGCACCAGCCCGAAGCGAGCGGCGACGAAACGGGCAATCGCGAGCGGGATCGCCGGGGCGACGCCACGAAACTTTCCGGCGCTGCCTGCTAACTGGTCAACGTGCATCTTCACTGAGCAACATGAGGGTGGAATGACGGCGCTGCTGACGACGGCGGAGATGGGTCGTGCCGACCGGCTGACCATCGAGGCGGGCACGCCGGGCATCGAGCTGATGGACCGCGCCGGCTTCGCCGTCGCCGACGCGGTGGCCGGCCGTCAGCGGCTCGGCTCCCGGGTGCTGGTGGTCGCCGGGCCCGGCAACAACGGCGGCGACGGCTTCATCGCCGCCCAGGTGCTGCGCGAGCGCGGCTATCCGGTGCGGCTGATGCTGCTCGGCGACCGCGAGCGGCTGACCGGCGACGCCGCCGAGGCGGCGCGACGCTTTCGCGGGGCGATCGAGCCAGCCGATCCGGCGGCCGTGCGCGACTGCGAGGTCGTCGTCGACGCCCTGTTCGGGGCAGGGCTGGCGCGGGCGCTCGACGGGACGGCGGCGGCGCTGGTCGCGGCGATCAACGGCTGTGGCGCCCGGGTGGTGGCGGTCGACCTGCCGAGCGGCGTCAACGGCGACAGCGGCCAGGTGCTCGGCAGCGCGGTGCGGGCGGCGGAGACGGTGACGTTCTTCCGCCGCAAGCCCGGCCACCTGCTCGAGCCGGGGCGGACGCTCAGTGGTCGCGTCAGCGTCGTCGACATCGGCATCGCCGACGGGGTGCTCGCCGAGATCGCCCCGACCACATTCGCGAACGCCCCAGCGGTCTGGCGCGACGCCTGGCGGCCGCCGGGGCGCGACGGCCACAAGTTCGACCGCGGCCACGCCGTCGCGGTGTCCGGGCCGGCGCACGCCACCGGTGCGGCGAGGCTCGCCGCCGGGGCGGCGCTCAGGGCCGGGGCGGGGCTGGTCACGGTCGCCTCGCCGCCGGACGCCGTGGCAGCGAACGCGGCGCACCTGACGGCGGTGATGCTGCGGCCGTTCGAGGGGGCGGACGGGCTCGCGTCATTGCTCGAGGATGCCCGGATCACCTCGGTCGTCGCCGGGCCGGGGCTCGGGGTCGGGGAGGGGGACCGGGCGCTGGTGTCGGCGGCCCTCGCCGGCCGCCGCGCGGTGGTGCTCGACGCCGATGCGCTGACGAGCTTCCGCGACGACCCGGCCGCGCTCGCGGCGGCGATCGCCGCCCATGCGGGGCCGGTGGTGATGACGCCGCACGAGGGCGAGTTCGCGCGGCTCTTCGCCGATCTCGGCCCCGAGACGGGGGCGAAGACCGAGCGGGCGCGGGCGGCGGCGCGGCGGATGGGGGCGGTCGTTGTGCTGAAGGGCGCCGACACCGTGATCGCGGCGCCGGACGGGCGGGCCGCGATCAACGAGAACGCGCCGCCGTGGCTCGCCACGGCGGGATCCGGCGACGTGCTCGCCGGCACCATCGCCGGCTTGCTGGCGGGCGGTATGGCGGGCTTCGAGGCGGCGGCGATGGGGGTGTGGATGCACGGCGAGGCCGGGACCGTCGCTGGGCCGGGGCTGATCGCCGAGGACCTCGCGCCGGCGCTGCGGACGGTGGTGGCGAAACTCGTGTCGTGACGGCCGCGCGGCCGCTCGGGCGGCGGCCGCAATTCCGGCTTTCGGGGCGAAAGAGCCGATGCTATAGAGCCTGCGCCTCGGCAGCGACCGGCGACGGCGCGCGTCTGCGGGCGTGGTGGAACTGGTAGACACGCTGGATTTAGGTTCCAGTGGCGCAAGCCGTGGGGGTTCAAATCCCTCCGCCCGCACCATGCCTCGACCGCGTGCCAAGGCCGGAGCGGCGCGACGCGTCGAACGTGCCGGCGCTGCCGGCAGGGGCGTCGGCGCGGCGAGCCGGGTCGTCCTTTCCGTCGGGCATCTCGCGCCTCCGGTGGCAGGGAGGGTCCCGGTTCGCATCGTCGGTTCGGACGGGCCGGACGCGGACGAACCGGGTGCGGACATTCATTGCGACCGGCGGCCGGAAGGGCGCCGCAAGACGAAAGAAGACCTGACCGATGCAAGTGACCGAGACGCTCTCCGACGGCCTGAAGCGCGAGCTCGCCGTCGTCGTTCCCGCCGCCGATCTCGACGCGAAGCTCCAGACCTATCTGGCCGACATGTCGGGCAAGGCGCGCATCAACGGCTTCCGGCCGGGCAAGGTGCCGGTGGCGCACCTGCGCAAGATGTACGGCCGCCAGGCGATGGTGGAGATCGTCAACGAGGTGGTGGGCGACACCATCCGCCAGGCCGTCGCCGACCGCTCCGAGAAGCCAGCGATGCAGCCGGAGATCGAAGTCGGCGAGCAGGGCATGGAGAAGGTGCTGGAGGGGACGACCGACCTCGCCTTCACGATGCGCTATGAGGTGCTGCCGGAGATCGCCGTCGGCGACGTCGCCTCGATCACGGTGGAGCAGCCCTTCGTCGAGGTCACCGACGAGGAGGTCACCGCCGAGGTGCAGCGCCTCGCCGATTCGATGCGCCCCTTCGAGGCGAAGGACGGCGCGGCGGCGAACGGCGACAAGGTGACGATCGACTTCGTCGGCAAGCTCGACGGCGAGCCCTTCGAGAACGGCTCGGCCGAGGGCGCCGACCTGGTGCTCGGCTCCAACCAGTTCATCCCGGGCTTCGAGGAGCAGCTCGTCGGCACCTCGGCCGGTGACGAGACCGTCGTCTCGCTGACGTTCCCCGAGGAGTATCCGGCCAAGCACCTCGCCGGAAAGGCCGCGACCTTCGACGTCAAGGTGACGGCGGTGCAGGCCCCGGGCGAGGTGGCGCTCGACGACGCGCTCGCCGAGCGGGTGGGGCTCACCACCCTCGACGAGCTGAAGGAGGCGATCCGCCAGCAGGTGGGCCAGCGCTACACCGCCGCCTCGCGCCAGAAGGTGAAGCGGGCGCTGCTCGATGCGCTCGACCAGATGCACCCGATCGAGACGCCGGAGAAGCTCGTCGAGAGCGAGTTCGAGGCGATCTGGCGGCAGCTGATGGCCGACATGGAGCGCACCGGCCGCACCTTCACCGACGAGGACACGACGGAGGAGAAGGCGCGGGAGGAATACAAGGGCATCGCCGCCCGCCGCGTCCGCCTCGGCCTCGTGCTGTCGAAGATCGGCGAGGACGCCAACGTCGAGGTGACCGACGACGAGGTGCAGGGCGCGCTGCGCGACCGGCTGCGGCAGTTCCCCGGGCGCGAGAAGGAGGTCATCGACTTCTATCGCAAGAACCCGACGGCGATCGCCTCCCTGAAGGGCCCGCTCTACGAGGAGAAGGTCGTCAATCACGTGCTCGGCAAGGCCAACGTCACCCGCAAGCCGGTGACGAAGGAGGAGCTGTTCGCCGACGCCGAGGACGACGAGGCGGCGGCCGGCTGACGCCGGTCGCGAGCCTGGGCCTTCCTGCGGCGGGAGGCATCCCCTATATGACGCTTCGGCGGCGGCGTGAATCGGCTCTCCGGCCGACCGCCGCCGTTCCGTTTCGACCGCGAGGACACTCCGTGAAGGACCCTGTCGACACCTACATGAGCACGCTCGTCCCGATGGTCGTCGAGCAGACGAACCGCGGCGAGCGCGCGTACGACATCTTCTCGCGGCTCCTGAAGGAGCGAATCATCTTCATCGCGGGTCCGATCGAGGACACCGTGGCGACGCTCGTCTGCGCGCAGCTGCTGTTCCTCGAGGCGGAGAATCCGTCGAAGGAGATCGCCATCTATATCAATTCCCCGGGAGGTCTCGTGACCTCGGGAATGGCGATCTACGACACCATGCAGTTCATCCGCCCGGCGGTGTCGACGCTGTGCATCGGCCAGGCCGCCTCGATGGGTTCGCTGCTGCTCGCCGCCGGCGCCAAGGGCATGCGCTATTCGCTGCCGAACGCCCGCATCATGGTGCACCAGCCGTCCGGCGGCTTCCGCGGCACGGCCGCCGACATCATGCTGCACGCCCAGGAGATCCTGGCGCTGAAGCGGCGCCTCAACGACATCTACCAGAAGCACACCGGCCAGGAGCTCTCCGCCATCGAAAAGGCGCTTGAGCGCGACAACTTCATGACGGCCGAGATGGCCAAGACGTTCGGCATCGTCGACAACGTCATCGCCGACCGCACGTCGCTGGAAGGCGTGGCGGCCTGACGTTCCCGGGCGGGGCGCGGGCGGGTCGGACATGCTCGCGGTGGTCGAGAGGCTGGCCCGAGGCTGTCTCCGGACGGAACGTGTCTTGCATTGGGCTGAGGGCGGCACCGGTGCGGACTTGAATTCGCCGCCCCCAGGTGATTGCATCCGCGAGGGGGCGGAACCGCGCGATCGGCGCGCCTCGCCGAACGATTCGGCGAGAACCCTGCCGGGAACGCCCGGCCGAGCCGCCCCGCTGGCTGTCGAGCCGGTGGACGGCCGCACGAGGACGATGGAATGAGCAAGGTCACCGGCAGCGATTCGAAGAACACCCTGTACTGCTCCTTCTGCGGAAAGAGCCAGCACGAGGTGCGCAAGCTGATCGCGGGGCCGACCGTCTTCATCTGCGACGAGTGCGTCGAGCTGTGCATGGACATCATCCGCGAGGAGAACAAGTCCTCGCTGGTGAAGTCGCGCGACGGCATCCCGACGCCCTACGAGATCCGCAAGGTGCTGGACGACTACGTCATCGGCCAGGACCAGGCGAAGAAGGTGCTGTCGGTCGCGGTCCACAACCACTACAAGCGGTTGAATCACGCGACGAAGAACAATGATGTCGAGCTGGCGAAGTCGAACATCCTGCTGATCGGCCCGACCGGCTGTGGCAAGACGCTGCTCGCGCAGACGCTCGCCCGCATCCTCGACGTGCCGTTCACGATGGCCGACGCGACGACGCTGACGGAAGCCGGCTACGTCGGCGAGGACGTCGAGAACATCATCCTGAAGTTGCTGCAGTCGGCCGACTACAACGTCGAGCGGGCGCAGCGCGGCATCGTCTACATCGACGAGGTCGACAAGATCTCGCGCAAGTCCGACAACCCGTCGATCACCCGCGACGTCTCGGGCGAGGGCGTGCAGCAGGCGCTCCTGAAGATCATGGAGGGCACGGTCGCGAGCGTTCCCCCGCAGGGCGGCCGCAAGCATCCGCAGCAGGAGTTCCTGCAGGTCGACACGACCAACATCCTGTTCATCTGCGGCGGCGCGTTCTCGGGCCTCGAGAAGATCATCGCCGACCGCGGCCGGCAGACCTCGATCGGCTTCAAGGCGCAGGTGCTCGCCCCCGAGGACCGGCGCACGGGCGAGCTGTTCCGCCGCGTCGAGCCGGAGGACCTTTTGAAGTTCGGGCTGATCCCGGAGTTCGTCGGCCGCCTGCCGGTGATCGCCACGCTCGAGGACCTCGACGAGGCCTCGCTCGTGAAGATCCTGACCGAGCCGAAGAACGCGCTCGTCAAGCAGTACCAGCGGCTGTTCGAGATGGAGGGGGTCGATCTCGCCTTCCACGAGGACGCGCTGTCGGGGATCGCCCGCAGGGCCATCGAGCGCAAGACCGGCGCGCGCGGCCTGCGCTCGATCATGGAGGCGATCCTGCTCGACACGATGTACGAGCTGCCCGGCCTCGAGGGCGTCAAGGAGGTGGTGATCTCCGGCGACGTCGTCGTTGGCGCCGCCCGACCGCTCTACATCTACGCCGACCGCCAGGCCGCGACGCCGGCAGCGTCCGCCTGAGGCAGCCGGCTGCGCCTGACGGCAGCCGGTGCGATCTTTGTGAAGCGGGCGGTCATGCGGCCGCCCGTTTGCATTCGTGTGGCCAGCGCACGGCCGGCCGGTCCGCCTCGCTCCACACCGACATTGTCCGGGGTACAATCGCTGGTATTGTCCGCATCGAGGGGCGTCCGCGCCCGGGCTCGTTCTTCGCCCGGGGGGCGATGACCCGGAACCCGGGGGGCGATCATGCGCGCCGCGACACCGAAGCCGTTCAGCCCGCTGCCGGCCCAGCCGCTCTCCCGTCGCAGGTCCGCGGCCGCCCTGTCGCTCCTCGCCGCCGTCATGATGCTCGGGGTCGGCAGGACCTCGGCGACCGTGGTGTTCGGCACCGAACGGTTCCAGTGAGCGCAGGCTCTCGTGGCGTGCCCACCGGCTCAAGCTTGCCCGGAGCCTGTGGACGGCCGCCCGGCGCCGTAGCCGCATCTTGACACCCCCCCGGGGCAACTCCACCTATCGGCTAACTTCCTCCGGCGCGGCCGGTCCGGTCTGAGATCGGGTCCGGCGCCGGTGTTGCGGCGACCTTCCTTCCACCCCGCCTCACCACCAGTGAAAACCGTTGCCGGCGGCCCCCGTGGCCCGGATCGTGCTACCTATCAGGCGATCCGGATCCGCTGAGAGAGGACGACTCGATGACTTCGTCGAACGACACCAGCAAGGCCGGCGCGCCGCGGGGCGAGGAACTCGTCCCCGTCCTGCCGCTGCGCGATATCGTCGTTTTCCCGCACATGATCGTGCCGCTGTTCGTGGGGCGCGAAAAGTCCATCCGTGCCCTCGAGGAGGTGATGCGGTCGGACAAGCTGATCCTGCTCGCGACGCAGAAGAACGCCGGTGACGACGATCCGGACCCGGCCGACATCTTCGACATCGGCACGCTCGCGACCGTGCTGCAGCTCCTGAAGCTGCCCGACGGTACCGTGAAGGTGCTGGTCGAGGGAACGTCGCGCGCCAGCGTGCGCCGCTTCACCGACCGCGCCGAGTTCTATGAGGCCTACGCCGACCGGCTCGAGGACGACCTCGGCGACAAGGTCGAGGTGGAGGCGCTCGCCCGCTCGGTCGTCACCGAGTTCGAGAACTACGTGAAGCTCAACAAGAAGGTCTCGCCGGAGGTGATCGGCGCGGTCTCGCAGATCGAGGACTACGCCAAGCTGTCGGACACGGTGGCGTCCAACCTCGCCGTGAAGATCCAGGACAAGCAGGCCGTGCTGGCCTTGACCTCGGTCTCCGAGCGTCTGGAGCGTGTGCTCGGGCTGATGGAGAGCGAGATCTCCGTCCTGCAGGTGGAGAAGCGCATCCGCTCGCGCGTCAAGCGCCAGATGGAGAAGACGCAGCGCGAGTACTACCTGAACGAGCAGATGAAGGCGATCCAGAAGGAACTCGGCGACGGCGAGGAAGCCCGCGACGAGGTGGCCGAGCTGGAAGAGCGCATCCGCAAGACCAAGCTCACCAAGGAGGCGCGCGAGAAGGCGACCGCCGAGGTGAAGAAGCTCCGGCAGATGTCGCCGATGTCGGCCGAGGCGACGGTGGTGCGCAACTACCTCGACTGGCTGCTCGGCATCCCGTGGGGCCGCAAGTCGCGCGTCAAGTACGACCTCGCCCTCGCCGAGACCGTGCTCGACACCGATCACTTCGGCCTGGAGAAGGTCAAGGAGCGCATCGTCGAGTACCTCGCCGTGCAGAGCCGCGCCAACAAGCTGAAGGGGCCGATCCTGTGCCTCGTCGGCCCTCCGGGCGTCGGCAAGACCTCGCTCGGCAAGTCGATCGCCAAGGCGACCGGCCGCGAGTTCGTGCGCATGTCGCTCGGCGGCGTGCGTGACGAGGCGGAGATCCGCGGCCACCGGCGCACTTACATCGGCTCGATGCCCGGCAAGGTCATCCAGTCGATGCGCAAGGCGAAGAAGAACAACCCGTTGTTCCTCCTCGACGAGATCGACAAGATGGGCATGGACTTCCGCGGCGATCCGTCTTCGGCGCTGCTCGAGGTGCTGGACCCGGAGCAGAACGGCTCGTTCATGGATCACTACCTGGAGGTCGAGTACGACCTCTCGGACGTGATGTTCGTGACGACGGCGAACACGCTGAACATCCCGCCGGCCCTGATGGACCGGATGGAGATCATCCGCATCGCCGGCTACACCGAGGACGAGAAGGTCGAGATCGCCCGCCGCCACCTGATCCCCAAGGTGGAGCGCGACCACGGCCTCGCCGCCAAGGAGTTCTCGGTCGACGAGAAGGCGCTGCGCACCGTCATCCGCCGCTACACACGGGAGGCGGGCGTCCGCAACCTCGAGCGCGAGCTCGCAACACTCGCCCGCAAGGCGGTGCGTGAGATCGTGCAGGCCAAGGGCAAGAAGAAGTCGGTGAAGGTGACCGAGAAGACGCTCGAGACGTTCCTCGGCGTGCCCCGCTATCGCTATGGCGAGGTGGAGCTCGAGGATCAGGTCGGCGTCGTCACCGGTCTCGCCTGGACCGAGGTCGGCGGCGAACTCTTGACGATCGAGGGCCTGATGATGCCCGGCAAGGGCAAGATGACGGTGACGGGCAACCTTCGCGACGTGATGAAGGAGTCGATCTCCGCGGCGGCGTCCTACGTCCGTTCGCGGGCCATCGACTTCGGCATCGAGCCGCCGCTGTTCGACCGGCGCGACATCCACGTCCACGTTCCGGAAGGGGCGACCCCGAAGGATGGGCCGTCGGCCGGCATCGCGATGGCGACGGCCGTCGTCTCGGTGATGACGGGCATCCCCGTCCGGCGCGACCTCGCCATGACCGGCGAGATCACGCTCAGAGGCCGGGTGCTGCCGATCGGTGGCCTGAAGGAGAAGCTGTTGGCGGCGCTGCGCGGCGGTATCACCACCGTGCTGATCCCCGAGGAGAACGCCAAGGACCTCGCGGACATCCCCGACAACGTCAAGAGCGGCATGGAGATCGTGCCGGTGGCGCGGATGGACGACGTCCTGAAGCGGGCGCTGGTGCGGATGCCCGAGGCGATCTCGTGGACCGAGGCCGACGCCGAGGCCGCTCGCGCCAAGCGGGTGGAGGAGGACGTCGCGGCGATCACCGCCCACTAAGGCGGCCGAACGCCCGAAAAACCCGAAAAAACCTAGGAAACGCCCCGATTCCGGGGCGTTTCCGGCTTGCCTTTCCCCCCGATTCCGCTCACCAAGAGGGCGATGGCGACGGGACCTGCGCGTCCCGGGCCCCGATCGGAAGAAGGGATAACCCAGATGGAAAAGAAGGCGGCAAAGGCTGCGAAGCCCGCGAAAGCCAGCAAGGCGGCTGTCGAGCGCGTCGGCAAGGGCGAGCTCGTGACGCTCGTCTCCGAGAAGACCGGCCTGACCAAGGCGGACACCGCCAAGGCCGTCGACTCCACCTTCGACGCGATCACCGCGATGATGGCGCAGGGCAAGGAAGTCCGCATCGTCGGCTTCGGCTCGTTCGTCGTGAACTCGCGTGCCGCTTCCGAGGGCCGCGATCCGCGCACCGGCGAGACGATCAAGATCCCGGCCGCCAAGGTGCCGAAGTTCCGCTCCGGCAAGCCGCTGAAGGACTCGGTCAACGCCTGACCGAGACCCGCCGCCCGCTCGCGGGTGGCGACAAGCAATCCGCGAGGGCTCCGTCCGAGATATCGGACGGGGCCTTCGCTTTTTTGGCGGTCCGATGGCCGGTCCCGCGCGGTGAGCCGCGTTCACCGGCGGCCGTGTGAAGCGGGGTCGCGGTCCGGACGCCTCGTCAGGCGCTGCGCGAGTTGAGAGCGATGCGGTTGCCCTCGCTGTCCTCGATCTCGGCGACGAATCCGGCAGGCCCGATGGCCTTCTTCGGGTAGAGCACCGCGCCTCCGGCGGCGACGGCGCGGGCGAGAGTCGCGTCGATGTCGGCGACCGAGAAATAGACGATCACGCCCGTCCTCGAGGGGACATAGACGTCGCCTTTGGCGAGCGCCCCGGTGGCCCCCGTCGCCGCTTCATGCAGCGGCAGCAGCGCCATCTCGTAGCCGTCGATCGTCTCGCGTTCGAAATCGAAGCCGAAGACGGCAGAGTAGAACCGGATCGCCCGGTCCATGTCGACGACGGGGATTTCGAAGTAGCCGACCGGGTTGGCCGGCCGGACAGAGGGGGTCACCTGCATCTCCGTTGATCCGAGGTCGCTGGCGGTTCGCCGGAGCTTGCGCCCATCGTGGAGACGCAGCGAAGCCGACCAATACGCCGAAATCCAGGCTAACGCGCCAGCACCCCGGTGAACCGGGCCGATGAGGCGTCGGTTTTTGGCCGCCTGCCGCCGGTGGCGCCGGCGACCGGCGATCTGCTCTGCCGACGCCCGCCTGTCGCAAGCCACCGCCATCATGATAGTGGCTCGGTGCGGCATCGACGTCCGCACCAGCCGGCACGAGCGGGAGGTACGGCCATGGATCGAAGGCGCCTGTTGCAGACGGTGGCGATGGCACCGCTCGCCATCGCCGGCCTCCCTGACCTGTGGTCGATCGCTCCGGCACGGGCCGCGGCGTCGACGCGGGTCCGCCCCGGGCAGCCGGGGTGGCCGTCCTCGGCGGAGTGGGCGGAGCTCGCCAGCAGCACCGGTGGACGTCTCGTCGCGGTCCGCTCGCCGCTCGCGGAATGCATGGCCGATGCGACCGGGTGCGATCGGGTATTCCCGCTTCTCCGCAATCCCTACTTCCTCGGTGACGAGCCGGGCCTGACCCAGACCCTCGGCTGGGTGGACGCCTGGACGTCGCGGCCGAGCGTCAACGCCGTCGCCGCCGAGACGACCGCCGATGTCGTCGCCGCCGTGAACTTTGCCCGCGACAAGAACCTGCGCCTCGTCGTCAAGGGCGGCGGCCACAGCTACCAGGGCACCTCGAACGCCGCCGATTCGCTGCTCGTCTGGACGCGCCGGATGGACGCCATCACGCTGCATGACGCCTTCGTCGGCGCCGGGTGCGAGGGCCGGCAGGCGCCACGCCCTGCCGTCTCGGTCGGGGCCGGCTGCCTGTGGGGCCGCGTCTATGACGCCGTGAGCACGCAGGGGGGCCGCTACGTGCAGGGCGGCGGCTGCATGACCGTCGGCGTCGCCGGCCTCATCCAGAGCGGCGGTTTCGGCAGCTTCTCGAAGCGCTACGGGATGGCGGCGGCGAGCCTGCTCGAAGCGGAGATCGTCACGGCTGACGGGGCGGTGCGGATCGCCAATGCGTGCTCCCATCCCGACCTGTTCTGGGCGCTGAAGGGCGGCGGCGGCGGCAGCCTCGGCGTCGTCACGCGGCTGACGCTCGCGACGCACGAACTGGCGGACTTCGTCGGCGGGGTCTCCGCCAGCGTGCGGGCGCAGTCCGATGACGCCTTTCGCGACCTCGTGGCGGCAACCGTGCAGTTCTATGCCGAGGCTTTGTTCAACCCGCACTGGGGCGAGCAGATCGCCTTCCAGCCGGACAACACGGTTGCGATCTCAATGGTGTTCCAGGGCCTCGGGCAGGCCGAGGCGGAAGCCGTCTGGAAGCCGTTCTTCGACTTCTTGGCCGCCTCGCCGGAGCGGTACGTCCTCGAGGCTCCGCCGCAAATCACCGCGGTGCCCGCGCGGCAGTTCTGGGATCCGGACTACCTGCGGACGCTGCCGAACGTGGTCCTGTCCGATGATCGCCCAGGGGCACCCGCCGACAACGTCTTCTGGACCGGCAACCTCAGTGAGGCCGGCCATGTGCTCTATGGTTACCAGTCGGCCTGGATGCCCGCGGACCTCATCGCCGACGAGCGCAGGGCCGGTCTGGCCGCGGCGCTGTTTTCCGCTTCCCGCCACTGGAGCGTCTCGCTGCACGTCAACAAGGGCCTCGCCGGGGCGCCCCCGGAGGCGATCGCTGCGGCGCGCGAGACGGCGACGCACCCGGCGGTGACGACGGCGTTCGCGCTGCTGATCACGGCGGCGAACGGGCCGCCGGCCTATCCCGGCCTTCCCGGCCACGAGCCCGATATTGCCACCGCCCGGCAGCGGAGCGAGGCCGTGGCCGCCGCCATGGGCGAGATCCGCCCACTGCTGCCGACGTTTGCCGCCTATGTCTCCGAGGGCGACTTCTTCGATGCGGACTGGCGGCAGTCCTATTGGGGTCCGAACTACAAGCGCCTGCTCGCGGTGAAGGATGCCTACGATCCGGACGGGCTGTTCTTCGTCCATCACGGCGTTGGCAGCGAGCGCTGGAGCGAGGACGGGTTCACGCGACTGGGCTGAGCGCCTGTCTGAGAATGGCAGGCCCGTGCCCGGAGATCAGGGATCAGCCGGCGCGTCCGTGAGGTTCGCCGCCGCGATGAGTTCTCGGGCGTAGCCGGTCTGCGGGGCCTCGAAGATCGCGTCGGTCGGTCCCGCCTCGACGACGCGGCCGCGCTGCATGACGAGGATCCAGTCGGCCAGGGCCCGCACCACGGCGAGGTCGTGGCTGATGAAGACGTAGGAGAGGTCGTGCTGCTGCTGCAGGCGGCGCAGCAGCTCGACGATCTGCTTCTGCACGGAGCGGTCCAGCGCCGAGGTCGGCTCGTCGAGGACGACGATGCTCGGCCGCAGGATCATCGCGCGGGCGATGGCGATGCGCTGGCGCTGGCCGCCGGAGAGCTCGTGCGGATAGCGGCCGCGGGTGGCGGGGTCGATCTGCACGTCCTCCAGCGCCGTGACCGTGAGGCGGTCGCGCTCGGCGGCGGAGAGGTCGGGGGCGTGGACGCGCAGGCCCTCGCCGACGATGTCGCTGACCGTCATGCGCGGTGACAGCGAGCCGAACGGATCCTGGAAGACGAGCTGGACGCGGCGGCGGAGTGCCCGCAGCGCCGAGGCATCGAGCGCCGACAGTCGCTGGCCGAGCATGGTGACCTCGCCCGCGCACGGTACGAGGCGCAGGAGCGCGCGGCCGAGCGTCGACTTGCCGGAGCCGGATTCGCCGACGATGCCGATGGTCTCGCCGCGGGCGAGGCTGAGGCTGACGCCCTCGACGGCGCGGATGACGAGGGGCGCGCCGCGCAGGAGGCCGCCGCCGAGCTTGAACTCGACCGCGACGTCCCTTGCCCGCAGTACCTCCGGCGCGCCCCGCGGGGGCGGTGACTTGCGGCCGCGCGGCTCGGCGTCGACCAGCATGCGCGTGTAGGGATGCCGCGGGTGCTCAAAGACGTCGGCGGTCGGGCCCGTCTCCACCACCTCGCCGTGGCGCATGACGACGACGCGGCCGGCGATGCGGCGGACGAGGCCGAGATCGTGGGAGATGAACACGATCGCCATGCCAAAGCGGGCCTGCAGGTCTTGCAGGAGGTCGACGATCTGCGCCTGCACGGTGACGTCGAGCGCCGTCGTCGGTTCGTCGGCGATGAGGACGTCGGGCTCGTTGGCGATCGCCATGGCGATCATCACCCGCTGGCGCTGGCCGCCCGAGAGCTCGTGGGGATAGGCGGCGACGCGGCGCTCGGGCTCGGGGATGCCGACCAGGCATAGGAGCTCGACGGCGTGCGCGCGGGCGGCGGTCCACGTCATCTTGCGATGGCGCACCAAGGGCTCGGCGATCTGGCTGCCGACCCGGTAAAGCGGGTCGAGCGAGGTCATCGGCTCCTGGAAGATCATGCCGATGCGGGCGCCGCGGATGTCGTTGAGCGCCCGGGACGGCAGGCCGAGGATGTCGCGGCCGCGGTAGCGCACGCTCCCCGAGGCGCGGCCGTTGCGGGCGAGGAGGCCCATCGCCGCCATCATCGCCTGGCTCTTGCCGGACCC
>CAMDHY010000095.1 GCA_945898215.1 Pseudoxanthobacter soli DSM 19599 | reverse complement strand
CCGCGCGCCACCGCTGCGGCCGGGCCAGGCCGGAGTGGCGATGGCGCCGGAGCCGACGGATCGGCATCCAACGCCTTCCTGCAGGACTCCGCCTTCGCCACCGACGCCGACGGCGTGGCGGCGTGGCGGAGCGGCGATGGCGCCGCGGGCCGCCCTCACGGCGACGACGGCGCTGCCGCACGTCCCGGCGCCGACGGGACAGCCGCGCCCGACAACGTGAACGGCGCCCCGTTGCTGCGAGTGCTCGTCGTCGAGGACGACATCATCATCCGCATGTCGACGGTCGACCTCCTCGCCGGGCTCGGCCACACCGTGCTGGAGGCGGGCGACGCCCGCGAGGCGCTGGCGGTGCTGGAGCGCGAGCCGGTCGACGTGCTGATCACCGACATCGGCCTGCCCGGCACCTCCGGCGGCACGCTCGCCGTCGAGGCGAGCCGGCGCATCCCCGGCCTCGGCATCGTCTTCGCCTCCGGCCGCGACGCCCTGCCGCCGGAAGCCGCCGACCTCCCGGCGAACCGCGCGGTGCTGTTGCGGAAGCCCTATGATTTGCGGCGGCTGGCGGAGGCGCTAGTGGCAGCGCTGGGGTAGGGGGTTACTTCGCGGGGCCCTCGCCACCGGCGCAAGCGCCATCGAGCGCCATCCCGGCCTTCTTTGGGGCGAAATCCGAGCGGAAACGGGTGGTGCAGTCGTAGCGGGCGCCGGTGAAGTCCGCGCCAACGAGCCCCACTCCGCGCAGATCGGCGCCCCGGAGATCTGCTCCGGCGAACCTCGCTTCGGTCGCGTCCGCGCCGCGAAGGTTGGCGAGCCGCATCGAAGCGCCACTAAAGTCCGCACCCACCAGCAGAGCTCCGGCAAACTTCGCGCCGTTTAGCTCCGCATTCTTGAAGACGACGCGCGCGAGCACGGCTTCCGTGAAGATCGTGTTGCTGAAGTCCACGCCAGAGAAATCATGTTCCGAAAGCAGACTCGCGGTCCAGTCTGACCCTGGTGCTACAAGGCCCGTGAGAATGATCCCGTCGAGCGAGAACCCTGTCATGTCCCGACCGGTCAGGTCGATGTTCTTCAACGTCGAAGGTGGAGGCTTCACATGGTTGGCGGGAGCACCATCCGATCTGTGCAGCGACTGCGTGCGGATCAGGCGGTCCGTCTCTTCGAAAAGGATGCGCGCGACGGGATCAGCGTCGCGAAGGGCGGCGAGTTTCTCTCGCACGCTCCGCAGCTTCGCCAGGTCTCGCCCTGCAGAAAGATACTGAAGTCTCACCTCCAGAAGTTGGACTTCCGGCTGCGTGGGCGCCAATTCGAGCAGCTTGGGGAGTGTCGCTCGTGCTCGATACTCATCGCGCCAGCCGACATAAAATCTCATTAGGCGCAACGCATCAGGAACGGAGCGCGGGTTCGCCGTCGCGGCCTTTTCCAGAGAAACCTTCTGATTGTAGAATGCCGTAACGACGTGATGATTTCTTGTTGACGCGCAGCGATCGAAGCCGAAGGTACGACTCGATATTTTGTAATATTGTTCAAACGTTGAGAATCCTTCCGCGGCTGGATTGCAGCCGTAACTGTCCGGATAGATCACCGTGATTGTTTCCCCTGCAACAAGATCGCCTTTCACGGAGTTCTCGATACTGGCCTCTAGGATGCATTCCTCCTTTCCTTCAACGATCTGCGGTTCCCCGTTCCGGACGAAAGCAGCATAGTCAGCGGACAGCAGGAGCCTGGCATCGGTCGCCTCCGGTTTAAGGCAATTTGAGGCAAACGCTTGGCCCGTTGCCAGTGTCGCCAGACAGACCACCGCAGCGGACCGAACAATCGTCAGCATCTGGTTCCACCCCTCCCCGAAAACTCCCCCATCCCCCGTCCACATCATGTCGCTTCCGTGGCACGCGTCGGTTGCAGCCTCAACCTTCCCCGACCGTGGCGCCGCCGCCATGCCTCGGGGCTAGGCGGGCGGGCGGGGGCGGTGCTAGATGCGGGGCGTTCCGTGGCGATGGCGCCCTCCCGCGCCCCGCCGTATCGCCACCGCGCCGCCTCGCGGACCGTCCTCCGTCTCGAGCGGCCGGTGCCCCGCCGCCATCCGACCGCCGCCTTCTCACTGCCGACTGCCGACTACCCACTCCCCACTGCCGCGCCCCGCCCCCCACAGGACCCCGCCCGCCGATGAACCTCACCGTGCCGGTCGAACCGCCGCCCTCCTCGAACTACCGCCCGCCGGCGCCGGCGCGGCGGTCGGAGGCGGCGATCCTGGCGCGCGCGGTGTTCCTGCGCCAGCGCGACCTCCTCAACCTGCTCCCGGCCGAGGCCTACCGGCTGAAGATGGGCAAGGTGCCGATCGGCAAGCGGCGCATCTGGATCGTCAACGATCCAAAGCTCATCCGCCGCATCCTGGTGGAAAAGGCCGAGGACTATCCGAAGAGCGACCTGATGGTGGCGGCGCTGAAGCCGCTCGTCGGCGACGGCATCTTCATCTCCAACGGCCACACCTGGAAGCGCCAGCGGCGGATGATCGAGCCGTCCTTCGCCCACATGCGGCTCACCACCGCCTACCCGCAGATGGTCGGCGCCGTCGACACGCTCATTAGTGAGCTCGCGAGCGCGAAAGGGCCCGTCGAGCTCGACGCGGCGATGAGCCGGGTGACGGCCGACGCCATCTACCGCACCATCTTCTCCGAGCCGCTCGCCTCGTCGGATGCACGCGGCGTCTTCGATGCCTTCCAGCGCTACCAGGACGTGGTGCCGCAGGTGAACCCGAAGACGATCATCTCCTCGCCCGCCAACGGCAGCTTCGACGACGTGCCGGCGGTGGTGAACGCCTGCCGCGAGATCCGCGGCGTGCTCGGCCGCCTCATCGACCGGCGCCTCGCCGAGGAGGCAGAAGGCCAGATCCGCAACGAGGACGATCTCGCCGGCGCCGTCATGGCGGCGCGCGACCGCGAGACCGGCACCCGCTTCGACCGCGACGAACTGATCGACCAGATCGCCGTGTTCTTCCTCGCCGGCCACGAGACCTCGGCCTCGGTGCTCGCCTGGTCGTTCTTCATCCTGTCGCAGACGCCGGAGATCGCCGGCCAGATCCGCGCCGAGGTGAAGGAGGTCTCGGGCGACGGGCCGATCGAGTACGCCCACATCGCCCGCATGGCCTACACCCGCGCCGTCTTCAAGGAGACGATGCGGCTCTATCCGCCGGTCTCCTTCATCACCCGCATCGCCACCAGGTCCGACGAGATGCGCGACCACAAGGTCGAGCCCGGCGACCTCGTGGTGGTGTCGCCCTGGCTCGTCCACCGCCACGACAAGTTCTGGAAGGACCCGGAGGTGTTCCGCCCGGAGCGCTTCCTGGCCGAAAACGAGAAGCAGCTGAAGGCCGACACCTACCTGCCGTTCGGCCTCGGCCCGCGCGTCTGCCCGGGCGGCGGCTTCGCCCAGACCGAGGGCGTGCTGATTCTGTCCTCGCTCACCCGCCGCTTCGCCTTCGAGACGATTGCGCCGGAAAAGGTGCAGCCGGTCTGCCGCATGACGGTCCGCCCCGACGCGGCGATCCGCGCCCGCGTCATTGACCTTGCCGCCTGAGGGGCGGGGGACGGCTCGCACCACATTTCATCTACGTCATCCCGGACCAGCGAGGCGGAGCCGAGCGCCTGATCCGGGATCCAGGAGAGACTCCGCGCCGGCGCGGCTCAAGCTTCGTGCGTCCCGCGCGACCACCCTTGCGCTGGGCCCCGGATCGGCGCTCGCCTGCGGCTCGCTTGTCCGGGGTGACGGTGGAGGTTGGATAGGATGTAGCGGCAGCGCCCGGCCGCTCTCCCTCAGCCGGCGTCGCCCACCAGCCCCCGGCTCGCGGTGATGACGGCGCTGGCGCCCGGGGTGAGGTCCAGCGCCAGCGCCTCGTCTGGGGTGAGGAACAGCGCCACCGCGGCGTCGTCGCCGGCCACCGGCTCGCCGGCGCGCCAGCGGGCGGCGTAGACGGCGAGCACGAAGTGGTGGGCCGGCGGGGCGTCCGCCGCCGCCCCCGGTGCCGCCACCATCACGTCGAGCGCGTCGACGATGCCGACGATGTCGGCCTCGATCCCTGTCTCCTCGGCAAGCTCGCGGGCGGCGGCGGCGCGGATCGCCTCGCCATACTCGACGTGGCCGCCCGGCAGGCTCCACATCCCCTTCAGCGGCGGCCGCCCGCGCTGCACCACCAGCACGCGCCCCTCCCGCCAGCAGGCGACGGAAACGCCGATCGCCGGGCGGCGGGGCGGAACGGGCGGCGCGGCATCCGGCATCGGTGGTCCTCGGCGGGCGGTCCGACGCCGAGGGTTCGGCGCCGGCCTCGTGGGCACTCAAAGCCGGCTCGGCACCGGTCGTGTCATCGCTGGCCGACCGAAAGGCCCACCCTTCCGCGGGATAGACCGCCGCGGCCGCCGCCGCCAGCCTCGCCGGTGCGGAAGCGACGATTTTCGCCGAGGATTTTCGGCACTGGCGAAGCGGTGTAGCGTCCGCCGCGAGCTGATCGCCGATGTCCTCTGTGCTTCCCCGTTCCCACCGCCTGAGTGACGACGCCCGGCCGCGGCCGGACGGCGGCCGCCGGTTGCGTTCCCTGGCCCCACCATCCCTGGCCCCGCCATCCTTGACCCCGCTATGACCACGGCCCCCCGCCGCAGCCTGACCGACCATCTGCGCGTGCCGGCGATCGGCGTGGCGCAGATCATCGCCTGGGGCGCGTCGTTCTACCTGCCGGCCGTGCTGGCAAAGCCCACCGTCGCCGACACCGGCTGGCCGCTGCCGTGGGTGATCGGCGCCTTCTCGCTCGCCCCCCTCGTCTCCGGCCTCGTCTCGCCGCGGGTCGGCGACGTCATCGAGGCGCGCGGCGGCCGGCCGGTGCTGGCGACCGGGGCCGCCACCATCGCGCTCGGCCTCGTCGTCATGGCGCTTTCGCCCAACCTGCCGGTCTACGTCGCCGCCTGGTGCCTCGTCGGCGCCGGCATGGGGGCCGGGCTCTATGATGCGGCGTTCGCCGCCCTCGGCCGCCTGCACGGCCTCGCGGCGCGGCGCGAGATCACCAACCTGACGCTGGTCGCCGGCTTCGCCAGCACGGTGTCGTGGCCGCTCGCCGCCCTCTTCGTCTCGGAGTGGGGCTGGCGCGGCGCCTGCCTCGCCTTCGCGGCGCTCTTGATCGGGGTGGCGGTGCCGCTCTATCTCGCCGCCTTCCCGCGCGAGGCACGGCGGACGGTGGTGCACGCTGCCGCGACGACGGGCGGCGACGGGAGCCGACAAGGGCAGGGCCGAGGACAGGGCCGCTTCGCGGTGTTCTCGCCCCTGTTCATGCTCACCGCCGCCGCCTTCACCCTGTCCTCGGTGATCGCCTCGGTCCTCTCCGTCCACCTGATCACGCTGATGGAGGCGCGCGGCGTCGCGCTCGCCGCCGCCGTCGGCTTCGGCGCCCTGATCGGCCCGTCGCAGGTCGCCGCCCGCATCGTCGAGAGCGTCGTCGGCGTGCGCTATCACCCGCTGTGGACGATGCTCGCCTCGACGCTCTGCGTCGCCGCGGGGGTGG
This sequence comes from Pseudoxanthobacter soli DSM 19599, assembly GCA_945898215.1. Lineage (GTDB taxonomy): Bacteria > Pseudomonadota > Alphaproteobacteria > Rhizobiales > Segnochrobactraceae > CAMDHY01. Next base: position 11,708 of record CAMDHY010000095.1, on the reverse strand, counting down.
CGCTCTTGTGGACCGGGATGCCCATCGTGCTGGCGGCGGCGTTCGTGTTCTACGGCGCCGGCATGGGCATCAAGTCGATCGCCCGCGGCACGCTGCCGCTCGCCCTCTTCGGCGCTGACGGCTACGCGCCGCTGATGGGCCGCATGGCGATGCCGATCCTGGTAACGATGGCGGTCTCGCCCTCGGTCGGCGCCGTGCTGATCGAGCGCGCCGGCGCCGACACGACGCTCGCCGTGCTGGTGGCGCTGGCGGTGATCGACGTGGCGCTGGTGGTGGCGATCTTCCCGCTCCGCCCGCGGACCTGACGCGCGGGCCGACCGCCCCGGCAACCTGACTGAAAATCACACGCGAACCCCTCGGGGAGGGGGTGCGTCAGCACCGGGCGATGGTATGACTGTATGACCAGCCGGCCCGAAGAGGCCGAGAATGTTCCCCGGGAGGACCGATGCTGCCCACTGTCGCCAGCCTGACCGCCGAGGTAGAGGCGGAATTCGCTGCCCTCATCGACGCCGAATATCCCCGCTTCAGCCCCGGGGAGATGGCGCGGCGGCGCCAGCGCTTCGACGATCTCTGCGCGGCTGAGGGCCTCGACGCGATCATCGTCGCCCACGCGCAGAAGGTCGGCACCACGACGTTCTGGCTGACCGGCTGGCCGACCACCGCGGACGCGGTGACGCTGCTGGTGCCCGGCCGGCCGATGAAGCTCTGGGTGCAGCACGTCAACCACCAGCCGCTCGCCGCCAAGCTCGCCGACACCTGCGACGTCGAATGGGGCGGCAAGTCCGGCCTCGGCCACGCGCTCGCGGCGCTCGCCGCCGACAAGCCGGGCCAGAAGCGCATCGGCCTCGTCGGAACCCTGTCCGCCTCCCAGCACGCGAGCCTTTCCGCCGCCGGCGTGGTGGTCGACCTCAACGCCGCCTATTCGAAGATGCGCTACGTCAAGTCGGCCGAGGAGATGCCGTGGTTCCGCTTCGCCGCGGCGATGAGCGACCTCGGCGCAGCCTCGCTCGCCGAGCGGGCAAAGCCCGGCATGACCGAGAAGGAGCTCGGCGCCCTCGTCGAGGCGCCCTACGTGAAGCTCGGCGGTACCAACGCCCTCCACTACATCGGCACGACGCCGATGGCCGACCCGTCGGTCGGCGTGCCCCGCCAGTTCCCGTCGTCGCGGCGGCTCAAAGTCGGCGATGCGCTGGTCTGCGAGATCAGCGCGCAGTTCTGGGACCATTCCGGCCAGGTGCTGCGCACGTTCGCCGTCGGCGCCGAGCCGAATGCGCTCTACCGCGAGCTGCATGCCTGCGCCGATGCCGTCTTCGACGCGGTGACGGCGAAGGTGCGCGCCGGGGCGACGCCGGCCGAGCTCGTCGCCGCCTCGCACGGCATCGAGGACGCCGGCTTCACCATCATCGACGACCTCGTGCACGGCTATGGCGGCGGCTACTTTCCGCCGGTGCTGGGCTGCGCCAGCCGCCCCTCGGCGACCATGCCGGACATGAAGCTCGAGGCCGGCATGATGCTGGTCGTGCAGCCGAACATCACGACCCGCGACCGCCGCGCCGGCGTCCAGACCGGCCACCTGCTGCTTGTCACGGAAACCGGTTTCGAGCCGATGCAGCGCTTTCCGCGCGGCTTCCACGTCATCGGCTGAGGCGTCATCGGCTGAGGCGTCATCGGCTGAGGCGACATCGGCTGAAGCGTCGGTGGCTGAGGCGCGGCGGCTGAAGCACCGGCCGCGACGTCCGCGGTCGTCACGGCGTCAACCAAGGCGGCGGCGGGGCGCTCTCGTCGGCGAGCGTCGAGGCCTTGACGATCGCGAAGCATGGCCGTCCGGCTGCGAGCGCGAGCGTCTCGACGGCGCGCCGCGTCAGCCGCGCGTGCAGCGTGGCGGAGCCGGCCGCGAGCGTCACCTCGACGGCGGCGCCGTGCGGCGCGCCGATCACCGTCACCGTCGCCGGCAGCACGTTGAGGGCGCTGAGGCCCTGCGGGTGCTCGCTCGCAACCAGCACGTCGCGGGCGCGCACCAGGAGCCGCAGTCGTGCGCCGGTCGGCCGCCCGACAGCCGGCACCAGCAGCGGCCCTGCATTGGTGTCGAGCCGCGTCAGCCCGTCGGCCTCCTCGCCCGCCACCACCGCGTCGAGCACCGCGCCGGCGTCGTCGGAGGCGGTGGCGTCGAGGCCGCCGATCACCTTGTCGGCCGGCCCGCAGGCGACGACGCGGCCGTGGTCCATCGCCACCACCGTGCCGGCAAGCCGCACCACCTCTGGCACGGAATGGCTGACATAGACGATCGGCACCCGCGTCTCCGCCGCCACCTGCTCGAGATAGGGCAGGATCTCCGCCTTGCGGGCGGTGTCGAGGGCCGCCAGCGGCTCGTCCATCAGGAGGAGCCGCGGCCGCGCCAAGAGCGCCCGGCCGATCGCGACGCGCTGCGCCTCGCCCCCCGACAGCCCTGCCGGCTTGCGGTCGAGCAGGGCGGAAATGCCGAGCAGCGCCACGACGCGGTCGAACTCGTCCGCCGCCCCGCGCCGGCCGGCGAGTGCGGCCATGCGTCGGCCGTAGCCGAGGTTCGACCGGACGGACAAATGCGGGAACAGCCGCGCCTCCTGGAAGACGTAGCCGACGCCGCGTTTGTGCACGGGCACGTCGATCCGCCGGGCAGCATCGAACAGCGCCAGGCCGTCGAGCGTGATGCGCCCCTCGGACGGCCGGATCAGGCCGGCGAGAATGTTGACGAGCGTCGTCTTGCCGGAGCCCGACGGCCCGAACAGCGCCGTGACGGCGGCGTCGCTCGCGAATGCCGCGTCGAGCCGGAAGCCGCCCTGGAGGTGGCGGACCTCGACCTCGAGCCTCATTGCGGGGGTGCCGCCGCCGTGCTCGGCGAGGGGAGGGGCCTCATGGCCGCGTCTGCCCGATCGCCCGCCGCGTCCGGCGCGCGAGCAGTTCCGACAGCACCAGCGCGCCGAGCGACAGCACGACCGAGATCAGCGTCAGGCGCAGCGCCGGCCCGTCGCCGCCGGGCACCTGGGTGTAGGTGTAGATCGCCGAGGCGATCGTCTGCGTCTCGCCGGGGATGTTGGAGACGAACGTCACGGTCGCGCCGAACTCGCCCATGGCGCGGGCAAACGCCAGCACGCCGCCGGCGAGGATGCCGGGCAGGATCAGCGGCAGCGTCACCGTCAGCGCCACCAGCGCCCGCGGCGCGCCGAGCGTGCTCGCCGCATCCTCGAGCCGGCGGTCGACCGCCTCGATCGACAGCCGGATCGCCCGCACGAACAGCGGGAAGCCCATCACCGCGGCCGCGAGCGCCGCCCCCGTCCAGCGGAACGAGAACACGAGCCCGAAATGCTCGGCCAGGAACGCCCCCACCGGCGCCCGCCGGCCGAAGACGAGCAGCAGCAGGAACCCGGTCACCACCGGCGGCAGCGTCAGCGGCAGGTGGACGATCGCATCGAACAACACGATGCCCGGAAACCGGCACCGCGCCAGGACCCACGCCACCAGGATCGCCACCGGCAGGCTCGCCGCCACCGCGACCAGCGCCACCCGCAGCGTCAGCCAGATCGCGGTCGTCTCCTCGGGGGTGAGGTCCAGGGTCATGCGGGGCGTCGTAGCCTCAGTTCGTCGTCGGCCGCTCGCCGAGCATCGTGAAGCCAGCCTTCTCGAACACCGCGCCCGCCTTCGGCGTCGCCAGGAAGTCGACGAAGGCGGCCGCCGCCGGGTTCTTTGAATCGGCCGTCACCGCGACCGGATAGACGATCGGCGGGTGGCTGTCCTCCGGGAAGGTGCCGACCACCGCGACCCCCGGATCGGCGGCGGCGTCGGTGGCGTAGACGATGCCGTAGGGCGCCTCGCCGCGCGACACGAAGGCGAGCGCCGCCCGGACGTTCTCGGCGAACGCGATGCGTCCCTCGACCGAGCCCCAGACGCCGAGCGTCTCAAGCGCCGCCTTGCCGTACTTGCCGCACGGCACGGCGAGATCGCACAGCACCAGCCGCTCGTCGCCGAGGGCGGCGGTAAGCGCGAAGTCCGGACCGATCGCGACCGGCTTCGCCCCGTCGTTCGGTGCGATCAGCACGATGCGGTTGCCGAGGAGCCGGCGCTCGGTGTCGGCCCGCACGAGGTTCTTCTCGGCGAGATACGTCATCCAGTCGAGGTCGGCGGAGATGAACACGTCGGCCGGCGCGCCGCTCTCGATCTGCTTGGCGAGCGCCGAGGAGCCCGCATAGGAGACGGTGACCGGCGCGCCGCCGTCGGCTTCATAGAGCGCCACCGCCCCGTCGAGCGCCCCCTTCAGGCTCACCGCCGCGAAGACGACGATCGGGTCCGCCGCCTGCGCCTGCGGCGCGGCGAGGGGGGTGGCGAGGCCGGCTAGGGCGACGACGCCGGCGGCGAGAAGGGTGCGCAAGGATCGCATCGGGCAAGGTTTCCCAGGGGTGTCGGAGAGGACTGCGGCCGCCGTCAGTCGACGGCGAGGATGACGTGCGAGGCCTTGACGAGCGCCGTCGCCGGGGCGCCGACCGCAAAGGCGAAGTCGTCGGCGCTCTCGCGCGTGATCACGGCGACGATCGTCTTGCCGCCGCCGATGTCGAGCGTCACCTCCGACGACACCGCCCCGTCGCTGACGGCAACGACGGTGCCGGTCAGCGCGTTGCGCGCCGAGGTGCGCGGCGGGATCGCGCCGGGCGCCAGGATGACGAAGGTCGACTTGATCAGCGCCACCGCCGCAACGCCCGGCGCAAGGCCGAGGTCGGCGACGCTCTCGCGCGTGATCACCGCGGTGATCGTCACCGCGTCCGACACCGTCAGCGCCACCGATGCATTCACCGGGCCGTCGGTGACGCTCTCCACCACACCGCGCAGCGCGTTGCGGGCACTCGTCCGCATTGAGAGACTCCAGAGCAGGGAGGGAAGGCTGGCGGCGCCGCGGCCGAGGTGGCGCTCGAGGCGGCCGACGGCGGCGGAAAGCTCCGCCTCGATCATCGACAGCGCCCGCACTGCGTCCTCGCCCTCCGGCGTCAGGCCGGCGCCGCCGCCGGCGCGTCCGCCGGGCCGGGCGGCGACGAGCGGGCGGTCGAAGAGATTGTTGAGCGCGTTCACCGCGTCCCACGCCGCCTTGTAGGAGACCCCGACCCGGCGGGCGGCCGCGGCGATCGAGCCCTCGTCGCGGATCGCCTCGAGCAGCCGCACCCGGTCCTCGCCGAGGCGGACGGCCGGGTCGCGGCGGACGGTGAGGGTGGTGGTGAGGGCCAGGGGTATGGCTCCGGACATGCGTTATGCAGTCAGACTACATAACGCCTGCGCCGGGCGCCAGCCCTCTCCACATCACATTCTCTCATCCCGCACGAAGCGTCGCACGGCCGCCACGAACGGCGGGCAGCCTTTCGTCGGCCGCGCCTCGCGGGCGCGAGGGAGGGCTACATGGCGCAGCACGGAACGATCGTCTGGACCGAGCTCAACACCCGCGAGCCGGAGAAGGCGGCGGCCTTCTACGAGAAGACGCTCGGCTGGGAGATCGAGGCGATGCCGATGGGTGCGATCACCTACCGCCTTGCCAAGCTGGGCGGCCAGCCGGTCGCCGGCATCTTCACCATGGAGGGCCCACAGTTCGACGGCATCCCCTCGCACTGGTTCTCCTATGTCGAGGTCGACGACGTCGACGCCCGCTGCGCCGCCGCCGCCGCGGCCGGGGCGACGATCCTGCAGCAGCCCTTCGACGTTCCGACCGTCGGCCGCATCGGTGTCGTCAAGGACCCGACCGGCGCCGTGCTCGGCTGGATGACCTCGGCGCCGCAGGGCTGAGCGCTGCCGAGCCTGCATCCGCTGGGCAAGGCTGGATGACTTCGGCGCGGCGAGGCTGCCGCGCCGTCGCCTCTCTCGTCCCGGAACGGGAGCGCGCCGTCGGAGGTTGTCGAGGGTCCCCGGCAGCCTTTACGGTGCGCCCCCCGAGACCTGAGCGAGAGGAGCGGCGCCCGATGCCGGCCGAGCCGACCGAGAAGCCGACGATCCACGTCTACAAGCGCCTGCCCGCCACCGTCGAGACGGCGCTCTCCGAGCGCTACCGCACGACGTTCGGCGACGACGAGACGCTCTACACGGCTTCCGAAATCCTCGCCCGCGCCGAGGGCTGCGACGCCCTCGTCGTCACGCTCTTGGAAAAGCTCACCGCCGACGTCATCACCTGGCTGCCGAAGACGGTGCGCATGGTCGCCACCTGCTCGGTCGGCACGGACCACATCGACCTCGCCGCCGCGAAGCAGCGCGGCCTGATCGTCACCAACACGCCGGGCGCCGTTGTCGAGGCGACCGCCGACATCGCCTTCCTGCTCATCCTCGCCGCCACACGGCGTGCCTCCGAGGGCGAGGCGATGGTGCGCGCCGACACATGGCCGGGCTGGCGGCCGACACAACTCCTCGGCATGGGCCTGCAGGGCCGCCGCATCGGCCTCGTCGGCTTCGGCGGCATCGGCCAGGCGGTCGCCCGCCGCGCGCTCGCCTTCGGCATGGAGGTGCACTGGCACGGGCCCCGGCCGAAGTCCGGCCCCGACCTGCCGAGGGCGACCTACCACGCCCGCCTGGAAGACCTCCTCGCCGTCTCCGACGTGCTCTCCCTGCACGCCCCCTCGGGCCCGGAGACGCTCAACCTCGTCAACGCCGAGACGCTGGCGCAACTCCCCCCCGGCGCCGTCGTCATCAACACGGCGCGCGGCGACCTCGTCGACGACGAGGCCCTGATCGCGGCGCTGAAGGGCGGCCGCCTGATGGCGGCGGGCCTCGACGTCTACCGCGGCGAGCCGGCGCTGGACCCGCGCTACCGCACGCTCCCGAACGTCGCCCTGCTGCCGCATCTCGGCACCGCGACGCTCGAGACGCGCACCGGCATGGGCATGCTGTGCGTCGACAACCTCGCGGCGTTCTTCGAGGGCCGGGAGCCGCCGAACCGGGTGGCGTGAGGTTTGGCTGGACGGGGCACGTCCGCGGCTGCGAGACACGAGCGCCCCACATCGCCCGTCGTCATCCCGGACAAGCGAGGCGCAGCCGAGCGCCGATCCGGGACCCAGCGGAAGAATCCTCGCGGAACGCGCGGCTCACGCGTCGCGCTTCGCGCGACTAGTTTTCCGCTGGGTCCCGGATCGCTCCGCGTTGCTTCGCGTCCGGGATGACACCGAACAAGGTTCACCCCCCGGAGCCCGCCCATGCCCCGTCGTTTCGTCGATCTTTCCGTCGCGCTCGAAGCCGGCATCGCGTCTGATCCGCCGGGGCACCGGCCCGAGATCGATTATTTCGCCCACGCCGACACGGCCGCGGAGGTCGCCGCCTTCTTCCCCGGCCTGAAGGCGGGCGACCTGCCGGGCGGGGAGGGGTGGGCGATCGAGCGGATGCGGCTCACCACCCACACCGGCACCCACCTCGACGCCCCCTACCACCACCACTCGACGATGAACGGCGGCGAGCGCGCCATCACCATCGACGAGGTGCCGCTCGACTGGTGCTACGGCCCGGGCGTGAAGCTCGACTTCCGCGCCTTGCCGGACGGCCACGTCGTGACCGCAGCCGAGGTGGCGGCGGAACTCGACCGCATCGGCCATGACCTCGCGCCGGGCGACATCGTGCTGGTCAACACCGCCGCCGGCGGCCGCTACGGCGAGGCGGACTATCTCGCCCGCGGCTGCGGCATGGGACGGGAGGCGACGCTCTTTCTCACGAGCCGAGGCGTCCGCGTCACCGGCACCGACGGCTGGAGCTGGGACGCGCCGTTCCTCCACACCCGCAGGCGCTGGGAGGAGACGCACGACCCGTCGATCATCTGGGAGGGCCACCGCGCCTCGATGGCGGTCGGCTACTGCCACATCGAGAAGCTCGCCAACCTCGACCTGCTGCCGCCGACCGGCTTCACCGTCTCCTGCTTCCCCTTCAAGATCAAAGGGGCGTCGGCCGGTTTCGTGCGGGCGGTGGCGATCTTCGAGGGCTAGGCGCGCGGTCCACCGACCTCGCCCGGGTCGGCGTGCGCTTGCCTGGACGGCGAGTTCGAGGCAGCGCGACCTTCAGGGCGCTCGCGGCGCGCGTCTCGCCGCCCGGAGCCGCGCCGTCTCGGCCAGCATCGCCTGCCGCAGCCCGATGTGGCGGTTGAGGTCGTAGCTCCAGTGGCCGGCCCGGCCGCGCCGGCGCTCCGAGCACAGCGCCCGGGCGAGCAGCGCCAGGATGCGCCGGGTGCCGGCCGGGCTGTCGTCCGCGACCTCCGCCGGGTCGACGGGCACGAGCCGCGGCAGGATGCGCGCGCGGCGATAGTCCACCGACCCGGCGCGGACGGCTGCGCCGACCGCCCGTCGTGCGGCGGTGGCGATGAGGGCGTCGGCGGCGAGGCTTCGGTTCGGGCGGGTGCGTGCAGTGCTGTGGCCCGGTCCCTGAGGGCGTGTCTCGTCGACGTCGATCTGTCCGGCTGTCTGGTCCCGCATCGTTCGCTCCACCACAGACGCTGGCAGTATGCGGGAAGGCGGCAGAGCGGGGATAAATTTCCTAGAGATCGGACCTCGCCGAGCTTGCGACGCGTCCCTCCCCTGCCAGGGGGAGGGACAGCCGGCGGAGCCGGCAGGGTGGGGCCCGTCAATCCGAACGAGGACCTGCGTTGGGATTGACGGGCCCCCACCTGCCGCGCCTGCGGCGCGGCTGTCCTCCCCCCTGGCAGGGGGAGGACGCGTTGTGCTTGCCGCGGCTGTCCCTCCCAAAACCACGCCCCTTTCGATCTCCTCGTTCTCGCCCGCCATCGACCGCACGAGGAAAAATATCCGATACCCCTCGACAATCTCGTCATTCAAGGTACCAATTCCTATGGCGCCGACGGTGGCGTGACAGGGAGGCGGTCATGGCGAGGCGTGGGCGTGGCGATGGATCGGTAGGGGATGCGGCCCCTCCGGCGAACGACAGGACCGTCGGCGGCGTGCCGTGGGTTCGGCATGATCCCGACCTCACAGAGCAAAATAGCCTGGAGGCGGTGGTCGCCCGCGCCTTCCACCTCCCCGCCGCCGACCTCTCCGCGCCCACTCGCCGCGCCGATGTGGCGCTCGCCCGGCAGGTGGCGATCTATGTCGCCCATGTCGGGCTCGCCGAGACGCTGACGGCGGCCGGCCGGCGCTTCGGACGCGACCGCTCCACCGCCGCCCACGCCTGCCGGCGGGTCGAGGATCGCCGCGACGATCCCGGCTTCGACGGCCTCGTCGCCGCCATCGAGGCGGCCGTCGCCGTCGCGCGGAGCAACGCCGGGCGGGAGGTGGCGCGATGACCCCTCCCGCGAGAGATCCGTCCACCTCCCCGGATCCCGCCAGTCCGGCGGAGGTGCGCGGCGCGACGCGGCGACTCCTGAAGGCGCTCGCCGGGGCCACCGGGCGGCTCGCCGGCGATGGCGCGGCGGTGATCGTCGCCGGCACCGACGGCGAGCGACGGCTGGCGATGCCGCCGGGGCTCACGCAGGCCTTGGCGCGCGCCGATCTCCTGCGCATCGAGGCTTCCGGCAGCGTGACGGTGACGGCGGCGGGCCTAGCCTGGCTCAGGCGTTCGCTCGCCGGCGGCACCGACCCGTTCCGCGCCCAGCAGGGCGCACCCGCCCCGGCGAGCATCGAGGCGCCCGGCGGCGGAGCCACCGTGGTGCTGAAAACCGAGGACGCGAGCCCGCTCGTCCGCCTCGCCGCGCGGCGGGGGCGCGACGGCAAGCCGCTCGTCGACGCCGGCCAGTGCGCCGCCGGCGAGCGGCTCCGTGCCGACTTCGGCTTCGCCCAGCTCGGGCCGCGGGTGACGATGGACTGGTCGGGCTTCGGCGGCGCCGGTGGTGGCCCCTCGCTCGGGCGCGGTGGCGCGGCGGAGCTGTCGGACGCGGTGGCGGCGGCGCGCGAGCGGGTACGGCGGGCGCTTTCCGCGCTGGGTCCGGAGCTCGCCGACGTGGCGCTCGACGTCTGCTGCTTCGAGGTGGGACTGGAAGAGGTCGAGCGGGCGCGCGGCTGGCCGGTCCGCTCGGCCAAGGTGGTGCTCACGATCGCCCTCGACCGCCTCGCCGCCCACTACGGGCTGTCGGCGGAGGCGAGCGGGCCGCCGGAGCCGCGCGGCATCCGTTCGTGGGGAAGCGACGGTTTTCGCCCGCGGGCCTGAGGGCGGGGGGGGGGGGCGCGGCTCAGGCGTGGGCGAGCGCCGCCTCGGCGTCGGCACGGATGCGGCGGACCATGGCCGAGAGGCCGTTCGAGCGCTGCGGCGTCAGGTGGTCGCGCAGGCCGAGGCGGTTGAGCATCGCCTCGGCGTCGGTGGCGAGGATGTGGCGGGCCGGCTTGTCGGAATAGAGCGCCAGCAGGATGGCGACCAGGCCGCGGACGATGTGGGCGTCGCTGTCGCCGTCATAGTGCAGCACCGGCCCCTCCGGGCTCGGGGCGACGGGGCGGGCGGCGAGCCAGACCTGCGAGGTGCAGCCCTGCACGAAGTTTTCCGGATTGCGGGCTTCCTCCGGCAAGGGCGGCAACTGGCGGCCGAGCTCGATGACGTAGCGGTAGCGCTCCTCCCAGTCGTCGAGCAGCGCGAACGTCTCTTCGATCTCGGCGATGTCCATGACGCACTCCTCGCCGCCCGGATGCGGCGACCCTCCGGCTTCCCCGGGATATAGGTGCTGCGGGCGGCGGGGGAAACCCGGGAGGGCGGGCGGGAGGCTGGCTCAGCCGGACGGGCGACGGCGGGGGTCGGGGACCGGCAGCGGCGGCACCATCAGGCCGGCGGCGGTGGCGGCGGTCGCCGCGGCGGTGGCTGCGGCTCTCGCCGCCTCGCCGAGCCAGGGCTCGGCACGGTCGGCGGCCGTCAGCGTGCCGACGGCGGCGGCCGGCAGCGCCGAGACGCGCACCGGCACGGTGGCGACCGCGATCGGCGGCGGGTCGTAGGCGGCGTTCGCTGCCGGCGCGGTCTCGCCGTGCTGCAGGGTGGCGGCAAACTCGAGGCCCTGGCCGACGGCGTCGCCGAGCGCCGCGACGACCGAAAAGCCCGCCTCGCAGACGGCGCCGTTGTCGAGGCAGAAGCGCACCACGTCGACGGCGGCGGGCAATGCGGGACCCGGGACGGGGGCGGCCGCGGGTGCCGCGCTCGCCGGGGCCGCAGGGTCGGCGAATGGCGTGCCGGAGGCGAGGGCGACCGTCGTCGGTGCCGGCTGGCCGGTGGCGGCCGGTGCCCAGTTTGCGCCCGGCGACGGAGCCGGCGCGTGGTTCGGCGATTGCCCGGTCTGCATCGACGGCAGCATCGGCACGAGCAGGATGATGGCGCCGATCCACAGGCACGCACGCAGCAGGAAGAACACGGGGCACCCTCCCTTCGGACCCGTCTGCGCCCGGGGAAAGCCGGCGCGGGACGGGGGACGACCGGTGGAGACTAGCGGCCCCGGCTTTCCCGCGGGTTGTCCCGATCGTGACAATTCGATCGATCCGGCGCTTCTTCCACGGGCGCTTCGCCGCGGCCGTGTTCGTGGCCTCCGGGCCCCCGCTTCAGCCTTCCTTAAGGGCGGACGGGCACCCTTGGGGCCGACGAGATCGCTCTCAAGGGGCGGCGCTCCGGCGCCGCGGCTGACGTGAACATTGCCGCCATCACCGCCCGCTTCGGCCGTCGCCGGGGCGAGACCGCGCCACCGCGCTCCGGCCCGCCGCAGGAGTATGCGGCGCCCCCGGCGGCGGAGGCGCTCGCCCGCCGCCTCGCGC
>CAMDHY010000094.1 GCA_945898215.1 Pseudoxanthobacter soli DSM 19599 | reverse complement strand
CGGCGTCGGCAAACGCGGCGCGCGCGGCGGGGCGGAGACGGTCGCGGCCGTGCTCGCCGCGGCGCGCGACGAACTCGCGGCGATCGACGCGCTGATCGCCACCGCGCCGCTGGCCAAGGCCGGCTTCACCGCCCTTCCCGCCGCCGACGCCCTCGACGAGCGGTTCGACGCCGTCCGCGCCGGCCGCGACGAAGCGCGCCGGCGCCGGCAGGCTTACGAGGGCGGGCTGGAGGCGCACGGCGCGACGCTCGCCCGCCTCGCCGACCAGCGCGGCCGCCTCGCCGGCACCCTCACCGAGGTGCGCGCCCGCCTCGCTGCCGACCTCGCCGCGCTGCCGGACGACGCGCGCACCGATGCGCTCGCCGCCGCCGAGGCCGCCGAGCGCGCCGCCGGCGACGACCACGGCACCAAGGCCGCCGCGCTGGAGGCCGAGCGCCGTGCGGCGCCGCCGGCGGAGGAGATCGAGCGCCGGCGCGGGCGGGTGCAGCGCCTCGAGCAGGCGCTCGCCAACCAGTCGGAGACGCTCGGCCGGCTCGATCGCGACATCGCCAACCTGGAAGGCCGCATCGAGAGCGCCGGCGGCGACGGGCTCGGCGAGCGGGCGGCGGCGCTGGAGGCCGAGGTGGCGCTGGTGGCACGCGAGCGCGACCGCCTGCAGGCCCGCGCCGACACGCTGGCGCTGCTCCGCGACACGGTGGAGGCCTGCTACACCGAGCAGCGCGAGCAGCTGAACGCCCCGCTCCGCCGCCATCTGCGCCCGTACCTCAACGACCTCTTCCCCGCCGCCGAGATCGCGCTCGGCGACGGCTTCAGCGTCGATGCGCTCCACCGCGGCGGCGCGGCGGAAGCCTTCCAGCGCCTCTCCGACGGCACCAAGGAACAGATCGCCGTGCTGGTCCGCCTCGCCATGGGGGCGATGCTGGCCGAGCGCGGCGAGGAGGTGCCGATCGTGCTCGACGACGCGCTGGTGTTCTCCGACGACGGCCGCATCGCCCAGATGTTCGACGCACTCAACCGCGCCGGAAGCCGCCAGCAGGTGATCGTCCTCACCTGCCGCACCCGCGCCTTCGCCTCGCTGGGCGGCCGCATGCTGACGATTGAGGCGATCACAGCGGTGTGAGAAGTGGAGGCCCCGTCCGTCGTTGCACGCGAGGAGTCGGCCATTCTAGGGTTCCCGCGGGGGGCCACGCTGTGGGGCGGCCCGACCACCCGGGGGGTACAGACAATGACGACACGCACGAGGCCGATCTCGGCCACGCATTGCCATGCCTTTGTCATCGCTGCCGCTTTCGTCGCGGCGGGCGTGGCTGCTGCCGCACCATCGGCCACCGCTTCCGAGACAACGGCGGCCAAGAGCAATGCCGATCTCTACCGCGACTCGATCATCGCCGCGGCAGTCAAGCGCCCATCCTACCAGAAGAAACTGAAGCCGCTCGACGCCTCGAAGCCCCGCGTCAAGATGATCACCTTCCACACAAAGCGGAGCATGCCGGAGGGCGACGCGAATTCGGTCCTGCAAACCCGCGGCATCAAAACGATCAAGAAGACCTCAGGCGGGAAGGGTGAGATCCAGTACGACACCTGGGTTTCGATCCCCGCCGAGTCCTCGAAGGCTTGCAAGGGAGCGAAGGACCCGGTGCTGGCGCTGGAACAGATTCTCGGCATGCCGCCGGTAGCCGGCGACTGGGTGCTCGACGAGTTCGAGGTGGCGCCAAAGGACATCTTCCGCCCCTGCGCCAGCAGCCCCGATATCACCACGAAGCAATGCGACCTCACCCTGCCCACCGAATTCAAGTCCAAGAAAGAGAAAGAAGCCGTCAAGGCTGCCCAGGCCTTCGTGTTTGTTCAGATGTGGACGTCGTTCAATGTTGACTTCCCAAAGCCCGGGTATCCGTTCACGGGCATGGGCTGGACCTAAAACTGGGACCCGAACGCAAAGGATCCCTACGGCATCTCCGAGTACATCGTCAAGGCGGGCTCGACTGTGTATAACATCCGCACTCTGACGCCAGAGCAGTTCTGCAACGCCGGTTGAGGCGGTGACTGGCGGTGGCCGGCGGGTGACCACGGCCACCGCGAGAAGGCGGATCGCGGCAACTCTCCGGGAGGCGCGTCGCCGGCCGTCAATCCCGTCGCATCGGCAGGGACGGTGGGCGGCCTCAGGTCGCCGCGATGGGGAGTTGCCGCCGCGAGGCGGCGGACAGCACCGCAAGGTGCAGACGGTGAGTCAGCCGCGGGCTCCAGCCCGCGGTCGCCCACCCGCCCGCGCTTCGCGCGTCGCCCTCCCGGAGGTGGAAGGTGGCCCGCTGTCCCGGAGTGACGGGGCCGGACGGGCGGCCGATCCAGCAGCGCCCTGCGGGCGGCCGGTCGGCGGCGCCTTTCACACCCCCGTCGGCACCGGGTGCCTGGCGAAGTACGCCTTGTCGGCCTCCGGCTGCACCCATTCGGGGTGGCCGTGCCAGCGGATGGCGTGGGCCTTCATGTCGGTGCCGTAGCGGATGCGGTAGAGGAGCGTGCGCTCCGAGCCGTTCATATACTCATGCAGTTCGCCCGGCGGGTGGACGACGAAGGAGCCGGGGGTGATGTCGACGAGGGTGTCGGGCGTGCGCATGGTGCCGCCGCCGGAGAAGCAGAAGTAGATCTCCGTGCAGTCGGGGTGGCAGTGGTAGGGGCTCGCCTGGCCCGGCTCCCAGCAGGCCACCGTGTAGTCGCCGCCGCCGGTCTCGCCGAGGATCTTCTCGACGTGCTTCGCCGGGTCGAAGGCCTTTTCGGCGACGATGTCGAAGACGTGCATGGCGGCCTCCCAAAAATGGTGCCGCGTCTCGGGCACGGCTCTCAGCCCGGACTGTCGGTGCGGCGCGCCCGGCGTTCAAATTATCTGTGCTGGTCGGCACCATCAGCCGGCCTGATACGCCGGGGCCGTCGACATCGCAGCCCGAAGGCGGGATGTTGCCACAGTCCGGGACCCGACAAGGAGGCCCGGTCCGACGAGGAGTGTCCGACGGTGCTGAGCAACGCCCTCGCAGAGGTCGGCCCCGTTCCGGCACGGCTTTCACCTGGACGCATCCGCGCAGCGACGCTTGCCGGCCTCGTCCTGTTGGCCGCCCCCGCCGCCGCGGTCTCGCCGCAGCCGGTGGAGGGGGAGCACGGCATGGTGGTCAGCGACCAGCGGCTCGCGAGCGAGGTCGGCGCCGAGATGCTGCGGGCCGGCGGCAACGCCGTCGATGCCGCGGTGGCGGTCGGCTACGCCCAGGCCGTGGTCAATCCGTGCTGCGGCAACCTCGGCGGCGGCGGCTTCATGACGATCCGCCTCGCCTCCGGCGAACTGGTCTTCGTCGACTTCCGCGAGGAGGCGCCGGGCAAGGGGACCGAGGACATGTACCTCGACGACAAGGGCGAGGTCGTCCCGCGCGCGAGCCTCGACGGCTGGAAGGCGGTCGGCGTGCCCGGCAGCGTGCTCGGGCTCGACACCGTGCTGGCGAAGTGGGGCACGAAGGACCGCGCCACCGTGATGGCGCCGGCGATCCGCCTCGCCCGCGAGGGCTTTGCCCTGACGCGCGGCGACACCGACATCCTCGCCGCCGGCACGAAGGCGTTCCAGGCCAATCCGGTGCTCGGAGCGATCTTCCTCGATGACGGCAAGCCGTTCGCGCCCGGCGGCCGACTGGTGCAGACGGACCTCGCCGCGACGCTCGAGGGCGTCGCCAGAGGCGGGCCGGACTATTTCTACAAGGGGCCGGTAGCGGAGAAGATCGTCGCGGCGAGCGTGGCCGGCGGTGGCATCCACTCCGACGCCGACTTCGCCGACTACACGGTGACGCTCGGCGAGACGATCGAGTGCCGCTACCGCGGCTACGAGGTGCGCTCGGCGGCGCCGCCGAGTTCGGGCGGCATCGCGCTCTGCGAGATCCTGCACATGCTCGAGGGCTACCCGATGGGCTGGCTCGGCCACAACTCCGCCGACGCCGTCCACCTGATGGCGGAGGCCTTCCGCCACGCCTTCGTCGACCGCAATTCCGCCCTCGGCGACCCGGCCTTCGTCGACAACCCGGTCGCCCACCTCACCTCGAAGGATTATGCGGCGAGGCTGCGCGGCGCCATCGACCGCCACCGGGCGACGCCGTCGGCGGCGCTGAAGCCGGGCACGGGCGCCCACGAGGGCTCGCAGACGACGCACTTCTCGGTCGTCGACGCGGCCGGCAACGCCGTCGCCGTCACCACCTCGCTCAACTCCTATTTCGGCGCCAAGGTGATGGCGCCGGGCACGGGCGTGCTCCTCAACAACACCATGGACGACTTCACGTCGAAGCCCGGCGCAGCCAACCTGTTCGGCCTCGTGCAGGGCGAGGCGAACGCGATCGCGCCCGGCAAAAGACCGCTCTCCTCGATGAGCCCGACGATCGTGCTGAAGGACGGCGCGCCGGTGATGGTGCTGGGCAGCCCCGGCGGCTCGCGCATCATCACGGCGGTGGCGCAGACGATCATGAACGTCGTCGACCACGGCATGACCATCCAGGAGGCCGTCGACGCGCCGCGGATCCACCACCAGTGGATGCCGGACACCCTCTACGTCGAGCCGAGGGCGCTGTCGGCCGACACCCGCAAGCTCCTCGCCGAGCGCGGCCACACCGTGGTGGTGCAGAACCCGTGGGGCGCGGTCGAGGCGATCCTCGTCGGCGGTGGCGAGCCGAAGGCGGGCGAGCCGCCGAGCTTCGGCGACGATGTGCTGCGGGGGCGGCCGGTGGTGGAGGGGTGGACGTACGGGGCGAACGACAACCGCCGGCCGGCGGGGGCAGCGGTGGGGGAGTAGGGGGCGGGACGGGACGCGCGTCCTGCCCTTGCAGGGGTAGCACCACGCCCGTCCCTCCCCTGCCAGGGGGAGGGACAGTGCGCCGAAGGCGCTCAGGGTGGGGCCTGTCAATCCGAACACAGGCCGAGGTTGGGATTGACGGGCCCCCACCTGCCGCGCCTGCGGCGCGTCTGTCCTCCCCCCTGCCAGGGGGAGGACGCGGCAGCGCCCGCCGCCGCTCCCCTACCCCGCCACGAACACCCGGTTCGCCTGCAGCCAGCACGGCGGCAGGATCAGGGGAATGCTCGACGTCGGCAGGATCGCGGGCTTCAGCTCGATGCCGAGCCCGTCGCGTACGAAGGCGCGGCGGGCCTCGATGCGGGCGGCGACCGCGGGGTGGCGCTCGGCGAGCGACGCGCGCAGGGCCGCGTCGGCGAAGACGATGCCGTCCTCGCAGTTGAGCGCCGTGCCCGGCCGCATCGGCACCGGGATGATGTCGACCTGCATCGCCATGCCGGAATCGATCGTCTCCGGCGCGTGCGGGCGGATCGGCGTGTGCGTCCACTCGTCGTGGCCGGTGAGGTGGCCGGGGTTGAGCGCCGAGCGCAGGCCGGCGCGGGCGAGGGCCTCGGTGGTGGCGGCGAAGATCTCAGCCCCGGAAATGCCGAGGTCGGCGGTCTCGTACCAGGCGAGCAACCCGGCGAAGTAGCCGCTGGCGACCGCCTCGAAGGCGTCGTCGTGCTTCGCCAGCACGCCGGCGCGGGCCGACAGGCCGCCCCACAGGCCGACGGCGGTGGTAACGCCGTTGCCCTCGGCGAGCCGGCGGGCCGACGGGCTGCGCAGGCCGACGACCGGATGGGACGCGTCGCCGCCCGACATCATCACGTGGCAGGCGAGCGGCTCGCCGGCATAGCCCATGCGGGCGGCGGCGGAATACTCGCTGTCGCCGGGCCGCGCACCAGTCAGGATGCGCCAAACCATCGCGGAACAATGCGCGCCGCCCCACTCGTAGGCGGCGATCTGGTCGACGTCGACGACCGAGCGCAGGCCGCTTGCCGGGTGCATCAGCACGCGCGTCGCATCCGTCACCCCCTCGCGACCGCCGACGGCGAGCGAGAGCGCGTCGACCACCATCGACGGCACGAAGAAGCTCGGCTCGCCGTCCCACTCCTCGACCTCGAGGTACTTCCAGCCGGCGAGGCCCACCGTGTCGCCGGGGCGCAAGCCGATGTCGGAGAGCACCACCGGCAGCCGTGGCGCCACCGTGCGGTCCTGCCCCATCAGGCCGAACGACTGGGCGAGCACGATCTCGAGACCGGGCAGCAGAGCGAGCGGCGCGTAGTCGATGCACTCGTTGCCGACGACGATGACGCGGCGGTCATCTGGTCCGAGGAGCAGCAGCATCTCCTCGAAGCGCGGCTCGATGCCGGTGAGGAAGACGATGTTGGCGAGGTGCTCGCGGTCGCCATAGACCGCGAGCCAGGTGCGGCCGGCTGAGGCATGGGCCTCGCGGCAGCGGCGCTCGTAGGTGGCTGCGGGGATCTCCGGCGCCGCCTCCGGCAGGCCGAAGTCGGGGATGGTGATCTGGCGCAGACGGGGGGACATCGGGGCTCTCCGGGGGTCGGCGGGGCTTTTACGCGGGCACCGGCGCATCGGCGCGCAGGAGGCCCTCGTGCGTGAGCTCCGCCCAGAAATCGGACGGGATCTCGCGGGCGAGGCCGGCGAGGTTGTCGGCGAGCTGCGCCGGGGTGCGCGTGCCGGGGATGATCGAGACGATCGCCGGGTGGGCGAGCACGAAGCGGATCGCCGCATCGATCAGGCGGACGCCGTGGCGGGCGCAGACCGCCTCGATCCTGGAGACCTTTTCCATGATCTCCGGCGGCGCCGGCTTGTACTCGTACTTGGCGCCCGGCACCGCGCCGGTGGCGAGAATGCCGCCGTTGAAGCCGCCGCCGAGGACGACGGCGACGTCGCGGGCGACGCAGAGCGGCATCAGCTCGTCGAGCGCCTGCTGCTCGAGCAGCGTGTAGCGGCCGGCGAGCAGCAGGCAGTCGAAGTCGCGGGCAATCAGCGCGTCGCGGCAGACCTCCCACTCGTTGACGCCGACGCCGATCGCCTTCACCACCCCCTCGTCGCGCAGGCGGACGAGGGCGTCCCAGCCGCCGGCCATCGCCACCTCGAAGTGCGCCCGCTGGCGCGCGACGCCGTGGTTGATGACGTCGACATCGTGGATGAAGGCGATGTCGATGCGGTCGAGGCCGAGGCGCTGCAGGCTGTCCTCGACCGAGCGCAGCGTCGCGTCATAGCCATACGCATAGGTGGGGGTGAACGGCAGGCCGTGGCGCCAGGGGTCACGCTCGGAGGCCCTGCGGCCGGGGGAGAGCAGGTAGCCGACCTTGGTGGAGAGCACCACCGCGTCGCGCGGCTTCTCGCGCAGCGCCCGGCCGACCCGGTGCTCCGACAGGCCGTAGCCATAGAGCGGGGCGGTGTCGAAGTAGTTGAGGCCGGCCGCCCAGGCGCTCTCCAGCATCGCCGCGGCGACGCCGTCCTCGATCGGGGCGAGGAAGTTGCCGATCGGAGCGGCGCCGTAGCCGATCTCGGTGACGTCGAAATCGAGGCGGCCGAAGCGGCGGCGCGCCGGCGGTGGCGCGGGCACGGGGGCCGGCGCCGGCATGACGGTGTCGGTCATCTCAGCTCCGGCCGGCGAGCCAGGCGAAGGCCTGGGTCCACAGGCGACGGTAGCCGTCCCACTCGGTGAACTCGGTCGGCAGCCAGTGCGGGCCGATGTCGGAGGTCCAGGCCATCGTGCGGCCGCGGCCATAGGTGCCGGCGGCGAGCAGCGGCTGCTCGCCATAGTCGGCGCCGACGGAGAGCAGCAGCGTCGCGTCCGCTTTCAGCTTCGTCTCGTTGTAGCCGAGCAGGTAGGGCCACGCGCCGGCGATGCCGTCGATGGCGGGATGGGCGGCGCCGGTCGGCGCCGGGTGGAAGCCCTCGGGCACCTCGACGCGGTCGTCGGCGGTGAGCATCGTCACCGGCAGGATCGTCTCGATCGGCGTGCGGGCATAGCGGGCGGCGCCGTTCAGGCCCTGGAAGGAGAAGTAGCCGCCGATCATCATGAAGCCGCCGCCGCCCTCGACCCACTCGGCGATCGCCTTCAGGCGGTTGGGCGTGCGCTTGCCGCGGACGAAGGTGTCGGGGTGGAGGAGCAGCGAGTTGGCGCCGACGTCGGACAGCACGACGACGTCGTAGGCCTCGAGCTCCTTCGCCGTGAACGGGAAGCGCGTGTGCGTCTCGTGGCCGGGCAGGTGAACGATCTCGACGTCCGAGCCCTCGAGGGCGGCGAGCAGCGGGGCGATGCCCGTCTGGTACTCGGCGGTGGAGAACTGGTCGAAGCCCTTGGTGTGGGTGGTGGCGCTCGACCAGGTCTCACCGGCGATGAGCACGCGGATTTTCGTCATGGGTGTCTCCTCGGGAAGGCTGTGCCGCCGCCCGCCGGTGTCCGGGGCAGCGTTGGGATCAGGTGTTGGGGACGACGCCGATGGCGTCCGCGCGGACGAAGACGGTGATCGGCGCGCCGACCGGCAGCGCGCGCGTGCGGTCGGCGGGAAGGTGGGCGGTGATTTCCGGCCCGCCGCGGGGCTCGATCACCACGAGGTCGAAGGAGCCGACGAAGGAGACGTCGGCGACCGTGCCGGCGATGGCGAGCGCCGGCTCGCCGGGGGTGGGCTCGAGGGCGATGTCCTCGGGCCGCATGAAGACGGTGGCGGGGCCCTCGGGCAGGTCCGCGACCTTGCCGGGCGGCAGCGCGACGCGGGCGCCGAGCGCCTCGATCTCGACGGCACCGTCGGCACCGCGCACCAGGCGGGCGTCGACGAGGTTGTTGACGCCGAGGAAGCCGGCGACGAAGCGCGTCGAGGGCGCGTAGTAGAGGTCGCGCGGCGCCCCCACCTGGACGATCCGGCCCTTCTGGAAGACGGCGATGCGGTCCGACATGGCGATCGCCTCCTCCTGGTCGTGGGTGACGTAGAGGAAGGTGACGCCGGTCTGGCGGTGCAGTCGCTTCAGTTCCCGCTGCATCGTCTCGCGCAGCGTCCGGTCGAGGGCCGACAGCGGCTCGTCGAGGAGTAGGATCTTCGGGTGGAAGGCGAGCGCGCGGGCGATCGCCACGCGCTGCTGCTGGCCGCCGGAGAGCTCGCGCGGCTTGCGCCTGGCGAGGTCGGCGAGACCAACGGTTCCCAGCATCTCCTCGACGCGGGCGTCGACGCGGGCGCGGTCCCACTTCCGCACCTTCAGGGGAAACGCGATGTTGTCCGCCACACTCATGTGCGGGAACAGCGCGTAGCCCTGGAAGACGAAGCCGAAGTCGCGGTCCTCCGGCTCGACGCCGGTGATGTCGCGGCCGGCGAGCGAGATCGTGCCGCTGTCCGGCCGGGTGAAGCCGGCGATCGCCATCAGGAGCGTCGTCTTACCCGAGCCCGAGGGGCCGAGGAGGGTGACGAACTCACCCTCCTCGACATCGAGGCCGATGTCGGCCAGCGCCGTCACGGGTCCGTAGGTCTTGCGGAGATCGCGGGCGACGAGGAACGACATCAGCTCTCTTCTGGCTCTCTTCTGCGTGTCGGGACGCGGCGGCTCAGATCGGGTCGCGGATCAGCGGCGCCGTCGAGCAGTGGATGCCGCCACCGCCGAGCTCGACCGCCTCGTAGTCGACCTCGATGATGGAGATGCCGGCCTGGTCGAGCCGGTCGGCCAGCCGCGGGCTCGTCGTCGTGTGCATGATGAGCCGGCCGGGGGCCACCGCCAAGCAGTTCAGCGAGAAGCCGTTGTCCTCGGGCGGCAGCTCGATCAGCTTCATGCCGCGCTTCACCAGATAGTCGATGAAGACGTAGGGCAACTCGTTCTTGTTCACGATCGCGGTCTCCACGTCGACCATCATGAACGAGCCGTCGATGTGGATGCGGTAGCCGGGCATCGGCACCTTGATGAGGGTGACGCCCATGCCGTTCAGCAGCCGCTCGAGCTGCAGGACGCCCTCCGGGTTGCAGGCGACGCTGACCGAGCAGACGGCGGTCTTGGCGTCGATGTGGGCGAAGCCGCCGCCCTCGAACACGGCGGTGCCGTTCAAGGTCGCGAGGATCGGGCAGCCGGCATTGGCGAGCGCGCGCGTCACCGGCAGCTCCTCGCCGCGGCGGACGCGGCGGGCGAGCCGGGTGACGATGGCACCGCCCTCGACGCCGATGACGCTGTCGCGGGTGAAGATCTGCTTCATGCGGCCCTTGGCGGCGTCACCCACCATGATCACGTCGACGCCCTCGGCCTTCAGCGCCGCGGTCAGCGCGTCGTGCGCCTTCTGCATGGCGGGCAGGTCGGGCATCGTCTTGCCGATCCAGTACCAGCCCTCGTCGGGATCGCCGAAGCCGCCGATCTCCTGCAGCGGCCGGTTCTTCACGACGGACATCTCAACGCCCGGGCGGTGCATCAGCACGGCGCGCAGCTTGCCGACGTCGTTGGAGACGCCCCAGTTGCGGCCCCAGCCGTCGACGAGTTCGGCCTCGCTCTCGAAGGCCGGCTCGGGGACGGAGCCGAAGATCTCGAAGAACTTGTTCTCGCGATACTCGTGCTCGCTCATTGCGGGCAGGTGGGCCATGACACGTCCGTCCTTGTTGATGGTGTTCGTGGTGCTCGGGTCTTCTCGGGGGTCGAAGGGCTCAGAGGCTTCCGGGTTCAGGGGCTCTGCGAGCGGTCGAACCAGAAGGTGCGGGCGGCGAGCGCCAGAAGGGTGACGGCGAGCAGCACGGCGGAGATCGCCGCGAGCGCCGGATCGACCGAGTCGGCGATGCCGGTGAAGATGCGCCGCGGCAGCGTCTCGACCGCGCGGCTGGTGATGAACAGCGTCACCGTGATCTCGTCCCACGAGGTGACGAAGGCGAACACCGCGCCGGCGGCGATGCCGGGTGTGACGTTCGGCAGGATCACCTTGTAGAAAACCGTCGGCGGCCGGGCGCCGAGCGAGCGGGCCGCCTGGATCAGCCGCGGGTCGAGCTGCGCCAGAGAGGCACCGATCGCCAGGATCGCGAACGGCAGGCAGAGCACGACGTGGACGATGATGACGCCGGGATAGGTGTCGATCATGCTGAAGCGCGCCCACAGCTTGAAGATGCCGACAGCGTAGATGATCGGCGGCACGATCAGCGGCGCGAGCAGCATGACGCGCGTCAAGGACGGCCACCAGCCGGTGAGCGCCCAGGCGCCGAGCGCATAGGCCGCGGCGGCCGAGACCGAGACGACGGTGGCGATGGCGGCGATGACGAGGCTCGTCATCATCGAGGGCAGCCACCCCGTCTCCCACTCCGTCAGCGAGGCGAAGTGCTGCAGCGACAGGCCGTGCTCGGGCAGCGAGAGATACTCCCGGTCGGTGAGCGCCACCGGCACCAGCACCAGCACCGGCAGGAACAGGAAGCCGAGCAGCAGCCACGGCAGCCCGACGGCGAAGACCTTCGCCACCGCCCGGCCGAGCGGTGTCGATTCCCGCCGGCGCGGCGCGGCATGGAGGGCTGGCGCGCTCATCCCTGCCTCCCCGAGAAGGCGGCGCGCAGGGCCGGCTGGCGCATGGCGATGAAGACCACGAAGCCGACGGCGACCAGCAGCATCGTCGAGAGGCCGGTGGCGACGCCCCACCGCAGCGTGTTGGTGATCTGCACCGAGATGTATTCGGCGACCATCACGGTCCGGCCCGCGCCGAGCAGCGTCGGGGTGATCAGGAAGCCGAGCGAGAAGATGAAGACGAACAGCGTCGCCACCGCGATGCCGGGAGCGCTGAGGGGCACCCACAGCTTCCAGAACACCGTCATCGGGCGGGCGCCGAGCGAGCGGCCGGCCTGCATGATGCGGCGGTCGATGCCGGCGAGGTTGGCGTAGATGAGCAGCACCGCGAACGGCATCATGTAGTGGACCATGCCGATGATGACGCCGGTGCGGTTGTGGACGAGCTGCAGCGGCTCGTCGACGATGCCGAGGCCGGTGACGGCGAGATTCACGAGCCCCTCCCGTCGGAGAATCGTGATCCACGAGAAGGCGCGCACCAGAACCGAGATCCAGAACGGCACCAGCACCATGAAGAGGGCGACGCGGCGCACGCTCGGGCGCATCTGCACGAGGGCGTAGGCGACGACGTAGCTCGCGGCGATCGTCAGCGCCGTGGTCCACAGCGACACCTCGAGCGTCGTCATGACGACACGCGCCACGGCGCGGCTGCCGAGGAGTTGCTCGTAGTTGGCGAGGCCGGGCGCCGGCTCGGTCACGCTGAGGACGAGCACCTGGGCGATCGGCAGGACGTAGAAGAGCGTGGTGAGCAGCACGGCCGGCACGGTGAGGCCGACCGCCCACCTGTCGAACGGGCGCATCCCGAGGGTCCTCGCGGTCGACGCGGATCGGAGGGGCCGCCGCCATGGTGGCGGCGGCCGAGCATGGGCGGACAGGGGCCGCCGCCCCGGTGGCGGCGGTCCCGTCCGGTCTCGATCAGGTGGCGATGAAGTCGAGGAACTTGTTCTGCAGCTCCGCCTCGTTGTCGGCGTAGTAGTCGGTGCTGATGGCGATGTTGTTCTTGGTGTTTTCCGGCGAGGCCGGGTCGACCGCCTTGTCCTCGGCCGTCATCACCGCCTGCGCCGCCGGGTTCGACGGGCCATTTCCCATCAGGCGCAGCAGCGTGATCTGGCCTTCCGGATCGAGGCTCGAGTTGATGAATTCGAACACCAGCTTGCCGGCCGGGTTGCCCTTCGGCACCGACCAGGCGCTCCAGAACAGGACGTTCTCGTTCCAGGTCCAGGTGAAGCGCTCCGGGGCCTCCTTCTTCAGGAGGTTGGCGCGGGTGTGCCAGATGTTGCCCATCACCACTTCGCCGTCGCGGAATAGCTGCTGGCTCTGGGCGCCACCCTCCCAGAAGATCAGCTGCGGCAGAAGCGGCTCGAGCTTCTTGAAGGCGCGGTCGACATCGAGGGGATAGAGGTCCTCCCGCTTGACGCCGTCGGCGATCAGCACCGGCTCGAGCTGGCCCTGGATCCATTTGCACATCGTGCGCTTGCCCGGATACTTCTCCGTGTCGAAGAAGTCCGCCCAGCTCGTCGGCGGCGTCGCGCCGACCTTGCTGACATCATAGGCGAGCACGTTGGCGAAGGCGTAGTTGGCGACGCCGAACTCGGCCGCGCCGGTCGGGCCGACCTTCGACTTGTCGACCATCGTGTAGTCGATCGGCTCGAGGAAGCCGCCCTTGCCGAGCACGACGCCGTCGACCATGCCGCCGTCGGTGGTGTCCCAGATCACCGCCTTGGACTCGACCATGGCGCGGACCGCGCCCGTCGTCGGGCCGGCACCGTCGATCGCCACCTTGATGCCGGACTTCTTGGTGAACGGCTCGCCATAGGCCTTCTGGAAGGCCTCGACGGCGGCGCCGCCCCAGTTGCACAGCACCACTTCCTTGGCCTGGGCGTAGGAGACGCCCGGCCGCGCCACCGCCACGAGGCCGAGCGCGCCGAGCGCGGTCAGCAGCGTGCGGCGGTCGATCTGTCCGCTCTGGAACCTCTCCATCGCGATCTTGACGGCATCCGCCGCGAAGGTTTCCTTCGTCATCCTCTCCGTCCCCTTCCGAATGGCCGTGCCCGGCCGCCAAACTCCGCCTCCCGCGGCCCCGCTCTCTATCGGGCGGGTGCCGCCCCCATCACCGCGCGCGGCCCGGCAACCGAGCCGCGTACGACGAGTTCCACCGGGATGCGCTCCGGCCGACCAGCCGGCACGACACCCCTGACGAGATCGACCAGCAGCCGCACGCCGAGCCGCCCGAATGCCTCGGCCATGGCTCAGGCCCCCGGCCGCGGGTCAAAGTACTCCGGATGGCGCTCGCTCAGCACGACGCGGTCGCCCTC
Source organism: Pseudoxanthobacter soli DSM 19599 (assembly GCA_945898215.1). GTDB lineage: Bacteria > Pseudomonadota > Alphaproteobacteria > Rhizobiales > Segnochrobactraceae > CAMDHY01. The sequence continues at coordinate 4,281 of CAMDHY010000094.1, read as the reverse complement.
GATGTTGGCGACGTGGGCTTCGAGCCGGTCGGCCGCGGTGTCGAAGTCGCGCGCCTCCAGGCCTGCGAAGATGGCGCGGTGCTCGGCCAGGACCTGGGCCAGGTGGGTGACGTCGAAGCCGAGCAGGAAGCCGACGCGGGCGAGATCGGCGGAGACGAGCAGGCAGGCGTTCCAGGCGAGCGGCCGGCCGACGGAGGCCAGCAGCATGGCGTGGAAGTCCATGTCGCGGCGGTGCATCTCGGTGACGTCGCCCTCGGCGATCGCCGCCTCCTGGTCGGCGAGGTTGCGACGCAGCGCCCTGAGGTCTGCGTCGCCGGGCTCGGTCGCCGGCCGCCGCACGGCGCCGCCCTCGAGGCTGGCGCGGACGAACACCGCCTGGCGGATGCGCTCGAGGCCGACGAGGCAGATCCGCGTTCCCGTCTGCGGCGACACCTCGATCAGCCCCTCCTCGACGAGCCGCACCAGCGCCTCGCGGACGGGTGTGCGGCTGACGCCGAGGCTGTCGGCGAGTTCGGCCTCGGCGACGCGCTGGCCGGGCTTCAGATGGGTGGTGACGATCGCCTCGCGCAGTTCCGCGTAGACGCGGGCGGCCACCGTGTTGCGGCGCTCCGGGGCGAGGGGAATGGGACGAGCAGCGAAGGCAACCATGCCGGCATACTGGCATGCACCAGAGGGCGGTCAAGCCTCATTTTTCATCGCGCCCAGAGATTGTGCGGTGCGGCGGTGGCGTTGGCGGGCTTGGGGAGCGAGGAACCGGCGCTCTACGGAAATCCCGGCCTCGCGTTCGCGGCCACTCGTCCCTCCCCTGCCAGGGGGAGGGACAGACCGCGGAGCGGTCAGGGTGGGGCCTGTGCAATCACAGGCGCGACTTCACCGGCGTCTCGCTTCGGATTGACGGGCCCCAACCCTGGCGACCTGCGGTCGCCTGTCCCTCCCCCTGGCAGGGGAGGGACGCGCCCCGCTGCCGACTGCCGACTGCCGCCCCTCTCAACCAAACGCCCCATCCGCCAGCCGCCGCAGCGCCGCCCATTCGAGCTCGGCGGCGCCGTCGGGATCGGCAGCATACTGCCGGATGGTGCGCTCCATCACGGCGGCCGTCGGCATCCGCAGCGGCCGGCCCGTCGCCATCGCCGCCAGCTGGATGCGGCAGGCCTGCTCGAGATTGTACATCCGCGCAAACGCCTCCCCGACCGTCTTGCCGACGGTGAGCAGGCCGTGGTTGCGCAGGATCAGCTGGTTGAACGAGCCGAGGTCGGCGACGAGCCGCTCCTGCTCGTCGCGGTCGAGCGCGATGCCCTCGAAGTCGTGGTAGCCGACGTCGCCGTGAAACAGCAGCGCCGTCTGGTTGAGCGGCAAGAGCCCTTCCTCGAGGCAGCTCACCGCCACGCCCGCCGCCGTGTGGGTGTGGATGACGCAGGCGACCTCCGGCCGCGCCGCATGGACGGCGGTGTGGATGACGACGCCGGCCGTGTTGATCGGCACCTGCTCGCCGCGCACCAGCCGGCCGGAATGGTCGATGACGGCGAGCCGCTCCGGCCGCACCTCGCGGAAGAGGTCGCCGTAGCGGTTGATCAACAGCGTATCCGGCTCGTGCGGGATGCGGGCGGAGGCGTGGGTGTGGATGAGGTCGTCCAGGCCGAAGTGGGCGATCAGGCGGTAGACGGCGGCGAGATCGGCGCGCACGGCGGCTTCGGCATCGGTCACGGGGAACCTCCGGGGGACGGCATCGGACAGGGTCATGCACGGGGCGGGCCGCGGCGAGGACCTGGGAGGCGGCCAGAGGCGCGACAGGACCACAGAACCAAGGCTACGGCGACGCATGCCGACATGCAAGCATGCCGGTATGCCGATACATCGCCTAGCCTTGCGGCTGTAGCTACATGTAGCTACAATCGGGCCATGAAAACGGTCTCCATCCGCGATGCGAAGAACCGCCTCACCGAACTCGCCCGCGAGGTCGAGGAGGGCGAGACGATCGTCGTCACCCGTAACGGTCGCCCCGTCTTCGACCTTGTGCCGCATCGCCCGCGCGGCGGGATCAATCTCGACGCCATCGAAGCGTTCAAGCGCGAACGCGGGCTCGAGCGGCTCGTCACGTACATCTCGGACGATTTCGACGATCCCCTGCCGGAGGATTTCCTGCTGCAGCCGCTCCCGGAAAAGCCGTGAGACTGCTTCTCGACACCCACATCGTTCTCGCGCTGCTGCAACAGGGGGACGCGCCACTTCCAGCCGGCGCGATGAGCCTGCTCAGGGATCCATCGAGTGCGCTTCGAGGAAGCGTGGCGACGCTGTGGGAGATCGCCATCAAACACCGGCTCGGAAAGCTGCGCCTGGCATTCCCCCTCGACGCGCTGCCGCGGTTACTGAAGGAGATGGGCGCAGAGATCGTCGAGATCAACGAGCGTCACGCCCTCGCCGACGTCTATCCGGAGCCGCCGACACGCGATCCCTTCGACCGACTGCTGCTGGCGCAGTGCCAAATCGAGGGCTTGCGCCTCGTTACCCTAGATCGGGCGCTGGCCACCCACCCCCTCGCCGCAGCACTGTCCTAGCCGCCCTCCCCCGCGCCTGCCCGCTTCCGTCGCCGCCACAGCGCTGCTAGAAGGCGGCGCATGGGTGCGCGGTGGACGATGCGGCGGCGAATTACCGGCCCGGCCTCTCTCTGAGGCGCGGGGGCTTTGTCCCACGCGAGGAGGCCGGGTTTCCTTCCCACCACCGCGGCCCGCTGGGACGTCTCCCGCGCCGCGGACGCCCCGAACCTCGACCGCCCGAACGGACACCCGATGACCGAGACGACGACCCCGGCGACCGCCGCCGAGCGCGACTATTCGCAGACGCTGTTCCTGCCCGAGACGGCCTTCCCGATGCGCGCCGGCCTGCCGCAGCGCGAGCCGGAGATCCTCGCCCGCTGGAACGCGATCGGCCTCTACCGGCGCCTGCGCGAGGAGGCGAAGGGCCGCCCGCTGTTCGTGCTGCATGACGGCCCGCCCTATGCCAACGGCAACCTCCACATCGGCCACGCCCTCAACAAGACGCTGAAGGACGTGATCACGCGCTCGATGCAGATGCTCGGCCGCGATTCCAACTACGTGCCCGGCTGGGACTGCCACGGCCTGCCGATCGAGTGGAAGATCGAGGAACAGTATCGCGCCAAGGGCCAGGACAAGGACGCCGTCCCGGTCGTCGAGTTCCGCCGCGAGTGCCGGCAGTTCGCCGAACACTGGGTGAAGGTCCAGGGCGAGGAATTCCAGCGCCTCGGCGTCGTCGGCGACTTCGACGACCCCTATCTGACGATGGCCTACGAGGCGGAGAGCGTCATCGCCGGCGAGTTGCTGAAGTTCGCCACCTCCGGCCAGCTCTACCGCGGCTCGAAGCCGGTGATGTGGTCCGTCGTCGAGAAGACGGCGCTCGCCGAGGCCGAGGTGGAATATCAGGACTACCAGAGCGACACGATCTTCGTGAAGTTTCCTGTGGTGGAAGCCGGGACGGGCAGCGGATCTTCCGAGCCGTTGCTCGGCGCATCGGTCGTCATCTGGACCACGACGCCTTGGACGATCCCCGGCAACCGGGCGATCTCCTATTCGCCGAAGGTGGCCTATGGTCTCTACCGCGTCGGTGAGACCCGCTCCGACAACTGGGCGAAGAGTGGCGAGACCTACGTGCTCGCCGATGCCCTCGCCGCCGACCTTTTCAAGGCGGCGCGTGTCCCCGAGGACAGCTACGAGCGCCTCTTCGACGTGCCGGCGGCAACGTTGAGCGGCCTCGTCTGCCGTCACCCCCTCGCCGCCCTCGGCTACGACTTCGCCGTCCCGCTGCTGCCCGGCGACCACGTCACCGAAGAGGCCGGCACCGGCTTCGTCCACACCGCCCCGGGCCACGGCGTCGAGGACTTCGAGGTGTGGATGGCGCACGGCCGCGTGCTCGCCGATGCCGGCATCGACACCCGCATCCCCTACACCGTCGACGCCGACGGCTTCTTCACCGGCGACGCCCCGGGCTTCGAGGGCCGCCGCGTCATCACCGACAAGGGCGACAAGGGCGACGCCAACCAGGCCGTCATCGACGCCCTCGTCGCAGCCGGCATGCTGGTCGCCCGTGGCCGCCTGAAGCACCAGTACCCGCACTCCTGGCGCTCGAAGAAGCCGGTGATCTTCCGCAACACCCCGCAGTGGTTCATCGCGATGGACAAGGAGCTGCATGGGTGGGTGGCAGGAGGTGAAGTTGGCGAAGCCTCCCCCCTCGCGGGGGAGGTCGGCGGCGCAGCCGACGGGAGGGGGG
>CAMDHY010000093.1 GCA_945898215.1 Pseudoxanthobacter soli DSM 19599 | reverse complement strand
CGCCTCCGGCCGGCCGGCGCCGCGATCGGCGTCGACGGGGGTGGTGTTGGTGTAGACGGCGTCCACCTCGGCATAGATCGCCGGGATGTCGTACTGGCCCGAGAGCAGCGTCGCGTAGAGGTAGGTCGGGATCGACGAGGAGAACGTCGACATATAGGCGCCGAGGTTGGCGATCGTCTTGACTTTGAGGCCGATCGCCTTGTTGTCGGCGTCGAAGGCCATTTCCGCCCTGGTGACGTGGTCTCGCCCATGCGCGTCCGTCAGGAACGCCTCGGTACGATCCGCCGTCCACTTCACCGGCCGGCCGCCGATGCGCTTCGAGGCCCACAGGCAGACGGTCTCTTCCGGATAGATGAAGATCTTCGAGCCGAAGCCGCCGCCGACATCGGGGGCGACGACACGCAGCTTGTGCTCGGGCGCGATGCCGACGAAGGCGGCGAGCACCAGGCGGGCGACGTGCGGGTTCTGCGTCGTGTTGTAGAGGGTGAAGTGCTCCTCGGCCGGATCGTAGGAGCCGATCGCGGCGCGCGGCTCCATGGCGTTCGGCACGAGCCGCGAATTGACGATGTCGAGCGACACCACTTTGGCGGCGCGGGCGAGGGCCGCCTCTGCCGCGCCCTGGTCGCCGAGCGACCAGTTGAAGATCGTGTTGCGCGGCGCCTCCGGATGGATCTGTTCGGCGTCCTCGTCCTGGGCGTGGGCGAGATCGATGACCGCCGGCAGTTCCTCGTACTCGACCGCCACCTTCTCGGCGGCGTCGCGCGCCTGGTTGCGCGTCTCGGCGATGACGACGGCGACGGCGTCGCCGACATGGCGGACGCGGTCGTGGGCGATCGCCGGGTGGGCGCCCGCCTTCATCGGCGTGCCGTCCTTCGAATGGATCATCCAGCCGCAGATCAGGCCGCCGATCTTGTCGGACGCCAGATCCGCACCCGTGAGCACGCCGACGACGCCCGGCGCCGCGAGCGCCTCCGACGTGTCGATCGAGACGATCTTGGCGTGCGCGTGCGGAGAGCGCACGAACACCGCGTAGGTCGTGTCCTTCAGGCCGATATCGTCCGTGTAGCGGCCGCGGCCGGTGATGTAGCGCTTGTCTTCCTTGCGCAGCACGCGCGCGCCGATTCCCTCGACACCCATCTGGGTTCCTCCAACGGTTTCCTCGACGACGCGACGCTTATTCCGCGGCCTGCGCCATGCCGGCCATCTCGGCGGACGCCGCCTCGATCGCCTTGACGATGTTGTGGTAGCCCGTGCAGCGGCAGATGTTGCCCTCGAGCTCGTGACGGATGGTCTTCTCGTCGAGAGCCTTGCCGCCGTGGCGGTTGATCATGTCCACCGCCGTCATGATCATGCCGGGGGTGCAGAAGCCGCACTGCAGGCCGTGATGCTCGCGGAACGCCGCCTGCACCGGATGCAGCTCGTCGCCCTTCGCCAGGCCCTCGATGGTCGTCACCGTCGCGCCGTTCGCCTGCACGGCGAGCATGGTGCACGATTTCACAGCGACGCCGTCGACATGCACCACGCAGGCGCCGCACTGCGACGTGTCGCAGCCGACATGGGTCCCGGTGAGGCCGAGCGTGTCGCGCAGGAGCGCAACCAGCAGGGTGCGGTCCTCGACATCGGCCGTGGCCGACCTCCCGTTCACCGTCAAAGACACCGCCGTCATTCGCGTCTCTCCCTCGATTATTGCACTGGCGGCGCCGGGGGCGCCGCTTCACGTTCCACAATCTCGATCAGTTGAAGGCCCACAGCAGCACGATCACCACCGCGAGCGCGATCAGTCCCCAGACCACCGGACCGCCGAGCACCCCCTTGCCGGCGGCGACCTCCATCTTCTCCTCGGCGTCCTCCACCTCGCGGATCACGCCGCCGGGCGCGCCCGCTGCCGCGATGATCGGGGCGTCGGTCGGCGCGATCGACGAGCGCGCTTCGGCCTCGATGATCTCGGCCTCTTCTTCCGACAGGGCCCCGCCGGCCGGGGTGGCCGCGCCGGCCGCGACATCCGTGGCAGCCGAGGAGGCGGCGACCTTGGCGGCGAAGGCGCCGAAGAAGTCGTCGGCCATCTTCTTGGCGGTGGAATCGATCAGCCGCGCCCCGAGCTGGGCGAGCTTGCCGCCGACCTGGGCCTTGGCCTCGTACTTCAGGATCGTGGCGTCGGGCCCGTCCTCGGTGAGGCTGACGTCGGCGCCGCCCTTGGCGAAGCCGGCGACGCCGCCCTTGCCCTCGCCGGAGATCGTGTAGCCCTCTGGCGGGCGGATGTTCAGGAGCGTCACGGCGCCGGTGAACTTCGCCTTCACCGGGCCGACCTTGGCCGTCACGGTGGCCGTCATCTCGTTGTCGGAGGTCTTCTCGAGCGATTCGCAGCCGGGGATGCAGGCCTTCAGCACCTCCGGGTCGTTGAGGGCGGCCCACACGCGTTCGCGCGGGGCAGCGATCCGGTACTCGCCGGTCATCTCCATCGAAAACTCGCTCCCGTCGACATCGCCCCTGCCGCCGCTGTGGCGGGAGGCGTCGCCCCGTGCACCAACCCGCAGGTGGTCCGAGACTGTCGGCGGCAGCTTGCCCCTTGGAACGGTTCTCGGCAACAGCCGAAAGGAGCGGCGGGATGCCACGACTGTTGCACGCGGCAGATGGGCCCGGCGGCCGGCGGCGGTGAACGCAGCCGATCCTGCCCGGCAACGGGGCGTTGACCCGCGGCCCGTCCTCCCCCTTAAACTCCCCGCCCGTGACCCAGACCCTCCCGCTCCCCGCCTCCGGCACCACCGCCCGCGCCTCGACCGTGCTCGTCGCGGACGGCTGGGGCGACTACGCGCTCATCGATTCCGGCAACGGCGCCAAGCTCGAGCGCTATGGCCGCGTCACCGTGGTGCGGCCCGAGGAGCAGGCGATGTGGCGGCCGCGGCTGCCCGCCGAGCGCTGGGACGCCGCCGATGCCGTGTTCACCGGCTCGATGGACGAGGAGGGCGCCGGGCGCTGGCGGATGGCACGTCCGCTGCCGGAGGCGTGGGAGCTCGGCTACGGGTCCGCCCGCTTCCTCTGCCGCTTCACGAGCTTCCGCCATCTCGGCATCTTCCCGGAACAGCGCAGCCACTGGGACGACATGGCGCTGGCGATCCGCCGCGCCGGCCGGCCGATCCGCCTGCTCAACCTGTTCGGCTACACCGGCCTCGCATCGCTGCTCGCCGCCGACGCCGGTGCGGAAGTGACGCACGTCGACGCCTCGAAGAAATCCGTCGCCTGGGCGCGCGAGAACCAGGCGCTCTCCGGCATGGGCGGCCTGCCGATCCGCTGGATCATCGACGACGCGATGAAGTACGCCGCCCGCGAGGTCCGCCGCGGCAGCCGCTACGACGCGGTGCTCCTCGATCCGCCGCGCTTCGGCCGCGGCCCGGCCGGCGAGGTGTGGCAGCTGTTCGAGCACCTGCCGGAGATGTTGTCGCTGGTCCGCCAGCTGTTGACGCCCGAGCCGCTCGCCGTCGTCACCACCGTCTACGCCATCCGCGCCTCGCATCTCGCCATCGACCGCCTGGTCCGGCAGGAGCTCGGCGATCTCGGCGGCCGCTTCGAGACCGGCGAGTTGGCGCTCGCCGAGGAGGGCTCGGACCGCCTGATGCCGACCTCGCTGTTCTCGCGCTGGAGCGCCTGATGATGACCGGCGACGATCGATCCTGGGGCGAGGCGGGGCGGCCCGGGCTCGTCAAGGCGGTGACCAGCGTCTCCAACCCGACGGTGAAGGAGATTCGGGCGCTGACGCAGCGCAAGCGCCGCGCCGAGACCGGGCTGTTCCTCGCCGAGGGGCTGAAGCTCGTCGCCGATGCGGTCGATGCCGGCTGGAAGGTCGAGACGCTGGTGGTCGCCGCCGAGATGATGCGCCATCCGGTCGCCGGCCGCGTCGCCGCCACCGCCCGCACCCACGGCGCGCTGGTGCTGGAAGCCAACAACGCGGTGATGGAATCGGTGACGCGGCGGGACAACCCGCAGTCCGTCGTCGGCGTCTTCCGCCAGCGCCTCGCCGATCTCGCCGCGCTCGATCCGGCGGACGCCACCGTCTGGGTGGTGCTGGAGGGCATCCGCGATCCCGGCAACCTCGGCACCATCCTGCGCACCGCGGACGCCGCCGGGGCCACCGGCGTCGTCCTCGTCGGCGACACGACGGACCCGTTCGGGCTCGAAGCCGTGCGGGCCAGCATGGGCTCGATCTTCAACATCAAGGTGGCACGGGCGAGCCTCGACGCCTTCCTCGCCTGGCGGGACGGCTTCAAGGGGCCGGTCGTCGGCACGCACCTTTCCGGCGCCGTCGACTACCGCACGGTGCCCTATGCGGAGCCGGCGATGCTCGTCATGGGCACCGAGCAGTCCGGCCTGTCGGAGCGCCTGGCGGCCGCCTGCACGCACCTCGTCAAGATCCCGATGGCCGGCAAGGCCGACAGCCTCAACCTCGCGGTGTCGACGGCCGTGGCGCTCTACGAGATGCGGCGGGGGAAGCTCAGGCTATAGGGGGCGGTCTACCGCCCCTCCACCAGCGGCGCGAAGATCCGCACCACTTCCTCGTAGACCGGTCGCTTGAACGGGATGACGAGCTCCGGCAGCTGGCGCATCGACACCCAGCGCCACTCGAGAAACTCCGCCTTGTGGCCGTCGGGCGGGTTGCGGACGTCGATGTCGGCGTCGCGGCCCTCGAAGCGGAAGGCGAACCACTTCTGCGTCTGGCCGCGATAGCGCCCCTTCCAGGCGGATTTCGCCACCGCCGGCGGCAGGTCGTAGGGCAGCCACTCGGGCGCCTCGGCCAGCAGGCTCACGGCCTTGACGCCGGTCTCCTCCCAGAGCTCGCGGGCGGCGGCGGTGCGTGGGTCCTCGCCCTCGTCGACGCCGCCCTGCGGCATCTGCCACTCGAAGCCGGGCGCGACATGTTCCTGGCCACCCTTGCGGCGGCCGACAAAGACGAGGTTCTCGGCGTTCAGCACCATCATGCCGACGCACGGCCGGTAGGGCAGGCCGGCGAGCGGATCGTCGCCGGTGGTCGAGCCGGATTTGCCGTGCTTCACGCAAGCCTCGCGAAGGAAGGATGTCGGAGGGCCGTAGCAATCCTGCGGCCGAAGAGGCAGCATTAGCAGAACGGTGCGGCCGGCAGAATGACGGCCAGATGTCGCGCGAGGGAGTGTCGGCGATGCGGACTGAGAAGACGTGGATGTGGACGCTGCTGGCAGCGGGAGCCGCGGCCTCCGCGCTGGCGGCGGCGCTGCCTGCCGCGGCCGCGGACCCGAAGCCCGGCCGGTGGAGCTGGACCGAGGGGACGATCTGGTACGTGCCGCCGAACGGCCTCCCCGCCATCGTCTCGAGCCCGGACACCAACGAGGTCCTCGAGGTCTATGACCAGACGGTCTACTCGATCGACCGCTACTGGAAGGGCTACATCTGGGGCTACCAGCGCGTGCAGTTCTGGCAGAAGTCCGACCCTATGCCGGTGACGCCGGACAGCGACCCGACGTGCGCCCGCATGGTCGGCTCGATCACGCCGGAAGGCACCCTCAACGTCTCCTTCACGCCGCTCGGCGGCGGCACGCGCACCACCGGCGTCGGCTTCATGCAGAAGTTCGACAAGGCCTGGACGATGGAGATGCAGATGACCACGGGCTCGGACGATCTGCAGATCAGCCACTGGGCCTATATGGAATATTGCGACATCGACAAGAAGTGCCCGCTGCCTGGCATCAAGGGCTCTGCGCAGTCCTTCCTGCAGGCCTGCCGCGATCTCGACATGGCTGCCGGCGGGAAGTAGCGGCGCACCGTCGTCTCTTTTGCGGCCACAAGCAGAAAGGGCGGCCCGAGGGCCGCCCTTTTTCACATCCGGCGATGACCGGGATCAGTTCGGCACAACGGCCTCGGCCGCCGCCTTGTCGGCGCTCGGCGGGAAGGCCTGGTTGATCTGGATGCCACGCAGCAGGTCGAGCGCGTAGTTCAGCTGCTTGTCGTCCTTGGCGTCCGGCGGGACGTAGGCCTGCGAGCCGCCGCCTTCCTGGCCGTCCTGGGACTCGAGGTGGCCGCGCAGCGACGCCTCGCCTTTGGTCTCGGCCTTGCCCTTCAACTCCTCCGGCAGGTCCTGCAGGATCTCGATGTCGGGATCGATGCCCTTCGCCTGGATCGAGCGGCCGGCCGGCGTGTAGTATCGAGCCGTGGTGAGCCGGATCGCGCCGTTGGCGCCGAGCGGGATGATCGTCTGCACCGAGCCCTTGCCGAACGAGCGGGTGCCGAGCACCGTCGCGCGGCGGTGGTCCTGCAGGGCGCCGGCGACGATCTCGGAGGCCGAGGCGGAGCCGCCGTTGACGAGGATGATCACCGGCTTGCCGTCGGTGAGGTCGCCGTCGCGGGCGTTGAAGCGCTGCGTCTCGTCGGCCTGGCGGCCGCGGGTCGAGACGATCTCGCCGCGGTCGAGGAAGGCGTCGGAGACGGAGATCGCCTGGTCGAGCAGGCCGCCCGGATTGTTGCGCAGGTCGATGACGAAGCCCTTCAGCTTGTCGGCCGGGACCTCCTTCTCGATCTCCTCGACGGCCGCCTTCAGGCCCTCGAAGGTCTGCTCGTTGAACTGCGAGATGCGCACGTAGCCGACGTCGCCCTCGACGCGCGAGCGCACCGACTTGATGCGGATGACGGCACGCGACAGCGTCAGCTCGACGGGCTCCTCCGAGCCTTCGCGCCGGATCGTCAGCTTGATCTCGGTGTTGACCGGGCCGCGCATCTTCTCGACGGCCTCGTTGAGGGTCAGGCCTTGGACCTGCTCGCCGTCGATGTGGGTGATGAAGTCGTTTGTCAGCACCCCGGCCTTCTGGGCGGGCGTGTCGTCGATCGGCGTGACGACCTTGACGAGGCCGTCTTCCATCGTGACCTCGATGCCGAGCCCGCCGAACTCGCCGCGGGTCTGCACCTGCATGTCGCGGAAGTCCTTCGGCGGCAGGTAGCTCGAGTGCGGGTCGAGCGAGGTCAGCATGCCGTTGATCGCAGACTCGATGAGCTTGGCGTCGTCGGGCGATTCCACGTAGTCGGCGCGGATGCGTTCGAACACGTCACCGAACAGGTTGAGCTGCCGGTAGATGTCGTTGACGGCAGCGTTGGCGCTCATGGGGCCGAGCAAGCGAGGCTCGGTCGCGATGACCGCTGTGCCGATGCCGATCAGGACACCGACGCCGACGAGGGAAAGTCTGCGCATCATCCGCGAACCTCTTGGTCTTCCTGGCCGGCCCACCACGGGGCCGGATCAATGGACGAGCCGTCCTTGCGAAACTCTACGTAGAGCGCCGGACCGTTGTCGACAGGTGCGTCGCCCGACACTCCCGTTCCGTCCGTACGCGAAGGCTCCCGCCCGCCCATCACTCCGACTGGCTCCCCGGCGAGCACGAACTGCCCGAGGTCCACGTCGATTCTATCAAGGCCCGCCAGCAGCAGATGATAGCCGTCGCCGACGTTCAAGATCAAGATTTTGCCGTAGGAGCGGAACGGACCGGCATAGACGGCCCAGCCGTCGGCGGGTGCGGTGACGCGGGCGCCCGGTGTGGCGGCGATCGTCCAGCCCTGCGATGGGGCTCCGCCGTCCACGCTTTCCCCGAAGCGCGCCGCCACGGAGCCGGAGACCGGCAGCGGCAAGGCGCCACGGCTGGCCGTGAAGGCAGTGGCCGGCGACAGGCGGCCGGGATCGGCGCCACCCTCCGGCCGGTTGGTGCGGGCCGCGGTTGCGGCCTCGCGCGAGGCTTCGACCTCCGCCTCCATGCGGCCGATGAGATCCTGCAGGCCCGTTGCCTGGCCGGCGAGGGCCTCGGCGCGCCGGCGCTCCTCGGCGAGGGCCGCGGACGACTGCTCGTAGAGCCGCCGCTTCTCGGCCAGCAGGAGTTCGACGCGCTGGCGCTCCTCGGCGATCGAGGCGAGGTCGGTTGAGAAACGCGTCAGCTCGGCGTCGGTGTCCTGCTTCAGGCGCGCCATCGTCGCAAGGTCTGCCGCGAGCGCCTCGGCCTCGACCCGGATCTGCGGCGTCACCGCTCCGAGCAGCAGCGCGCCGCGGACGGCGTCGCGGGCGTCGGCCGGCGCGACCAGCAGGGCTGGCGGCGGGTGGCGCCCGAGCCGCTCGAGGGCGGCCAGGACCTCGATCAGTGCGGCGCGCCGCTCGTCGAGTGAGAGACGGATGGCGGAGAGGCTCTCGTCGAGCCGCAGGAGCCGGGCTTCCGCCGACGTCAGGGAGCGCTCGAGCTCGCCGATCTCCCGGGCCGTCTCGATCAGGGCGGTGTTGAGGCTCGCCCGATCGGCGTCGAGGGCGGCGACCTCCGCGGCGAGGGCAGCCTGGCGCTCCACCGAGACGTCCATGCGGGCCCGCAGGGCGGCCAGTTCGCTCTCGCGCAGCTTCCGCCGGCTCTCCCCCGGCGTCCCGGCGGCGTCGAGAAGCTCGAAGGCGGCGGCGTTCGGTGCCGGCGCACCGTCGGTGGTCCGGGCGGGCTCTGACGCGTCGCTCGTTGGCGTGGTGGCCTGCGCGGCCGCGGGCGTCGCCGCCGGGGCCGACAGCACAGCGGTCGCGACGGCGAGGACTGCCGTCACGAGGCGCGACGAACGGTGCAGCGGCGACGGCGGCGTCGTGGCCTTGTCCTCCGGATCGCGGCCCGGTCGCGGGCCACCGCGATCAGTCCACCGTCGAAAGGGTAAAGGATGTGTCAACGCCGCCTCGGGCCGAGCCGGCGCCAACCAGGTCTCGGTAGTCGCGGATTGCGTCTTCTTCATGCCGAGACTGCGGGCGTTCGGCGGCGGCCGGTGTGCGCGGCGACGCTCTTTCAATCGCGGTGATAGGGATGGCCGGACAGCAGCGTCACCGCCCGGTAGAGCTGCTCGGCCAGCATCACCCGGACGAGCTGGTGCGGCCACGTCATCGCGCCGAACGACAGCACCAGGTCCGCGGTGTCGCGCAGGCCGGGATCGTGCCCGTCCGGGCCACCGATGACGACGGCGGCGGCGCTGCGGCCACCGTCGCGCTCGCGGGCGAGGAAGTCGGCGAAGGCCCGGCTCGCGAGGGCGGGGCCGCGTTCATCGAGGATCACGCGCGCCGCACCGGGCGGCATAAGGGCCGAGAGCGCGGCGGCTTCCTCGCTGCGACGGCTCTCGACCGACGTGCCGCGGCCCTCGACGACCTCCCGCACCTGAAAGCCGGTGAGGCCGATGCGCGGGCCGGTCTTGGCGGCACGGTCGAGGTAGCGGGCGGCGAGCTCGCGTTCAGGGCCGGCCTTCAGGCGGCCGACGGCAGCGACGAGGATCTGCACGCGGGTGTCCCGCCGCTCGCGGATCGCGGTGCCCGAGAGCGCCGCTCAGCCCGTCAGCCGCACCTTCGGCGCCGGCTCCGCCGCCCACATCTTCTCGAGATTATAGAAGCTGCGGACCTCGGGTCGGAAGACGTGCACGATGACGTCGCCGGCGTCGATCAGCACCCAGTCGCACTGCGGCAGGCCCTCGACCCGGGCATTGCCGAAGCCCTGGTCCTTGAGGTTCTGCAGCAGATGCTCGGCGATCGCGCCGACGTGCCGGTGCGAGCGGCCGGAGGCGACCACCATGTGGTCTCCGATCGTCGACTTGTCGGCGATGTCGATGGTGGTGATGTCCTCGGCCTTGGAATCCGACAGGCTCGCGAGAACGGCTTCGAGGGACGTGTCGGCGTCACGGAGCGTGCCGACCGTGTCCGGAGGGGCGCTGAAAGCCGCACCCTCGGAGTCGATTACGATGGTCAGGGAAGCTTCCTCTCGAACAACTTTGACTGTCGACTTTGCGCTGTCCGCACACCTGACCGGTCACCGGGCGACATCTGCCGGATGGCTGCGCGGTCACGGCGGAATCCACCGTCAGTGCTCATAGTAATGTGTCGGGGGTGAAGGTTTCAAGACGAGGCGTCGCCGCGGAGCGGATTTCTCAAGCGGGCACGCCACTTCGCGCCCGCCGCGGGGCGCCGGCCCGCGCCTTGCCGTTGTCATCGAAATCGGATTAGGTTCTCGGCGCCGCAGAACCAGAGATCCTATCTGGCCAACCGGTTCGGCCTACGCGCCGAGCGCTGACAACAAGGATAGCCGGAAACCGTCGCCTGCGGGCGAGGGTGGTCGGGCGGCTTCTTATCGGTAACCGGTCAATGCCCCAAGATGGGAGGGAGCCCTATTATGGCTAAGATTACCAAGGTGATGGTCGGCGAGTCGCTGGTCGGCGACGGCAACGAGGTCGCCCACATCGATCTGATCATCGGGCCGCGCGGCAGCGCCGCCGAGATGGCGTTCTGCAATTCGCTGACGAACAACAAGGACGGCTTCACGTCGCTGCTCGCGGTGCTCGCCCCGAACATGCAGTGCAAGCCCAACACCGTGATGTTCAACAAGGTCACGATCAAGGGCGCCAAGCAGGCGGTGCAGATGTTCGGCCCGGCGCAGTACGGCGTCGCCAAGGCCGTGCAGGACAGCGTCGCCGACGGCACGATCCCGGCCGACGAGGCCGACGACCTGTTCATCTGCGTCGGCGTGTTCATCCACTGGGATGCCGAGGACGATGCGAAGATCCAGGAATACAACTACAAGGCGGTGAAGGAGTCCATTCAGCGCGCCGTTGCCGGCGAGCCGAAGGCGGCCACCGCCACCGCCGCTCGTGCCAGCGCGGCCCATCCGTTCGCTGCGAAGGCGTAGAGCGGACACCACCCTGCACAGGAGCCGCCTCCGGCTCAGCCGAAGGGCCTGTTGCAGCGGTTGGCCGCCATGTTCCTCGGCCGTTAGGCGGGACTTGGCCGCGACGGCATACCCAAGAACAGGAAGGGGAGCGGCCTGGCCGCTCCCCTTCTGCGTTGGAGGCCGACAGCGGCCCGGCCGTGGCCTGTTCGCCGGAGGCCGACGCGTCCCCGGGCAGTGTGTCCGACCCCGATACCGGGCGCGCCGCGATGCCGCAGGGTTGTGCCGCCCGGGAGGCCGTGACACATCGGCTGCGAGACCGGAGCCCGACGCCATGACGACACCGACCCCCGACCAGCCGCTCGCCAAGGGCGTCCACGACTATGTCGACGACCCGCGCAATGACGATGTGCTGATCTCCGTCAACGGCACGCTGGTGCCGCGGGCGCAGGCGGTGGTGTCGGTGTTCGACTCG
The DNA here is from genome assembly GCA_945898215.1 of Pseudoxanthobacter soli DSM 19599. GTDB lineage: Bacteria > Pseudomonadota > Alphaproteobacteria > Rhizobiales > Segnochrobactraceae > CAMDHY01. The sequence goes on along the minus strand of CAMDHY010000093.1, from coordinate 7,040 downwards.
GGCTTCGTGCTCGGCGACGGCGTCTGGGAGGGTCTTCGCGTCGTCGACGGTGGCATCTGTTTCCTCGAGGCCCATCTCGACCGGCTCTTCGAGGGCGCCCACGCCCTGAAGATCGACATCGGCCTGACGCGGGACGAGCTGACCGCGCGCCTGTTCGACTGCCTCGACGCCAACGGCATGACCGACGGCGTGCACATCCGCCTGATGGTGACGCGCGGCGTCAAGCGCACGCCCTACCAGGACCCGCGCGTGACGATCGGCAAGGCGACGGTGGTCGCCATCCCCGAATACAAGTCGCCCGCCCCGGAGGTCGCCGCCCGCGGGCTGAAGCTGTTCACCGTCCACATCCGCCGCACCGGCCCGGCCGAGCAGGACCAGAAGCTCAACAGCCACTCCAAGCTCAACTGCATCCTCGCCTGCATCCAGGCGACGGAGGCGGGTGCCGACGAGGCGCTGATGCTCGACGACGCCGGGGCGGTGGCGACCTGCAACTCCACCCACTTCTTCATCGTCCGTAGGGGCGAGGTGTGGACGTCCGACGGCCTCTACTGCCTCGGCGGCATCACCCGCTCGAACGTCATCCGCCTGTGCGCCGACGCGGGCGTGCCGGTGCGCGAGAAGCGCTTCTCGCTCGTCGACGTCTACGGCGCCGACGAGGCCTTCGTCACCGGCACCTTCGCCGGCTTGGTACCGGTGCGCGAGGTCGACGGCCGGGTGATCGGCACGACGCCCGCCGACGGCGACCGGGCCGGGCCGGTGACGCGGCGCCTGCGGGGTCTCTACAAGGAGCTCGCGCGCCGCGAGGCGTCGCGGCCTGAGGTGCGGACGGACTTCGCACGGCCGGGGGCGGCGGAATGACGGGACCGGCCCTGCGGCGCCCCGCGTCCGTGTCGACGCCGTTCTTCGCGGCGGCCCCCCCTCCCTGCCCTCCCCCGCGAGGGGGGAGGGTTTCTGGTGTGCTTGTGGCTGACGGCCTGCCCAAAACTCCACGCGAACCCTCCCCCCTCGCGGGGGAGGGCAGGGAGGGGGGGAGCCGCGAGTCGCAGCCTTCGCTTGAGCAGCTGCCCGTTCCCAAAGACCCGGCAGGCCTCGCCGAGACCCAGGCAGAAGGGGCCGGCGCATGACCACTCCCGTCCGCATCGCCATGTGGTCCGGGCCGCGCAACATCTCGACCGCGATGATGCGCGCCTTCGAGAACCGCGCCGACACGGTCGTCGTCGACGAGCCCTTCTACGCCGCCTGGCTCGCCGCCACCGGCATCGGCCATCCGATGCGCGACGAGATCATCGCTTCGGGAGAGACGGATTCGCGCCTCGTCGCCGACTGGCTCGTCGGGCCGATCCCCGACGGGGAGTCGGTGTTCTACCAGAAGCACATGACCCACCACATGATCCCGGAGTTCGGGCGCGAGTGGCTCGCGGGCGTGACGAGCGCCTTCCTGATCCGCCGGCCGGACGACGTCGTCGCCTCTTATGCCGACCGCCGCGGCCAGGTGACCCTCGACGACCTCGGCGTCGTCGAGCAGGCGGAGATCTTCGACCGCGTCGCCGACCGGCTCGGCCACGCCCCGCCGGTGGTCGACGCCGCCGACGTGCTCGCCGATCCGCGGGGAATCCTCACCGCGCTCTGCGCCGCCGTCGGCATCCCCTTCGACGCGGCGATGCTGTCGTGGCCCGCCGGCCGGCGCGACAGCGACGGCGTCTGGGCCGCCCACTGGTACGCCTCGGTCGAGAAGTCCACGGGCTTTGCCGCACCGAAGCCGCCCGTCGATGTCGACAGTCTCGATCCCGAGCAGCGCGCCGTCGCCGAGGCCGCCCGCCGCTTCTACGATCGGCTGGCACCGCACCGCCTCACGGCGGCCTGAAACGCTGCTTCCCCGGGGAGGCGGCGAAGAACGAGGGGAGAAGACCCATGATCCGCCGCTTCATCACCGCGCTCACCGCGTCGACCTTGCTGGTGGCGTCGTCGCTCGTTCCGGCATCCGCCTGCACGGGCATCAAGCTCACGGCGGGCGACGGCGCCGTCGTCAGGGCGCGGACGCTCGAGTTCCAGGCAGACCCGAAGTCGGAGCTGATCTACATCCCGCGCGGCCAGCAGATCACCGCCACCGCGCCGTCCGGCAAGCCCGGCGGCATCACGTGGACGAGCAAGTACGCCGTCGCCGGCGCCAACGGCTTCGGCATGCCGATCGTCGTCGACGGGCTCAACGAGAAGGGCCTCGGCGGCGGGCTCTTCTACTTCCCGGGCTACGCCGGCTTCCAGGAGGTCGCGGCCGGCGACGTCGAGAAGTCGATGGGCTCCTGGGAACTCCTCACCTATGTGCTCGGCAGCTTTTCGACCGTGGCCGAGGTGAAGGCAGGGCTCGCGGACATCTTCGTCAGCACGGCGCCGCTCGAGGGCTTCGACGGCGCGCCGCCGGTGCACATGATCGTCACGGACGCGGCCGGCGACAGCCTCGTCGTCGAGTATGTCGGCGGAAAGCTCAACGTCTACGACAACCCGCTCGGCGTGCTGACGAACTCGCCCGGCTTCGACTGGCACACGACGAACCTGCGCAACTTCGTCAACCTGTCGGCGCTCAACGTGCCGCAGCTCGCCCTCGGCGACATCAAGATCGACCAGACCGGCCAGGGGTCGGGCCTGCTCGGGATGCCCGGCGACTTCACGCCGCCCTCGCGGTTCATCCGCGCCGTGGCGTTCTCCCAGGCAGCCGCCCCCGCCGCCGATGGCGAGGCGGCGATGAAGCTCGCCTTCCACATCCTCGACAACTTTGACCTGCCCCCGGGCACGGTGCGCAGCGGCAAGGGCGCCAGCGACTACGAGGTGACCTTCTGGACCGGCGCGGCGGACTTGAAGAACCTCCGCTACTACATCACCACCTTCGACAACCGGCAGATCCGCATGTTCGACCTCGCGGCCGCGGCTGGCGAGGACGGTGGCATCGTGACGATGCCGCTCGACCAGCCGGAGGACGTCCTCGAGGTGAAGCGGCCCTGAGACCGGCGGCGGGTCAGGCCCGCGGTCGTCAGGCCGGCAGCAGCTTCTCGAGGGTCTCCAGCCGGTCGGCCTCGCCGGGCGGCTTGTCCCAGCGGATGCGCGAAATCCGCGGAAAGCGCATGGCGACGCCGGACTTGTGGCGCGTCGAGCGCTGCAGCCCCTCGAAGGCGACCTCCAGCACGAGGCCGCTCGCCGGCTCGTGGACGACCTCCCGTACCGGCCCGAAACGATTGATGGTGTTCGCCCGCACGAACTTGTCGAGCTGGGCGAGCTCCTCGTCGGTGAAGCCGAAATAGGCCTGGCCTACGGGCACGAGCTCCTCGCCCGCCTCGCCGATGCGCCAGACGCCGAAGGTGTAGTCGGAATAGAACGACGAGCGCTTGCCGTGGCCGCGCTGGGCATACATCAGCACGGCGTCGACGGTCTTCGGGTCGCGCTTCCACTTGAACCACGGACCCTTCGGCCGGCCGGGCACGTAAGAACTGTCGCCGCGCTTCAGCATCAGCCCCTCGACCGCCTCGGCATCGACGCCGGCGCCCGCACCGGCCGGGTCGGCGCGGATCGCGGCCAGCGCCTCCCAGTCGTCGAATGCCACCAGCGGCGACAGGTCGAAGGCCGGGCCGCCTCGCTCCGCCACGAAGGCCTCCAGCCTCTGCCGGCGCGCGTCGAAGGGGAGCGCGCGCAGGTCCTCGCCGTTCTCGGCCAAGAGATCGTACGCGCGGATTCTCGGCGGGAACTCGGCCATCAGCTTGGGCGACACCGCCTTGCGGTTCAGCCGCTGCTGCAGGACCGCAAACGGCTCGACGCGGCCCTCGCGGATGATCAGGAGCTCGCCGTCGACGGCGCCGTCGAACTCGAGCATCCCGAGCAGGTCGGGGAAGGCAGCCGAGACGTCCTCGCCGGTGCGCGAATAGAGCCGCGCCACCCGCCGGCCGTCCTCGGCGGTGCCGCAGGCGGCCTGCACGCGGATGCCGTCCCACTTCCACTCGGCGCGAAACGCCGTCGGGTCGAGGGCGGCCAATTCCGCCTCGTCGAGGGGCTGCGCCAGCATCGGCGGGCGGAACGGTGCCGGGTCGACGCTCGCCGGCGCAGCACCACGGCCTTCCACCCAGGCGAAGAGCTCGAGATAGGGCGGCGCCAGCCCGTGCCAGACCTCCTCCACCGCATCGGCGTCGACCGGCCCGAGACGCGCCACCGCCGCCTTGGCGAGGCGGGCGGAGACGCCGACCCTGAGCCCGCCGGTGATGAGTTTCAGGAGCGCCCAGCGGCCGGTCTCGTCGAGGCCGTCGAGCCAGCCCGACAGCAGTCCCGGAAGGGCGGCCTTGCCACTGTTCGACAGCCCTTCGACCACCTCCGACAGCGCCGGGGGCGGCGCGTTGCGGCCCGGCCGCTCCGGCCACATCAGCGCCACCGTCTCCGACAGGTCGCCGACATAGTCGTAGGAAAGCGCGAACAGCATCGGATCGACGCGCTCGGCGATCAGCCCGCGGATCAGCCCGCCCTTGGCGTGCTGGAAGACGAGCCCGCCGGTCAGCGCCGCGAGCGCATAGCCGCGCTCCGGGTCCGCAACCTCGCGGAAGAACGCCTCCATCAGCGCCAGCTTGGCATTGCGCCGCGGCTCGAAGGCGAGCCGGTCGAGGAGGTCAGCAAACGGCGTCATGCGGGCGCCGCCTCAGTCTCGGTGGGAGCGGCCCCCTCTTCCTCGTCCCCGTAGCCCACCAGCCGGAGTGGCCGGGCGGCGATGCCGTGGGTGAGGCACCAGTGGACGAGGGCGTCCTCCTCGCCGTGGGTGACCCAGATTTCCGAAGCACCCGTCTCCGCGACGGTGGTGCAGAGGTCCTCCCAGTCGGCGTGGTCGGAGACGACGAGGGGCAGTTCGACGCCGCGCTGGCGGGCGCGGGCCCGAACGCGCATCCAGCCGGAGGCGAAGCTCGACACCGGGTCGGCGAATCGACGCGACCAGCGGTCGCCGAGCGTCGACGGCGGACACAGCACGATCTCGCCGGGCAAGGCTGGCTTCTCGCGTCCGCTGGTGCGCCCCTCCACCGGGGCGAGCGGCCCGAGCGGCACGCCGCGCTCCTCGTAGAGCCGGCAGAGCGCCACCATGGCTCCGTGCAGGTGGATGGGGCGGTCGTAGCCGGCCTCGCGCAGGAGAGCGATCAGCCGCTGCGCCTTGCCCAGCGAATAGGCGCCGAGCATGTGGGTGCGGTCGGGGAAAAGCGCGAGCGAGCCGAGCAGCCTGGCGATCTCGTCGGTGGCCGGGGGAAAGCGGAACACCGGCAGCCCGAACGTCGCCTCGGTGACGAAGACGTCGCAGCGCACGAGCTCGAACGGCGCGCAGGTCGGGTCGCGCTCGCGCTTGTAGTCGCCGGAGACGACGACGCGCCGCCCGCCCGCCTCGAGCAGGATCTGCGCCGAGCCGAGGCAATGGCCGGCGGGAAAGAACGTGACAGTGGCGCCGCCGATCTGCCCCGTCTCGCCGTAGCCGACGGCCTGCGTCGTGCCGGCAAAGCCGGTGCCGTAGCGGGCCGCCATGATGGCGAGCGTATCGGCGGTGGCGAGCACGGCGCCATGGCCGGCGCGGGCGTGGTCGGAGTGCCCGTGGGTGATCAGCGCCCGCGGAACCGGGCGCACCGGATCGATGTGGACCTCCGCCGCTGGGCTCCACAGGCCCGCCGGCGTCGGCACGAGGATGTCCTCGGCGCGCATGGAACTTTACCCTTCTCCCGCCGGGCGGGAGAAGGGCCTGCCCCGGACTTGATCCGGGGTGCCCGAAGGGCGGATGAGGGCCGCGCCCCGCCGCGGCGCGGAACCCTGCTCGCGCACCATCGCTCTGGCGCGCGGTGCGCGCCAGCCCTCATCCGGCCTGCGGCCACCTTCTCCCAGCGAGGCTGGGAGAAGGAAGTGAGACATTCGGGCTCGCACGTCCGTTGCCGCCCTACTCACCCGGCTTTTTGCCCGGATCGATGACCTTCGTCGCGACCAGCCGCTTCAGGCGCTTGCGGGCGTCGGCGATCACCGCCGGCAGCAGCTTCTTCACCTCATCCGGGCTCATGCCGGGCTTGATGCGGCGGTCGTAGAGGGTGTTGAGGATGAACCAGTCGAAGATGCCGAAGCCCGGCACGTCGGAATAGTCGTTGAAGATCGAGTTCGGCAGCCGCCAGTCGTCGTTCACGGGCCCTAGCGACTGTGTGATCTCCTCGACCATGCAGTGGCGGGTGCTGCGCCAGCCCTCGGTGGTGGGGATGTAGATGTAGGCGCTCTCGAGCGTGCCGTCGCGCTTGCCGCCGGTGACGCCGGAACAGTGGCTCGATTCGATGAAGCGCGTGTCGAAGCCCTCCGGCAGCGTCTCGCGGATCACCGCCTGGTAGCCGCTGCGGTCGACCAGGAAGACGACCATGTTGGCGTCGGCCTGCTTCTTCACCGTGCGGATCGACAGGTTCTCGACGACCTTGTTCAGCGTCGCGATGAACTTCGCCACCTGGGCGGTCCGGTCGGTGACGGCGCGATTGATGATGACGACGCGGACCGGCTTCGTGAACTTGCGGACGATGTCCTTGCGGGCGTCCTGGTTGCCCTCCGCGCCGAACACCGTGCGCAGGAAGCCGTCGGTGATCTCCTCGTCGGTGAAGGCGTTGGCCACCTCGTCGGGCGTCGGCGGCGCGGCGCGCACCGCGGCGACCGGAACGAGAAGGGTGACCAGGAGGGCGAGGCTACACAGTCGTACGCGGGCAAACATCGCTTGGCAGCCTCGTCCTTCGGATCGCCATAACACCGCACGGTGGGGGTGCTGGCAACCAGGCCCGAACGCGTACCCCGCCATGACGGTTGCCCGCGGGCGCGGAGCAAAGCAGAAATCGTTCCTGTTTTGGTCTAGGCTCGGGGCGATTCGATGGGCGGTGCCGCAGCGGCGCCGTCGGGGAGGGAGACCGGACGATGCCTGCCGCACCTTCGCGTGACGTCGACGTGCCGGTGGCGCCCGGGCTCGTCGCCGGGCCGGACGGCCGCCACCGCTGCCAGTGGTGCGCCGGCTCCGACCTCTA
>CAMDHY010000092.1 GCA_945898215.1 Pseudoxanthobacter soli DSM 19599 | reverse complement strand
GCGAGGACGGCACCAAGGGCCTGAAGAAGCTGATCATCGACCTGCCGAACATGCACGTGCTCGCCGCCGAGCTCGAGGCCTGCGTGGCGGTCCTGAAGGCGCACATCGTCTATTCCGAGCGGGCGACCGATCACACCGCCGACGCCCCCTGACCGACCAGGAGTCCCAATGACGAACCCGATCACCCCCGTCGTTCTCGCCGGCGGGGCCGGCACGCGGTTGTGGCCGGTGTCGCGCGACAGTCTGCCGAAGCAGTTCCAGCGGCTCGTCGGGCCGCTGTCGACCTATCAGCAGACGCTGAAGCGCGTCGCCGACCCGGCGCGCTTCCGGCAGCCGGTGGTGATGACCAACGCGGAGCTGCGCTTCTTCGCCGAGAACCAGGCGAGCGACGTCGGCGCCGCTGTCACCGTGCTGCTCGAGCCCGAGCGGCGCAACTCGGCGCCGGCGCTGGCCGCCGCCGCCGCGTTCGTCGCCGCCGGAGATCCCGGGGCGCTGGTGCTGGCGCTCGCCGCCGACCACGTCATCCTCGACGACGCCGCGTTTCTGGCCGCCGTCGATGCCGCCGCAGCCGTTGCCGCGGCGGGCGACATCGTCACCTTCGGCATGGCCCCCACCTACCCGGCCACCGGCTACGGCTACATCCGCCCCGGTGCGGCGATCGGCGAGACCGGCGCGCGCCGCGTCGCCGCCTTCGCCGAGAAGCCGGATGCGGCGACGGCCGCGCGCTACCTCGCCGAGGGCTGCCTGTGGAACAGCGGCAACTTCCTGTTCCGCGCCGACGTGCTGCTCGACGAGCTCGACCGCTTCGCCCCGGCTGTGGCGGAGGCCGCGCGGGCGGCGGCGGCGGGGGCCGAGACCGATCCCGCCCTCGGCTTCGTCCGCCTCGAGCCGAAGAGCTTCCGCGCCGCGCCGGTGATTTCGATCGACTATGCCGTGATGGAGAAGACCGAGCGCATCGCCGTCGTCCCCGCCTCCTTCGGATGGTCCGACGTCGGCAGTTGGGAGGCGATCTATGATCTCGGCGGCACCGACGAGGCGGGCAACGTGCTCGACGGCCCGGTCGAGGCGGTCGACACCAGCGGCAGCCTGATCCGCTCGGACGGGCCGGTGGTGGGCGTCATCGGGCTCGATGACGTCGTCGTCGTCGCCTCGCCCGATGCGGTTCTCGTCACCCGGCGCGAGCGTTCCGGCGAGGTGAAGACGCTGGTGGACCGACTGCGCGCCCGCAACCACCATCAGGTGAGCTCGCACGCGCGCTGCTACCGGCCCTGGGGCTCGTATGAATCGATCGACCGCGGCGACCGCTTCCAGGTGAAGCGGATCGTCGTCGAGCCGGGGGCGCGGCTGTCGCTGCAGAAGCACATGCACCGGGCGGAGCACTGGGTGGTGGTGCGCGGCACGGCGGAGGTGACGATCGACGAGCGGGTGCTGGTGGTGTCGGAGAACCAGTCGGTCTATGTGCCGCTCGGCGCCGTCCACCGCCTCGCCAACCCCGGCAAGATCCCGCTCGAGCTGATCGAGGTGCAGACCGGCAGCTATCTCGAGGAGGACGACATCGTCCGCCTCGAGGACGTCTACGCGCGAGCGTGACCCTCGGCGAAAAACAGACGACGGGAGGAACCGTGTCGACCCTCTATCTCTCCCATCCGGCCTTCCTCGAGCACCTGACGCCGCTCGGTCATCCCGAGCGGCCGGACCGGCTGCGGGCGATCGAGCGCGTCATGGAGGCCGAGCGCTTCCAGACGCTGGAGCGCGACCAGGCCCCCCTCGGCCGGCTCGACGACGCGCGCCTCGCCCATCGCGCTGCCTATGTCGACGTGATCACCCGGGCGGCACCCACCGAGGGACTGGTGCGGCTCGACGCCGACACGACGATGTCGCCCGGCAGCCTCGAGGCGGCGCTGCGCGGCGTCGGCGGCGCCATGATGGCGGTGGACGAGGTGATGACGGGGCGCGTCGCCAACGCCTTCGTCGCCTCGCGCCCGCCCGGCCACCATGCCGAGCACGACCGCGCCATGGGCTTCTGCCTGTTCAACAACGCCGCCGTCGCCGCGCGCCACGCCCAGCGCACCCACGGCGCCGAGCGCGTCGCCATCATCGATTTCGACGTCCACCACGGCAACGGCACCCAGGACATCTTCTGGTCGGACGCGAGCGTCTTCTACGGCTCCACCCACCAGATGCCGCTCTATCCGGGCACCGGCGAGCGTTCCGAGACCGGCGTCGGCAACATCGTCAACGCGCCGCTGCGGGCCGGCGACGACGGCGAGGTCTTCCGTGCCGCGATGGACGAGGTGGTGCTGCCGGCCCTCGACGCCTTCGGGCCGGATCTCGTCGTCATCTCCGCCGGCTTCGACGCCCACGTGCGCGACCCGCTGGCCGAGATCCGCCTGATCGAGTCCGATTTCGCGTGGGTGACGCGGCGCCTGCTTGAGATCGCCGCCCGCCGCTGCGGCGGCCGCGTCGTGTCGCTCTTGGAAGGCGGCTACGACCTCGAGGGCCTGTCGCGCTCGGTCGCGGTCCACGTCGGCGCCCTGATGGAGGCGTGAGGCCGGATGCGCCGCAGCCGCGGCTGCGCTACTCTCCGAGGATGAACGTGTTCCAGATCATGGACGTCCTGCGCAACCGCACCGGGCTCTCCGACCGCGATGCCACCGGTATCGCCGAGGCGATCGTCGGCGCGCTCGACGACCGGACGTCGGCGCTGGTGACGCGGGACCAGATGGATGCGCGCGCCGCCGAGGTGCGGGCCGACTTCGAGACCCTTCGGGCGGACGTGCGCAGCGAGCTCGCGCAGACCCGGGCTGAGGCGAGGAGCGAGTTCGCGTCGCTCAAGTCCGGCAACGCCGAGCTGCGGGCGGAAACGCGGACGGAATTCGCTGACCAGAAGGGAGCGACACGGACTGAGTTTGCAGCCGTCCGGCAGGAGATCGCCGAGATGCGCGGCGAGATGCGAGCGGAGTTCGCATCGGTCCGGCAGGAGATCGCCGAGCTGCGCGCCGAGCTGCGGACCGAGATCGCCAGCGTCCGGCAGGAGTTCGCCGAGCTGCGCAGCGAGACGCGGACCGAGATCGCCAGCGTCCGGCAGGAGATCGCCGAACTGCGCGCCGAGCTGCGGACCGAGATCGCCAGCGTCCGGCAGGAACTCGCCGAGCTGCGCAGCGAGATGCGGACCGGGTTCGCGGTGATCCGTCAGGAGGCCGCCGAGGCGCGCGCGGAGTGGCAGACGGACATGGCCACTCTCCGCGCCGACATGCACGCGCTGGCGCGCACCCAGCTCACCTGGACGATCGCCACCATGATCGCCATCGCCGGCATTCTGCTCGCCGTCATCAAGCTCGGCTGACGCCCCAGTACACAACTCATTTGCAAGAGGACGAAGCGTGCCCGACAAGCCGAACGTGCCGAAAGAGCCGCTGCCCAAAGATGTCGCCGCTCTCAGCTTCGAGGCGGCGATGGGCGAGCTCGAGACCATCGTCGACGAACTGGAGCGTGGCCAGGTCGCACTCGAAGCCTCGATCGCCAAGTACGAGCGCGGCAAGCTGCTGCAGGCTCACTGCGACGCGCTCCTGAAGCGGGCGGAAATGCGCGTCGAGAGGATCCAGCTCGGCCCGGGCGGCGTGGCCACGGGCACAGAGCCGCTGGACGCGGCATGACGGCGCCCCATTTGACGGGAAGGTTCGCTGAGCGGGCGAAGCTTTCGGCTGCGGTCTGCGCTCCCGTCGCGCCGCGCCTGTGAGCCTAGGCGGTCGTCCCCCGGCCGGACAGGAGACCGTCGACGATGAGCCTGACCGGTGCCGAAGATCCCGCCCTCGCGGACGCGCCTGCGTCCTCCGAACCGGCCGTGGCCCCGGCCGTCGAGACCGTCATCGTGCCGCGCACGCGCGACCTCGGCGGCTTCCTGGTGCGGCGCGCCCTGCCAGTGGCCGGCCGGCGGACGGTCGGGCCGTTCGTGTTTCTCGACGAGATGGGGCCGGCCGGCTTCGGGATCGGCGAGGGCATCGACGTCGCGCCTCACCCGCACATCGGGCTCGCCACCCTCACCTACCTGTTCGATGGCGCCATCGTGCATCGCGACAGCCTCGGCTCGCTCACGACGATCGTCCCCGGCGCCGTCAACTGGATGAGCGCCGGGCGCGGCATCGCCCACTCGGAGCGCTCGGGCGAGGACCAGCGCCGCGGCGACGGGCGCCTGCACGGCCTGCAGCTCTGGGTCGCCCTGCCGCGCGCCCACGAGGAGGACGAGCCGTTCTTCGCCAGCCACGGCGCCGCGGCGCTGCCGGTCGTCGAGGACGGCGGACTGTCGGCCCGCATCGTCGTCGGCAGCGCCTTCGGCGCCACCTCGCCGGTCGCGACCCACGCGGACACCCTCTTCGTCGACGCCCGCATGGTGGCCGGTGCGCGGTTGCCGGTGGACGCCGCCACCGAGGAGCGCGCCCTCTACCTCGTGGAAGGCACCGTCGCGATCGCCGGCGACCGCTTCGAGCCCGGCCGCCTCCTCGTGCTGCGGCCCGGCGACGCGATCACGGTGACGGCGCTCAGCGACGCGCGCGTCGTCCTCCTGGGCGGCGCGACGCTCGACGAACCGCGGCATCTCTGGTGGAACTTCGTTTCCTCCTCGCGCGACCGGATCGAGCAGGCGAAGGCCGACTGGAAGGCCGGACGCTTCCCCGCGGTGCCGGGCGAGCACGAGTTCATTCCCCTGCCGGACCGGTGACGACCGTGCCGCGTTGCATGGCCGGCGCAGTGCCGCTAGTGGTCTGCCCTTTCGCGCCACCCCACCCCCGGCGCGAGGGAGACCCGCGGTGACATCCGCTTCGAAGACGCCCCTGCTCGACCTCGTGCCGACGCCCGCCGACCTGCGGCGCCTGCCGGAATCGAGCCTGCCGCAGCTCGCCGACGAGCTCCGCCTCGAGACGATCGATGCCGTCTCCGTCACCGGCGGCCACCTCGGCGCCGGCCTCGGCGTCGTCGAGCTGACAGTGGCGCTGCACTATGTCTTCGACACGCCGACCGACCGGCTGATCTGGGACGTCGGCCACCAGACCTATCCCCACAAGATCCTCACCGGCCGGCGCGACCGCATCCGCACGCTGCGCCAGGGCGGCGGGCTTTCGGGCTTCACCCGCCGGGCCGAGAGCGAATACGACCCGTTCGGCGCCGCGCACTCCTCGACCTCGATCTCCGCCGGCCTCGGCATGGCGGTGGCGCGCGACCTCAAGGGCGAGCGCCACAACGTCGTCTGCGTCATCGGCGACGGGGCGATGTCGGCGGGCATGGCCTACGAGGCGATGAACAATGCCGGCGCCCAGCACGCCCGCATGGTCGTGGTGCTGAACGACAACGACATGTCGATCGCCCCGCCGGTCGGCGCGATGAGCGGCTACCTCGCCCGCCTCGTCTCGGGCCGCACCTACGTGACGCTGCGCGAGGCGGTGAAGGGCCTCACCCGCCACCTGCCGAAGTTCGTCGAGCGCGGCGCCGCCAGGGCCGAGGAGCTCGCGCGCAGCCTGGCGATGGGCGGCGGCACGCTCTTCGAGGAGCTCGGCTTCTACTACATCGGCCCGATCGACGGGCACGCCCTCGACCAGCTTTTGCCGATCCTGAAGAACGTCCGCGACACCGCGCCGGGGCCGGTGCTCGTCCACGTCGTCACGCGCAAGGGCAAGGGCTACCCGCCCGCCGAGGCCTCGGCCGACAAGTACCACGGCGTCAACCGCTTCGACGTCGTTACCGGCGAGCAGGCGAAGGCGAAGGCGAACGCGCCGGCCTACACCCGCGTCTTCGCGACGAGCCTGATCGAGGAGGCGCGCCGGGACGAGCGCATCGTCGCCGTCACCGCGGCGATGCCCTCCGGCACCGGGCTCGACCTGTTCGGCGCCGAATTCCCGCAGCGCACCTTCGACGTCGGCATTGCCGAGCAGCACGCCGTCACCTTCGCGGCGGGGCTCGCGGCCGATGGCCTGAAGCCGTTCTGCGCCATCTACTCGACCTTCCTGCAGCGCGCCTACGACCAGGTGATCCACGACGTCGCCATCCAGGGGCTGCCGGTGCGCTTCCCGATCGACCGCGCCGGCCTCGTCGGCGCCGACGGGCCGACCCACGCCGGCGCCTTCGACCTCGCCTTCCTCGGCTGTCTGCCCGGCATGGTGGTGATGGCGGCCGGCGACGAGGTCGAGCTCGCCCGCATGGTGGCGACCGCCGCGGCTTACGAAGACGGGCCGATCGCCTTCCGCTATCCGCGTGGCGAGGGCGTCGGGCTCGACATCCCCTCCCCTGCCTCGCCCCTCGAGATCGGCGTCGGCCGCATCGTCGAGGAAGGCACGTCGGTAGCGCTTCTGTCCCTCGGCGGCCGGCTGCAGGAGTGCCTGCGCGCCGCCGCCGAGCTGCGCGCCGCCGGCCTCTCGACGACGGTCGCCGACGCCCGCTTCCTGAAGCCGCTCGACCGTGACCTGTTGCGCCGGCTCGCCCGCGACCACGCCGTGCTGGTGACGGTCGAGGAGGGCTCGATCGGCGGCTTCGGCAGCCACGTGCTCGGCGCGCTCGCCGAGGAGGGCCTTCTCGACGGTGGCCTCAAGGTGCGCACCCTGGTCCTGCCGGACACCTATCTGGCCCACGACAAGCCGGAGGTGATGTACGCGCTCGCCGGCCTCGACGCCGCCGGCATCGCCGCCACCGTGCGGCGCGCGCTCGGCCTCGAGGCCGCTCCGGCGCAGCGCCTCGCCGTGCCGAAGCGCGGCTAGCCCCGCGAAAGCCACCGACACGCTTTCGCCACGACCTGCCCCTAGAGCGGACGGCGTCCGGACCGGTCGATTCGGGCGGCGATTTCGTTCAAGCTTTTCACGAAGGTGCGACTTCTGCTGCGGCGGCCGGGGCCGTCCGCGACGGCACCCCGCCCCCAGCCTTTCACGCCATCCGGACGGATCGACGCACGGGGGCGGCCCGCGCAGCGAGGCGGACCCGGACCGACCGACCGTTTCCGCCGCCATTCCGTCTTGCCCCACCGATGTTCCGGACCCTCCGCCCCGTCTTCTCGCTGCTGCTCGGCATCGGCTTCCTGCTGACCGGCCACGGCCTGCAGTTCACGCTCTTGCCGCTGTCGGGCGAGGCCTCTGGCTTCGACACGGTCATGCTCGGCCTGCTCGGCTCGAGCTACTATGTCGGCTTCGTCGCCGGCTGCCTGCTCGGCCCCTACGTCATCCTGCGCGCCGGCCACATCCGCACCTTCGCGGCCATGATTTCCGCCGCCGCGGTCCTCGTGCTCTGCCACTCGCTGATGCGCGATCCGCTGGTGTGGAACGGCCTTCGCGCGATGAGCGGCTTCAGCCTTGCCACCCTCTACCTCGTCATCGAGAGCTGGCTCAACGACCGCGCCAGCAACACGACGCGCGGCACCGTGATGTCGGCCTACATCGTCGTCAACTTCGCCGCCTTCACTGCCGGCCAGATGATGGTGTCGCTCTACCCTGTGACGGCGATCGCGCCGTTCGTGCTGGCCGCGATCCTGATCTCGCTGGCGACGTTGCCTGTGGCGCTGACGAGCGCGGCGCAGCCGGCGCCGATCTCGCTCGTCCGCTTCCGGCCCCGCCGCCTGTTCGCCACCGCCCCCGTCGCCTTCGTCGGCGCCTTCATGATCGGCGTCTCCAATGGCGCCTTCTGGGCGCTCGGCGCCGTCTTCGCCACCGGCATCGGCCTCTCGGTCGAGCAGGCGGCGCTGTTCGTCAGCGCCACGGTGGCCGGTGGTGCGCTCGGCCAGTGGCCGGTCGGGCGGCTGTCCGACCGCATCGACCGCCGCATCGTGCTGGCGATGCTGCTCGTCGGCTCGACGATGGCCGGCCTCGCCCTCGGCCTCCTCACCGTCGGCACCGAACTCCTCATGCTGATGGGCTTCGTCTTCGGCGTGCTGACGCTGCCCGGCTACTCGCTCGCCGCCGCGCACGCCTACGACAAGACGGCGACGGGCGAGTACGTCGAGACGGCGGCGGGCGTGCTGCTCCTCAACGGCCTCGGCTCGGTGTGCGGGCCGCTGATCGCCGCCTTCGCCATGGCCCAGGGCGGGCCGCATGCGCTGTTCCTGGTGACCGCCACCGTGCAGGTGCTGCTGTTCGTCTTCATCGTCGTGCGCATCCGGGTGCGCAGCGGCACGGCGACCGCCGACAAGACCGGCTTCTCGTCCGCCTCGACGGCGCCGATGGGCACCGTCATCCCGCCCGGCACCGACGAACGCCCCGCCTTCGCCGGCCACGCCACCGCCGCGACGGCGCCGAAACCTGGCCGGCCGGCGGCGGGTTGAGGACGCGCCTGCGGCGACGACAGCGGTTGCGCCGAGCCCAACGCGCGGGCAGTTTCGCGCCCGAACGGACGAGGAGTGATCGATGCGCACGCTGTTCTGGGTCCGCGTGGCCGCCTGGTCGGTCGCCGTCATCGCCGCCGTGGTGGTGGTGGTGATCACCACCGGCGTGCTCGATCGCGGGCCGTCGGGCACCAACGCCGGCACCAATGCCGGCACCAGCGTCGGCTCCGTCGGCGGGCCGTTCACCCTCATCGGCACCGATGGCCAGACGGTGACGGAGGCCGATTTCGCCGGCCGGCCGCGCGCCATGTTCTTCGGCTTCACCCACTGCCCCGACGTCTGCCCGACGACGCTCGCCGAGGCCGACGGCTGGCTGAAGGCGCTCGGCCCGGCGGGCGACGACCTCAGGATCGTCTTCGTCAGCGTCGATCCCGAGCGCGACACGCCGCAATCGATGAAGGACTACCTCTCCGCCTTCGATCCGCGCATCGTCGGCCTCACCGGTACGCCCGAGCAGATCGCCGCGGTGACGAAGGCCTACCGGGTCTACGCTCGCAAGGTCGATCTCGGGGACGGCGACTACACGATGGACCACTCGGCCGCGGTACTCTTGTTCGACAAGAACGGCGACTTCGCCGGCACCGTCGACTACCGCGACCCGCAGGAGAAGGCGGTCGAGAAGCTGAAGGCCGTCGTCGGCAGCTGACGCCGACGGTCCGCCTCAGCCGCGCCGCCAGGCCGGCCGCTCGCCCACCTGGGCGCGGTCGCGCAGGAGGTGGTCGGCGAGCACGATCGCCATCATCGCCTCCCCCACCGGCACCGCGCGGATGCCGACGCACGGATCGTGGCGGCCCTTGGTGACGACGTCGATCTCCTGGCCGGTCGAGTCGATCGAGCGCTTCGGGATCAGGATCGACGAGGTCGGCTTCACCGCAAAGCGCGCCACCACCGGCTGGCCCGTCGAGATGCCGCCGAGGATGCCGCCGGCATTGTTCGTCAGAAACAGCGGCCGGCCGTCGTTGCCCATGCGGATCTCGTCGGCGTTCTCCTCGCCCGACAGCGCGGCGGCGGAAAAGCCCGCGCCGATCTCCACCCCCTTCACGGCGTTGATCGACATCATCGCGCTGGCGAGGTCGGCGTCGAGCTTGCCGTAGAGCGGTGCGCCGAGGCCGGCCGGCACGTTCTCGGCCACCACCTCGACCACGGCGCCGATCGACGAGCCGCGCTTGCGCACGCCGTCGAGGAGCGCCGTCCAGCGCTCGACGGTGCCGGGGTCTGGGCAGAAGAACGGGTTGTCGCCGACGCTCGCCCAGTCCCAGCGCGCGCGGTCGATGGCGATGTCGCCGATCTGCACCAGCGCCGCCCGCACGACGACGCCGCCCAGCACCTTGCGGGCGATGGCGCCGGCGGCGACGCGCATCGCCGTTTCCCGCGCCGAGGACCGGCCGCCGCCGCGCGGATCGCGCAGGCCGTATTTCTCGTCGTACGTGAAGTCGGCGTGGCCCGGCCGGTAGCGGTCCGTGATCTCGGAATAGTCCTTCGAGCGCTGGTCGACGTTTTCTATCTGCAGGGAAATCGGCGTACCGGTGGTGACGAAGCCCTCGCCGTCGGCACCCGGCACGACGCCCGAGAGGATGCGCACGGCGTCGGGCTCGCGGCGCTGCGTCGTGTAGCGCGACTGGCCGGGCCGACGGCGGTCGAGGTCGGCCTGGATCTCCGCCTCGCTCAGCGCGATCCCCGGCGGGCAGCCGTCGACGACGCAGCCGATCGCCGGTCCGTGGCTCTCGCCCCAGGTGGTGACGCGGAAGAGATGGCCGAAGGTGTTGTGAGACATGCCCGTCCGCCGCCCGTCCGCTCGCCGTGCCCGATCGGCGCCGGTTTTAGGCGGGCACCGGGATCGGGTCAAACGCACCGCCGCGCGGGCGGGCGACGAAGACGGCTTGTCGCAAAGGCCGGGTACGATAGTTTGACGGCACGCGTCGCCGGGGGAGCCGGGCGGCGGACCGACAAGAGCCGAGGAGACCGACCGATGTGCACTCTCGATGGATGTGGCGCCCACGCGGAGATGCCGCCGATCTTCGTTTCGGCGACCGACCGCCGCGCCTTCCTCGCCGGCCTCGGCACCCTGCCGATCGCCGCCGTGCTCGCCGATCCGGTGCTTGCCCAGGCCGCCGCCGCCAAGGTGACGCCGGTGTCGATCACCACCGTGATGGGCAAGCCGGCGAAGGGCGTCATCGCCAAGCCGGCGCAGCTGCCCGCCCCGGCGATCGTTCTCATCCACGAGTGGTGGGGCCTCAACGACCAGATCAAGGCGGTCGCCGCCGATCTCGCCGACAAGGGCTACATCGCCATCGCCATCGACCTGTTCGGCAAGGAAGAGCCGGCGACGACGGCCGACGAGGCGAAGGCGCAGATGGCCGGCCTCAACACCGAGGACGCCACCGACGCCGTCTCGTCCTGGGTCTACTACGCCCGCGACCTGCAGGACGCCACCGACAAGGTCGGTACCGTCGGCTGGTGCTTCGGCGGCGCCTGGTCGCTGAACGCGTCGATCGCCGCGCCGGTCGACGCCACCGTCATCTATTATGGCAACGTCACCCGCACGGTGTCGCAGCTCGAGAGCCTGAAGGGCCCGGTGCTCGGCCACTTCGGCACCCTCGACCAGTCGATCAACAAGGAGATGGTCGAGGGCTTCGAGAAGAACATGGCCGCTGCCGGCAAGGCGGACAGCCTGACGGTCTACTGGTACGACGCCGACCACGCCTTCGCGAACCCGACCGGCTCGCGCTACGACGCCGCCGACGCCGCCACCGCCTGGCAGCGCACGCTGGATTTCTACGCCGCCAACCTGACCTGAACGCCCCGCCGCCGGTGCCGCGGGCACCGGCGGCGGAACCATTCCGGCACGCCGGACCTTCCTCAGGAGAGACCGAGGAGGGATCCCGATGCCGACGAGACTGCAAATCGCCGCCCTGCTGGCAATGATGATCAACGCCGTGCTGTTCGGGATCGGCGCGGTGATCGTCCTGTCCTTGCCGGCGCTGAGCGCCGATGCCGCCTTCTACCTGCCGGTGGTGATCGTCCTCAGCTTCGTCCTGACGCTACCGATCGCCTGGACGATGCCGGCCACCAGTCCGGCGGCGTCGGGGCGGCCACACTGATGTGAGACCCGCGCCGGGCCTCTGTCCGGCGCGCGCTCACGGCCGTTCGCGGAGAAACTCCAGCACGCCGGCCTTGTAGACGTTGTCGCCGACGGCGAGCATGTGGTCGCGGTTCGGAATGACGAGCGCCCGGCCCTGCGGCAGCAGCGCCGCGAGCTCTTCCGCTGATCCGGCGATCGCGTCGCGGCTGCCGACGGCAACGAGCGCCGGCACGTCGATGCGCCCGACCTCCTGCGGCGACAGCGTCTGGCGCGACGAGCGCATGCAGGCGGCGAGCGCCGTGAGGTCCCCGCCTGTCTGTTCGGCGAAGCGGCGGAACATCCGCCCCGTCTGGTGCTGGATGACGTCGAGCGAGGGCGCCTCCAGTGCCGCGACGATCGGCTCCCACGGGCCGGTGCCGTCGACGAGGCCGAGACCGAGACCGCCGAAGATCACGCTGCGCACGCTCGCCGGGTGGGCGAGTGTCAGGAAGGCGGTGATCCGCGCCCCCATCGAGTAGCCCATCACGTCGGCCCGCTCGAGGCCGAGGTGGTCGAGCAGCCGGCGCGCGTCCTCCGCCATGACGGGGGCGAAATAGGCCGCCGGATCGCGCGGCTTGCCGCTCTCGCCGTGGCCGCGGTTGTCCAGCGCGATGACGCGCCGGCCGGCCCTCGTCAGAGCCTCCACCCAGCCGGGCCCGACCCAGTTCACTTCGCGGTTGGAGGCGAAGCCGTGGATGAGCAGGATCGGCTCGCCCTCGCCCTCGTCGAGGAAGGCGATCGGCACGCCGGCGGAATCGAACTGAGGCATCGGCACCCTGGACGGAACGGGGAAGGCGCCGGCACCATAGCCGCCGCCTCCCGCCGATCAATGCCGCAGGCGCCGTCTTTGCCCGACCTGGCGCCGCGCCGGCCGTCAGGCCGCCGAGGACACCACCGGCCGCAGGGTCTCCGTCCGGGCCGCCAGACGCTCGCGCAGCGCCTGCGGCAGCTGCCGGGCCGATTTCACCCGCGGCGCGTCCATCTCGGCGATCGACGCCGCCGCGTCCCCGTAGAGCGCCGCGTACTCGGCATAGTTGTCGAAGCGGCGGCGGGTGACGTTGTCGACGAAGGTCTCCGCCGGCACGCCCTCGGCGAGGATGACATCGTGGGAAGCGGTTTCGAGATGGTAGTACGTCACCATCTCTCCGAGTTCCGACGACGCAACGCGCTCGATCGTCGTGCCGTTCACAAGCGCTCCCGCTTGCACCAGCACGTCGTCGAGTAAGAGGCCGTGGTCGGCGGTCACCACGAGGTCGCGGCACGGAACGTTCTCGGCGAGGGCGCCGGCGTGGAGCCGCACCGGCCGGAAGCTCAGGTCCGGAGTGAACAGCTTGTGCACGGTCTGCCGGCCGATCCACTTGACCGCCGTGCTGGCACCCTCCGCGGTCAGGACGAGGTCGCCGATCGACAACGCTTCGACCGCACGCTCACCGTGAGGGGTCGCGATTCGCGTGCCGCGAGCGAAGCAGACCGTGAAGGGGTTCGTGTCGAGCGTGATGGCCGACAGCGTAGGAGGCAACACATCGGATGGAACTTCTTGGGGGCCAAAAAAATTTGTAACTGAGCCGTCGACGACGGCGATAAAAACCTTCCCACCGATGACTGCTGTTCCAGCGAATGTACCCGAAAAAAATACAAAGCCAGCAAATATTGTTACTGTTACCTCCTCCCCCTCGGTGAACTGGCTGTCCGACTCGCCATCTGAAGCAGAAAACCCATCGCCACCGAACGATGCCAAAGACTTAAAGCCTGAGTCGTATCGGACCTGCAGGGTCGCAGAAAAAGTCGCCATGTCCGTCCTACCCTAGTAGTCAAGTGCAACTAGATTTAGCGCTTTGTGTCTCGTGGCGCTCGGGCCTTCGATTCCGGGAGATTTGGCGCCGGAACATTCTACTTTCGCGACAGGCAAAAACGGTGCCACTCTCGTCTTCAGCCGAAACAGGGGTGATGGCCTCCGCTGGCAGGAGTTCTGCGTTCGCGTCAGTGCCAAATCGGCAAACGCCGCTGCGACGTCGCCATCGAACGCTGCACGCTCGGCAGACCAGCGTCGCCCCCTTTCCCCTCCTTAGAGCTTCGCACGCCATCTTTGCACTACGACGACACTCGGCAACACGACGACACTCGCCCGTCCAGCGCGGGTCGTGGATGTCTGGCCGGCGGCGATCGGCGGCTCAGGCGGCCGCGCTCGTCGCGTCGAGAGCGATCGTGCGCGATTCCAGCCGCTCGCGCAGCGCGTGCGGCAGCTGGCGGGCCGACTTCACCCGCGGGGCGTCCATCTCGGCGATCGCAGCCGCCGTGTCGCCGTAGAGCGCCGCGTACTCCGCGAAGTTGTCGAAGCGGCGCCGGGTGACGTTGTCGACAAAGGTCTCGGCCGCCACGCCCTCGGCGAGGATCAGCGCATGGTCGTCGAGCTCGACGTGGAAGTAGGTGAAGCACTCCGGCATCGCCGTCTGGCGGACGATGGTCATGCCATTCACCAGCGCGCCCGCCTGCACCAGCACGCCGTCGAGCATGAGGGCGTGGTCGGGCGAAACGCAGAGGTCGCGCACCGGCAGGCCCTCGGCGAGGGCGCCGGCGGCGATGCGGATCGGCAAGGTGCGCAGCGGGTCGGCGAACAGCGTCACGACGCTCTGCACCCCCACCCAGCGCACCGGGGCAGTGCGCCCGTCGGCGGTCATGACGAAATCGCCGATCGACAGCGCCTCGACCGGCACATCCCCCTCGGGCGTCCTGATCCGCGTGCCGGCAAGGAAGCAGACCGTGAAGGCGCTCACCAGATACGGAAGCGATTGATCCACGGTCAGACCCGCATTGTTCGAATGCAGATAGGTCCCTTGTATCACCGGCCCTTCGCTCGTCTGCCCCGTGTAGGTGTTGGTCGTACCCCCATTGAACGAGATGGACTGTCCAACACTGAATTCCCCCGCGCCGGGTTGACCGGCACTCACGAGCGACTGATAGTTTATATCTTGCAGATGCCCGTCATTTATGACGATGCTATCGTCAACAATGGTAACGACGTAGTAATAAAGAGCAAAATAGGACGCCATTGTCGTGCCTTACAGTTTACGTTTCGAATACCGACTCGCCAATGCTGTCGATCAGGCTACACGTGCAAAGAGCTCGCCCCCCGGCCGGCCGGGGCCACTGCCCCGCCAAGGTGCGTCCCGCCCCCGCCAAGGTGCGCACCACCCGCCAGGCACAATGATCTCGCGCTCGGCGTGCCCAGCGAGCACTCGCGAAAAATATCGGCGGCAACAACTGGATTGAACGTAGCAATCATTCACGCCCGCGGCGTCTGCTCGCGCGCTGTCATCCCCCGATGACCCTGCGACGACTGTGCGGGCAACGCCATGTATCCGTCAAGGCGGGGCACTTCCGGCTCACGCTTGATTGTTCCGTTGCCCGGATCGGGTGTAGCGGCGACGGCTGCCGGCATCCGGGAGTGGCGCTAGTTTCGGCCGCGGGGCCAGCGACCGGATGGCGCCCCGGTGGCGGCTGGCCTCGCCCGGCCGGCCCGGCTATGGTCGCCGCGATCGTCAGCAGCCCCGGGACCCGCCCCATGTCAGACACCGTCGTTCCCCATTTCCAGAACGACATCGGCGCCGAGGTGATCCGCGTCGGCTCCAAGCGCTTTCTGTGCATCGGCGCGACGCCGCCGTTCGACCACCCGCACGAGTTCCTCGACATGGGCGACGAGGACGATAAGATCTGTCCGTACTGCTCGACGCTCTACCGCTACGACCCCTCCCTTGGCGCGCGCCGGTCCGAGCCGGCCGGCTGCCAGTGGGAGCCGCTCGCCGCGTGACACGGGCCTCGCCGCGGACGTTGCCGTGAGCGGGACGGCGCCGGTCGTCGTCGCCGGCGCCGGCATCGCCGGACTGGCGACCGCCCTCGCGCTGGCGCGCCGCGGCATCGCCGTCGAGGTCATCGAGCGGGCCGCCCGCCTCGCCGAGATCGGCGCCGGCCTGCAACTCTCCCCCAACGCCGTCCATGCCCTCGACCGCCTCGGGCTGCGCGAGGCGGTGTCAGCCGTCGCGGTGGCGCCGGAGGCGGTGCGCATCGCCTCGGTCGCCCGCGGCCGGCCGATCGCCCGCGTGCCGCTCGGGGCGGGCGCAGCGCAGCGCCATGGCGCGCCCTACTGGCTGGTCGCCCGCGCCGATCTGCAGGCGGTGCTGCTCGCCGCCGCTGTGGCCGAACCCGACATCCGCCTCACCCTCTCGGCTCCCGTAACCGCCCTCCATGAGGAGCGCGGCGGCGTGCGCGTGGAGACGCCGGCCGGCGAGATCGTCGCCCGTGCCGTCGTCGGCGCCGACGGGGTCGGCTCGGCGGTCCGGGCGGCGATCGGCGGCGCCTCCGCGGTGCCGACCGGCAAGGTCGCCTTCCGCGCCACGGCGCCCGTCGCGGCGGCGGCGGCGATCGGCGGCGCCCGGCTGTCGGAGGACGCCTGGATCTGGCTGTCGCCGCGCGCCCACCTCGTCCACTATCCGATGCACGGCGGCGCCCGCCTCAACCTCGTCGCCGTCGCCGAGGCGACCGCCGCCGAGGCACCGAACGGCAACGGCACCAACGGCAACGGTGGTGAGTGGAACCACGCCGCCGCGGCGGAAGCCGTGTTGTCGCGCTTTGCCGGCTTTCCGCCGGCGGTGCGCACACTCCTGTCCGCCGGCGAGGACTGGCGGCGCTGGCCTCTGTCGACCGTCGACCCCGCCGGCCTCTGGGGGCGCGGGCGTACCGTGCTGATCGGCGATGCCGCCCACGCCATGGTGCCGTTTCTGGCGCAGGGTGCGGCGATGGCGATCGAGGATGCCGTCGTGCTCGCCGACCATCTGGCCGACGCGCGCGGCGACGAAACCGAGGCGGCGCTCGCCGCCTATGTCCGGGCGCGGCGCGAGCGGGTGCGGCAGGTGTGGGCGGGCGCGGCCCGCAACGGCGACATCTACCACCTCGCCGGCATGGCCGCCGCCGCCCGCGACACCGCCCTCTCGCTCGCCCCGCCGGGCCTGCTGCTCGCCGGCTTCGACTGGCTCTACGGCTGGCGGCCCGCGGCGGCGCGGTGACCGCATCGTGTCCCTTTGGTGACGCGCAAACATCGGAACGTGAAGTGATTTTCGTTGTCCCTCCCTCCCGGAGGGGGGCCGATCGGTGCTATCGTGGCGCCCCTTGCGTGGGGAGTCCCGTCATGTCGGTCGCCGATCGTTTCCGCTCCGTCGCCGCCCTCAGCGTGGCGCCCGTCCTGCGGGCGGCGCCGTTCTGGCGCGCCGCGGCCCTCGGCCTCGCCGGCCTCGCCGCCGTGATGGTGGCCGGTCCGCCGGCGGTCGCGCAGCAGGCGGCAGGATCGCGGACGATCGAGCGGCTCGACGCCACCGACCTTCCCGGCTTCGACTACGACATCCTCCGCGGCATCTCCCTCGACGACTGCGCCAACGCCTGCATCGCCGACGGCGTCTGCCGCGCCTACACCTACAACCTGAAGGCCGGCTGGTGCTTCCTGAAGTCGGACGTCGGCGCCCCGAAGACGTTCTCCGGCGCCGCCTCCGGCCGCATCCAGGTCGCCGCCGCCGCCCGCCCCGCGGCGACACCGCTGCCGCTGCCGGACCTCTCCTTCCTGCCCTCCGACATCATCACCGAGGCCTCGCGCTTCCGCGCCCGCGTCGCCGCCGCCGCCCGCCTCAACCGCACCCTCGAGCCGCTCTCCAACGCCGAGACGACGGCGATCGCCGCCGGCGGAGCGCCGGCGTGGCTGACCACCGCCGCCCGCCTCGTTTCCAGCACCGACCAGGACTGGAACAGCAACTACGCCATCGAGCAGGCGGCGCTCTCCGCCTCCTACCTGGCGCTGACGCTCTCGGCGACGCCGGACGAGCAGGCCGACGCACTGCAGCTGCTGGGTCGCGGCCTGGAGCGCCGGGAGATGTGGCGACCGGCGATCGAGAGCCTGAAGGCAAGCCTGGCGATCGTCGACGACACGATGGTGCGCACCCTCTACGAGCGGATGCGCGAAGAGCACGGCTTCCGCATCCTCGACTATTCGGTCGATTCCGACGCCGCCGCGCCGCGCCTCTGCGTGCAGTTCTCCGAGCCGCTCGCCAAGGACCGCACCGACTTCTCCAAGTACGTGACGGTGCTCGGCCAGCGCTCGCCGGTGGTCACCGCCAACGGCAACGAACTCTGCGTCGACGGCCTCACCCACGGCGAGCGCTACGAGGTCACCGTGCGCGCCGGCGTGCCCTCGACGGTCGAGGAGAAGCTCGAGAACGCGGCGAGCTACACGGTCTATGTCCGCGACCGCAAGCCGTCCGTCCGCTTCCCGTCGGCCGCCTACGTGCTGCCGCGCACCGGCGCCACCGGCGTGCCGGTGGTCAGCGTCAACACCGCCGACGTGGTGCTCGACCTGTTGCGCGTCGGCGACCGCGCGCTCGCCCGCTCGGTGGCCGACGGCAGCTTCCGCCGCCAGCTGCAGCCCTACGAGGTCGACCAGCTCGCAAGCTCGAACGGCGCCCTCGTCTGGTCCGGCGCGATGCCGGTGGAGCGGGTGCTGAACCAGGAGGTGACCACCGCCTTCCCGGTCGACGATGCCGTGAAGACGCTGGAGCCCGGCGTCTACGTGCTCGCCGCCCGGCCCGAGGAGGAGCCGAGCTGGTCGGGCAACACCCGCGCCACGCAGTGGTTCATCGTCTCCGACCTCGGGCTCGCGAGCTTCTCCGGCACCGACGGCACCCACGCCTTCGTGCGCTCGCTCGCCACCGCCAAGCCGGTCGAGGGCGCCGAGGTGCGCCTCGTCGCCCGCAACGACGAGATCCTCGGCACCGCGACGACCGACGCGAGCGGCCACGTCGTCTTCCCGGCCGGCCTCGCCGCCGGGACCGGCGGCATGGCGCCGACCATCCTCACCGCCGCGATGGGCGACGGCGACTACGCCTTCCTCGACCTCACCGCCGCGAGCTTCGACCTCGCCGACCGCGGCGTCGACGGCCGCACCGCGCCGGGCCCGCTCGACGCCTTCGTCTACACCGAGCGCGGCGTCTACCGCGCCGGCGAGACCGTCTTCGCCACCGCCCTCCTGCGCAACGCCCGCGCCGATGCCGTCGCCTCGCTGCCGCTGACGCTGGTGGTCTCGCGCCCCGACGGCGTCGAGTACGCCCGCGCCAC